>JAUVXL010000198.1 GCA_030603595.1 Sedimentisphaerales bacterium | reverse complement strand
ATCCGTGTGTACTCCCGCAAAAATCAGGTCCTTTGGTGCGCGTATCATATCAGATTGACAGATCGAGCTTGCCTGCAGATTCTTGCCCAGAAATAACTTCGCCCTCTCAACAAACTCATCGGCCTTGATAGCCCGCCCCTTTTGACGCACCTTGACCCGCTCAGCACCGCTCAGCTTGACCTTTGACGCCGGAATCCCGTTGCAAGCCAGCCTGCTCAACAACATCTGTCTATCGACAGTAAGTTCCTGGCCGGGCACCGAAATCCGACCAAGAACAATCGCCCCGGCCTTGGCAACCTGAGACTCATCGCCGCGAATTATCCCGATTTGACCCAAGTTCGCAGTATTATCCTCAATCACAATTTCTCTCGGCAGATATATTCGCAGACGCTTATCCTGCGTCTTTTCAGCCGCTCTGCCGCCCGTCGAAACAAGCACACAGGCAATTATGATAATATCAACCGTTCTACGCATCATTACCTCCCGGTTAGAATCTTGCTATTTGAATCGCCTTGCGAAGCATCTCGTCCGCGGCCCTTATCGCACGAGAATTCGTCTCGTACGCACGCTGAGCGGTAATCAGGTTCACAAGCTCATTTATCATTTGAACGTTGGATTTCTCCAGAAACCCCGCCTGAATGGTCCCAATACCATTCTGTCCCGGCGTGCCGGTCAACGGCGAGCCGCTTGCCTCGGTCTGAACCAGCAGATTGCCCCCCGCACTCGCAAGACCCGACGGGTTCGGAAACCGCGCCAACTGAATATAGCCCACAACCGACTGCGCCCCCGAAGAAC
Organism: Sedimentisphaerales bacterium; assembly: GCA_030603595.1. Taxonomy (GTDB): domain Bacteria; phylum Planctomycetota; class Phycisphaerae; order Sedimentisphaerales; family Anaerobacaceae; genus JAFGCD01. The sequence continues at coordinate 7,213 of JAUVXL010000198.1, read as the reverse complement.
TAGTGATATTCACGCCCCCGTCATTACCGATAGTAACGTCGGTCGCATCTGTCGGGATCGTGATGGCAGGCTCTATAAGATCGCCGGCGGCGGTCACCAGTGAACCCGTGGGACCTTGCTGCAATGCCCCGTCCCGCGTGTACTTTGTAGAACCGTCCGCCGTCATACTCACCTGAAGAAAACCATCACCGTCAATAGCTATATCCAATGCCCTGCTCGTATTCAAAAGCTCACCCGGACTGAAGACTTTTACCGTCGAGCCCGCTCGAACACCGCTGCCAACCTCCAAACCGCTCGGTGACTTCATACCCGAAGATACTTCCGCACCGGCCTCCCTCATCTTGACGTAAAGCAAATCCTGAAAATCAACCTGGCTCCGCTTGAAACCGTTGGTGTTCATATTCGCAAGGTTGTTCGCAGTAACATCCACCATCATCTGCTGCGCCATCATACCCGTCGCCGCAGTGGAAAACGCTCTTAACATTTCGTTCTTCTCCTTATTTTTGCCTGTCCCCGCCTGCTCGCCGGCGGGAGACGCCCGGACAATAAGCCCACGGACGTATCAACTCATAGCCACATCGATAATACTCTTGGAAGCATCCCTCCTGACCGAGACAAACTGCATATTCGCCTCGTAAAGTTTGGAGACCATTATCATATTCACCAATTCCTCCACCATTTGCACGTTCGAGCCCTCCTCAAAGCCCTGTTTTACAATCACGTTCGTCGCCGCATTCGGTTTTGCATCCGCCGGAGCCTGGAAACAGTTGATACCCGCCTGCTGAAGCTCCTTCTCGTTCTCTCCGAAATCCATCAACCTGAACTTGCCTACGATCGCGCCGGCGGCGCTGATATTCCCATCGCTGCCGACACTAATCTGAGATAGCCCGACATTGGGCGGTATCGTGATCGGTCCGGATTCGCCCGCCACAATCCTCCCAGCCGTATCCACCATCTGCCCGTTGGAATCCAGGCGAAACATCCCGTTACGAGTATAGAGAGGCCCTTCGGGCGTCTCAACAACAAAGAAACCTTTCCCAACCAGTGCAAAATCCAACGGCCGACCTGTTCCGATAATGTTGCCCTGAGTGAAATCCAAAACAGAGTCAAGATCAACTCCCTCACCGATCTCAGCCTTGCTCCCGGCGCCCTGTGCCGCAAGAACCCTGGAGAACGTGTTGCATCTCCGCTTATATCCGACCGTCTCGACATTGGCCAGATTGTGCGCAATACTATTGAACTCCTGCTTCAATCCGCCGAGCGTTGAACTTACTTGAGAAACAAGATCAGACATTTCAAACTCCCTGGCCCACTGGAGCCGGCGTTTCTTTACCTCTGCCGCTCACACGCAACGAAGCCGCATTTGTCGCCCGAATCAGCGCATCTACATCCGAGTCGCCCAAGCCCGTCAATTCAACCGCTATCGAAGAGCCCCCTTCTATCGCTTTGACGTGCCTGACTTCGCCGATGTCTTCTGCTATCATTGGCCTGGCGACTCCACCCTCTGCGCCGCCGCGACCCAATTCTTCGCTACCCTCCTCATCCAAGCAGAATACCACCAGAATTCTCTCCCCCGTTTTCACCTCCAGCGGCGACTCAATTCGCAAGCCCGGACCGGCTATCTCGGTAACAACCGCCGGGACGAATCTCGGAGGAGCCCACGTCTCGGCGGAAGCCTCAGCCAAATCAGTCCTATCACGCCCCCCTGCGACGGCCTCATCAAACGGGCTCATAAATGGAAACCATGTTACAAACGCGCGAAGGCATACGGGAACTCGCAGAAAACGACGCCTGTTGACAAACCGAACACTATCGCTGTGATTCAGCACAAGCGTGTCTCCGTCATAACTGAGCACGGTAGTGTCAAACTCCCAAACCGACGCCCCGGAGTAATAACGCACACACCACATCTCGCCGAAGACAATCTTTACCGCCTGCGACAGCGCAACGGCCAACTCTGTATCGCTGTTTCTCACAACAGTTGACTCAATATCAACATTAGCACGAGCCTTTCGTCGTGTTACGTAAAGTTTCTTGCCCACAGGGATTTGCCTGGTCGTCACTTTGCTCAGCCCGCTCGATACCTTCCCCGAAGACGAATGCTTCTGGCCGAAACCAAGCTTCTCACGCAGAAAAGATATCTCCGTCCGCAACTGGTCGCTCTCCTTGTCCGTGTGCTCGCCTCCTATCCCTTCTTCCATCACCCTGGCCGCTCCCAGGCCAAAAGCCGAGCCCATTGTAAAAACAGATTCCGGTCGTTTCAGCCCGGCCTTCTCTGCAACAATAGCCAGGAGTTGGCGCTCACGATGGCTCAGGCCCCTCTGCCGAGCATATTCCTCGAATGATTTACCGGTGCCTTTTCGCTCCTTCTTCACTCGCCTCATGCTGACCCACCAGAACAACACCACCAGCACGACTAACACAGCAATGCAGACAATAATCAGCCAACGCCCTGACGAAGAGTTGTTGAAAGTCCTCGCGGCCGACCAACGCTCCCACGGCGTCAGCGCCAACCACACACCTTCAAGAACAAAACTAATTGCAACTGATGCCGTCATAGTTAATTCTCAAAAAGGCCCCGCCGTCTTAACCAGGTATAGAGCCTCATGTTACCTTATAAGCCCGCCCAGTTCGTTGAGTATGTCATTGGCAACTCTTATCGTTCTCGCGTTAGCCTGGAAACCATTCTGAGCATGAATCATATTGACGAACTCGCTCGCTACGTCGGCATTGGATCTCTCTAAGGCCCCGCCGTGAACGGAACCGGCGCCGCCGGCCATGGCCTGCGTCGCTACAGCTTCACCGGAGTTCGCCGAAGGTATGAAGTAACCGCTCCCAATACTCTCCAAACCCGACGTATTTTGGAACAACGCAATCTGAATCGTAGCAATGTCCTTCTTGACACCGTTCGAGAACGCGCCAATCAGTGTCCCGCCGTTGTTGACCGAGACGGTTGAAAGCCTGCCCGACTCATAGCCATCTTGCTCTCGCGCAACCGCTGTCGAGTCGGCGGCGAATTGAGTCAAGCCGTTAAGCTGACCCGCCGTACCCAAAGACATCGTAATCGTCTGAGGACTCGCGGTGTCGTGCGCAAACGTAACAGCAAATTCCGACGAATCATCAGTCGTTGCATTCAGACCTGAATACGAACCGTCCGTCGCAAATTCTATATCTCGAATCCGTCGATTGTCAGGGGTAATAGCGCTGACATTACCCGTGATGGATGTTAACACCATATCCCAGGTATTCGTAGTGCCCGTCCTTACAAATGCTCCGGAGAGAGTATGTGGGCCTCCGAGATTGTCATAAACTGTGATGTTCACATTCTGGACCTCTTCGCCGCCCACCGTGGACAAATCAAAATACGCCGGAAGAGTCAATGAATCAGTACCGTCGCTCGAAGCACTGTATGCAAGTGAAATATCCGACCTGCTGTACCCCGATGTGTCGTCCGTAACCACAACTTTGCCGCTGCTTATGCTGGCCGTCACGCTATACGTCGCGCCGCTAAGCTGGCTGTCAATATAGCTGAGCACATCACCCAGCGTTGTCGTTGCGCTAATGTCCAAACCGGTGGCATCGGTCACTTTCGTGTTGTCCGGGCCAGCTTGATAACCCTCAACGTACAGTTTGCCGTCCGTGTCCGTTGTCCCGAATGACCCGCTAAACTGATCAAGAGCACTAACCAGAGTTGTTGAATCCGCCGCCGTGCCGCTACTGGTCGTCAGAGCTATGTTTGACGAAAGCTTCTGCGTCTGTACCGTATCAAACGTAGCGTTGGAACTAAGGTTGCCGGCCAGGATTACCTCCGATGTTGCACTTGCCGCCATCGCTACGTCGTATGGAACGGTAATATTGCCGTCGCCTGTGGTCTGAAAGCCGTCGCTTTCACCCACTGAACCGATACGCTGAACAAGATAGCCGGTCGCCGGATCGACCAGATTCGAGTTCGCATCCACGGCAAGCGCCCCGGCCCGCGTGCAAACGTTCCTGTCCCCGTCACTCAGCACGAAGTACCCTTCACCCTCCATCGCCAGGTCCAAAGGATTACCGGTATTGACGATATTGCCCTGCGCCATATTGGGTGATATGCCCGCGATACCAACGCCGCTGCCCATTTGTTGAGGATTCGTGCCGCCGACCGTACTCGTAGGCTGCGATGCCTTCTTTATCGTCTGGCTCAACAACTCCGAGAAGGTTATCCGGCTGGATTTGAAACCCGTCGTGTTCACGTTGGCAAGGTTATTGCCCGCTATGTCCAACATCCGCTGATGGGCCTGAAGCCCAGTAACACCCGCAGATAATGCAAAACTCATTTCTAACTCTCCTTATTCTGACAAACTCAACCTATATCTCTGCCGCCTCAGCCTTTACCGATATAACGTCGTTCAGGCCGACAATGTAACCGTCGGCAACCACTACAGTCTCGCCCTCAACATTGTTGTACACCTCCTGCACGGTCCCTGTCACAGCCTTTCCGATGCCCGAACCGTCATCTGCAAGAAACGAAATCTCCTTACCGATCAACGACGACGCATACGCACGCTGAATATCGGTGAGCACCTCAGAGAAACTCGTGTTCATTGACTCAAGCTGCTGCAACTGAGAGAACTGCGCCAACTGAGAAGCCATTTCATTGTTGTTCAACGGCTCAAGCGGATTCTGATTCTGCAACTGCGTCACCAGAAGTGTCATATAATCCATCTGAATGTCGCTTGCCGAGCTTGTTGCTGCTACTGAATCCATTATCTTCCTGCCTAAAAAAAACAAAATAACTTTTGAACTTATTCACATGCGAATCCAGCATACGCCCAGAGGACTCAGCGATTACCAAGCAACCACCGTGCCATAATACGGAATAACAGTGCGCCCCTGCTATATAAGTCGTTGCCCCGCCGCAATTTAGGTGTCACCGAAAAATTTAACAAACCTGATTTTATCAAGAGCCTTGAATACTCAGGCTCTCATCTCAAAGGATAATACTGCCGCACAACGGAAAATACTGCCGCCACATCCCCTGCTCCGCCTGCAACCGCCCGGACAAACAGTAAATCGCCAACCCCTCCATTTTAGGTAGCCGTTCACGGAGTCCGCCTGCGGCGGACCGGGTGACACGCTCAAACTTTGTTTGGGCGTGTCATACTATTCTGATTAGGGGGTGGCACGCTCAAACTTTGTTTGGGCGTGCTTGTAAAACAGCAACATAACAACCCTGAAAACATTGGCATACGTCATAACACAAATCACACGCCATCCATTCTGTACGATGAAGTCCCATAAAAAACGATGCAAACTCACTGCAACTTTGACACCCCCGATTCGCCCCTTGATTTCGCTGAGTTATGTCCGATAAAGACGCAACGTGACCTCAACTCGTTTGAAAAACCTGCTATCGAGTGACATTATTGGTCCGTCCAATAAAAAATTAAAGAACTCTCGACCCACCGGACGATTTATGCTGAACATATTATACGCGTTACTTATCGTGCAAATGCACGTCAGTGGAAAAGCCTGTAATGGGTTGAATGTTACGGTTGGGGCCGAATGAGTTTAGACAGAACTGTTGCAATAAGCAGGAGAATAGAAGTCCACGAATTGGCTCGCCGTGTAAGCCAACATGTATTTATGGCTGACACCATAGCCGAAGCATCGGACATAATAGAAACGCAGAATCCGGACCTCATCATCTTTGACCGGCGTTTCAGCCCTCATCTCGACCATGATCGCCTCGAAGAAATTGCCGCTCGAACAATCGAACGCCCGAAAACAAAGACCCCGCAGAAGGCGAAGGACATCTTCTTCGCGGATGATTTTGCCGAATCGATATCAATCGTAGGCCGCAGTGAAGCGATCAAGACAACGCTCAAGACTATCAGGCTCGTCGCCGCCAGCAGGTGCAATCCCGTCCTGATAGTCGGAGAGACCGGCACGGGCAAGGAACTCGCTGCAAGGGCCGTGCATGCCTTAAGACACCCGAACGAACCCTTCGTCGCAGTGAACTGCGCCGCACTAACCGCAAACTTGCTCGAAAGCGAACTCTTCGGCCACGTCAAAGGCTCCTTCACCGGCGCAGACCGCGAAAAAACGGGCCTCTTGCAATTGGCCGGAACCGGAACACTCTTCCTCGACGAAATTAGCGAAATGCCAAGCGACCTCCAGGCCAAGCTCCTCCGAGTCCTGCAGGAAAAGACATTCAGAAAAGTCGGAGGCATCAAGAGCATCCAATCAAACGCCACAATAATCGCATCGAGTAATCGCAATCTCAAGAAAGAAGCTCAAGCAAATCGATTCCGGCACGACCTCTATTACCGTCTCTGTGTCGCTCCCATCACTTATGCTCCGCTCAGATCCAATCGCCGAAGACAGGACATTCGACTGCTGGCCGAATATTTTCTAAAAACATCCTCGATCTGTCCGGACAAGTGCGACAAGATTACATCGCTCACAAGGCTGGCGATCCAAATCCTCCAGAAATACGACTGGCCCGGCAATGTTCGCGAACTGAGGAATGTAATTGATAGAGCCATTATCTACGAGACAACCGACAAAATCGGCGTTAACAGTATTGTTATCGACCCTTCCGACCTCGACCCCGCCTTCGCGGGCGACGCCTCGCCGTCGGGGGCAATCAAGAGCTACTCACTTGCCAAGGCCGAGCGAGAGTTGATTGCGAGGGCCCTCCGCGAAACCGGCTGGCAAAAAACCCGCGCCGCCGCACTCCTGGGAATAACAAGGGCCACCCTTTACGCAAAGGTCAAGCAGTACAATATCGAAAAGCAGTTGCAAACATCCGAATCCACCGCCCCCTCGCTCCCCACTCCTGAGCCCCTGGCCATTCTCTAACAAGTATCTGTTGCCCAAAGCAACAGATACTATTTAGTTTTACGCGGGGTTTCGACCCATTTTATGCGAGTCCCGATACATCTGGGAGCCAATCTTGCGGAAACAGTATTTGTCATTCCCGCGGAAGCGGGAATCCAGCTTTTACGCTCTGGACCCCTGCTACCCGCTTTCGCGGGCACAAGCTTCGCAGGGGTGACATTGGCGATTTCGGCGTTTCCGCAACAAATACTAATTAGGGCTTGCTGTGTAGAATTTAAGTTTAGTATTTACAATGCGATACATATGACTTATAGTATTGCAAGTGAAAAGGAATTATAGAAATACGCCCAAAATGCTTGCACATGGAGGTCGCAAATGTATCGCACAAACA
>JAUVXL010000265.1 GCA_030603595.1 Sedimentisphaerales bacterium | reverse complement strand
TTTGTTCGCAGCAAGGGGATTGATAAAGGCGAATACGGCGGCAATATCCGCATCGACGCCGCCCCGCGTTGGAACCGCACCAACGATGCGATTCTTATACCCGGCATCGCCAAGAACAAGACCCGGCAGATGTTCGTGATTCGCGTGATTACTACCGGAGAATCCCCAAAGGAGAACTGATACCATGCGGGGATAATTATCCCCAGTTAGGTTATAGCGTATAAAGGGCAATGTAGGCAAAATGTACTTGCATAGCAAGGTTAGAGACAGGAGCCGGTAAATATGAGATGTAATCATTACAGACGTCGTGAATTCTTGAAGGTCATTGGGGCCGGGCTGATAGCAGGCGCCTTCGGAGGGAATGCGTTGGGCGGAGAGACGCGAAAAAAGACCAGGCCTAACGTTCTGTTCATCGTTTGCGACGATCTGAACACGCATGTAAGCACTTCCGGGTATTCAAGTATCCGTACTCCGGCAATGGACCTTCTTGCCAGGGAGGGATTGACCTTTGAACGGGCATATTGTCAATACCCGGTTTGCGGGCCGTCGCGGGCTTCATTCTTGAGCGGACTTTATCCGGAGTCCACCGGCGTGCTGGATAACAAAACCGACATCCGCAACACACGCAGCGATGTGGCTTCTCTGCCGGAGGTGTTTAAGCGGAACGGGTATTGGACCGGGGGCGTCGGGAAGGTTTTTCACGGTCGATTGGATCACAGCCGGCGTGCGTGGCATGAGTACCATAAGTTTAGTAACGACTATAATCCGGTCCTTGCCAAGGCTCAAAAAGAATTCGAGAGTCAACACGGTTCTATCGACGCGGCGGAAAATCGGAAACTCTGGCGCGACAAGCAGAAGTCGCTTCGAGGTTCGGCCGCCGGCCAGACCCCGCCTGGCTACGGGCCAACGGATATGACGGATGCGGAACACAAGGACGGCAAGAATTCCCGTCAAATAGCCGAGTGGCTCGATAAGAAACCATTCGGAGACAAACCTTTCTTTATGGCCTGCGGCATACATAAGCCGCATGTGCCGTTCTGGGCGCCTGCCAAGTATTTTGATTTATATCCCAAGGACAAGCTGGATATTTCCGCTGAGCCGGCCGACGACTGGGATGATATTCCCGAAATAGCCATGTCGAAACGGTATAAGGAGTTCGGCTTCGAGTTGGGGCTGGAAAACGATTCTCTGCGACGTGCATACACGCAGGCCTATCACGCCTGCATATCGTTTATTGACGCGCAGTTCAACGTGCTGTTCGATTCGCTGCGGAAAAACGGGCTGTGGGAGAATACGATCATCGTACTGACTTCCGATCACGGATACCACCTTGGAGAGCATTTCATGTGGGGGAAGGTGACGCTGTTCGAAGAGTGTGCGCGCGTGCCTCTGATTGTGCGCGTACCGGGATACGAATCGGCGGGCGAGACTACGGAAGGGCTTGTGGAGTTGGTCGATTGTTATCCTACTCTGGCTGAATTGTGCGGAGTGAATATAGCGGGACACATTCAGGGTGAGAGTTTCGCCGCACTGCTGAAAAACCCCTCCGGCCAAGGCAAAGAGGCGGCTTATACCGTTGTTAGTCGGGGCAGGCAATTGGGACGTTCGATACGCACGAAGAGATGGCGATATGCAGAATGGGGCGGCAAAGAAGATTGCGAACTTTATTATCTGAAAGACGATCCAAGCGAACACAGCAATTTAGCCGCGAATCCCAAATTCCGCAAACAACTCGAAGAAATGAGAGTCTTGTTAGCCGATGCCCGCGTAAAGGCTTCGACTATGGGTACGTCTTGACCGGCGTGAGAGGAAGCAGCGGCCATTGGATATCATGAACAGTAAACAATGTTGTTAGGACGAAATCCCGGTCGGGGGGCTACAGGGTGTCGTCTGGTTCGGTTGGTTCGTTGGGGTCGATGGTCGGCTCGACCGGCTCCGGCTCTTCGACGACCTCGACCATTTCTTCGGCCGGGTGGACGGTCTCGGCGAGTTCGGTAATCACCGCCTCCTGCTCGGCGATTGTTTTTTGCTGTTCGGCCATGAGGTTTTTGAACTGGGCGATCTCGGTTCGCAGGGCGGTTACAACGGGGTCATCAGTGTTGGCGGCGTCCTGCATCGCTTCCTGGTGCAGGAGCGTTCGTGCAACCGCCTTATCCCGCTCGGCTTTCAACAGTTGGACCTGCTGATCCAGTTCATCCCTCATATTCTTGGCGGCGTAGAGTTCCTCATTGAGATCAACTATCTCGGCCTTGGCCTTCGACAATTCCTTCTTGACTTTGGCCGTTTCTTTTCTCGCCGCTTCGGCCTCTTGAAGGGCCTTTTTCTTGGCATCGCACCCTGCCAGCGAGAACGAATACGCCAGAATTGCAAGGCAAGCAACGATTAGATTGATCTTCTTCATAGCGGAACCTTTCAACCTTTGCAATCAGCAATTTATCGGCTATTTGCGGCTGTTACATTCAGAGATTTCCGGCTGTTTGCACTAATTCGTTTCTGGCGCAGAAAACAAAAACTACCAATGTCACCCCTGCGAAAGCAGGGGTCCAGAGCAGAAAAGCTGGATTCCCGCTTCCGCGGGAATGACAAAAACTATTTCCGCAACAGGAACTAATTCGCACGGAAGGTCACGTTTTGGGTGTGGTTACCGATGCGCAGCGGTTTGGATTCTTTGGTTAGTTTCGAGCCTGTGATTGATACGTTTTCGAAGGTTATGTCGCGGACATTATGTTCGGGGTCGGCGCCTTGTATCTGGATGAGGTACTCGCCGGGGCGCCCATCGAGCGTGATGTTTTTGAACCGGATGTTGCTGATGAATCCGGGCACTTTGTTGCGCATATACTGGTTCACTACGGGGCGCAGGCGGATGAATTCCCTCTGGCCTTCGCCGTGCATTCGGATGTCCTCGACCGTGATGTTTTCGAGGCGCATGTCCTCGCCCGGCTCGAATAGGAACGGCGTCATTGTGAAATGGATTATGTCGAGGTTGCGCAGGGTAATATTGCGCATATAAGCGGCGCGGCTTTCGTGGCCGAGGAGGAAGATGCGGGCGCGGTCACACCAGAGGACCGAGTTCTCGACCGTGATTCGCTCTACGTTGCTGTTCTCGCCGCTGAAGTCGAGCCCCTTGAGGGCGACGCAATCGTCGTCGCTGCGGATAAAGCAATCGGTAATCAGCACATCCTGGGAGTTGCAGGGATTTATGCCGTCATCGTTCTGGACGCGGGAGTTGCAGAGCTTGACGTTGCGAATCGTCACGCGCCGGCAGCTCTTCGGCACGATAGACCAATGGGACGAGCCGCGAAGCGTAATGCCGCTGATTTCGACGTCGGTGCTGTTGCGAATCGCGATCAGGTTGCCGATTGGGCCCTTGCGCCACTGCCAGTCCGAACCGTCCAAAATGCCGCGACCTCGAATCCGAATACTCTCGCCTTGGACGAGCACCTCGGCCTTGACCACGGCCCCGCCTGCAAGGTAAAGCGTCTGATTGCTTTTCAGGGCGATCTTTTCGGGCTTGTGCACTCCAGGGCAGAAATAGACGACGTCCTTGTCATCGGGTTTGGGTACATCGGTCTCCAAAGGATTTGCAAACAGCAACAAAGGCCCTTTTTTGCCGTCCGGCTCGACGCTGAACTTGCGCGGCCGATCCAGCGTCAGATCAAGCGTATGGTCGTCGATCAGCGTCGGCTTGATCCCGAACGATTTGGGCCTGATTACCAGGTTGGCGAGCGAGCGTTTGGAGACAATGCGAACGGTGACGCTTCCGGAGAAATCGAAGTTGGCGAATGAATAAGGCCCGCCATAGTCCCATTGCTTGTCGGCAAACGGCGGGTCCAGAACACGAGCGACATAAACGTCAACCTTTTGCCCTCCGACCCGGACCTGGTAGTCGGCCGATAAGGCTTCGCCAACCGGGGCCGGGTAAGTGACGACCTTCGCCGCCGCGCATTGGGTGGAAATCAGAGCGAGGAATATAAGCGAGATTCCAAGAGCCGGGCATCCGGCCCTGCATACAACCCCTATGCGAGCCAATTCACGTTGTTTCGCTGTCGCAGTTGTCTTCATTGCAAACCGACCGTTCCCTTTCCTTAGCGAGATGTGCACGCAGATAGCATTCGAGCGAACCGACAACCAGAATAGTATAGCCGAGGAATTCAATGACTTCCTCGATAAAACCTCCGATGCTTCTGACGTAATGCTCTTGAAATACGGCTTGCATAACAGCCTGCTGGCCGAAACTCTGGGCAAAAACGGCAACGATGAAGAACCCCAAGCCGAAGAACACGGCCTGCTGAGTCTGCATGAACGCGACGAATTCCAGCTTGACGGCATTTTGGTATCTGGAGGCCTTGTAGTAAACCAGCAGCACAATGAATATGGCCGGGACAGCCCAAGCACCATGAAAGAACATCTCATCGAATACTCTATCCAACTCTCTGACGGCAGCCACGAGCGGCAAAAGCCAGAGCACGGCAAAGAGCCGCGCATATTGAGCCGACTTACGTGAAGCCAAAAACAAAAACAGGCTGCAAAGCGAACACCACAGCGCTTCGAGCCATTCGACAGGGCCGTTTTCCTTCAATACCATTCCATAGCCGAACCAGCGCAACAACAACGTAACTGCGCCGGAGAGGAGGGAGAAACCCAAAAAATACAGCAAAAAGCGAACGAGCGTTCTCATCTAAAAATAACGCCTCTTCAAAAGAATTTGTGGGCTTCAATCGGCTGGGGCAGTGCCCCGAGAGTATGATATAAGGCCAATTCAAGCGTTTTGAAGGCCTTGAAGCCATAGGCTTTTCTGGTAGTCAGTTTTGCTTTGGCATTTAAACCCT
>JAUVXL010000248.1 GCA_030603595.1 Sedimentisphaerales bacterium | reverse complement strand
TCGAGAAGTATGATCCCGACATGTTCAACAACGACTGTCCCTATCCGAAAATCGGACCTGGGAAGGGACTCGGCATCAAACTCTTTGCTGATTTCCTCAATCGCGACCTCAAGGAGAACAACGGCAAGCAGACCGTCGTGCTTTCGTTCAAAGATGCCGAAGCAGACAGGACTGCGTTTACCTATAACCTGGAACGCGGAAGTTCCGGCGTGATTCAGCCCGAGCCATGGATGTGGGCGACGGATCTTTCCGGAAGCTGGTTCTACCGCAAAGGGGCGGTCAACAAGATGAGCATCCCGGTGATGGTCGGAAACGCCATCGATGCGATCAGCAAGAACGCCGTAGTGATGCTTAACATTGCTTTGCGTGGGGACGGTACGCTTCCTGAAAACCAGGCCGCTTACCTGAGGACGTTTGGCGACGTCTTGAGAATCAACGGCGAGGGCATCTACGGCTCCCGTCCCTGGAAAACCTACGGCGAAGGCCCGCTTGAAATCAGGACCGGTCGGCAGGGCGAAAACAAAAAGGATTATTCGCAGGACGACATCCGGCTGACGATAAAAGACGGCAATCTCTATGCTTTCGTTTTGGCGAAGCCGACGAAAGATATCGTCATCAAAACCCTCGCCGCCGGGGGACTGCTCGATAGTGAGATCAAGAGCATCTCCTTGTTGGGCAGTGATGAGAAGATCGTGTGGTACCGCACATCCGATAGCCTGACGATTCAACTGCCGAAAACACTGCCTGCTCTGCCTGTGGCCGGGTTTAAAATTGCACTGAAATAAATGCCGAGCCACAACGAGGCCAAAGGAGAATGCAATGAATCAGCATAAATTGATATGGGCTTGCGTGTTGGTGTTGGAACCTGGATGATGGTCACTGCACGATTACCCCGAGTTGCAGAAACCCCTTGGTGCGTCCAAGGGCCATACCAGCGCACGACTCCGGATGGTTGGGAGTTTACCCGCGAGTTCGAACACGCCAGAGTATGGGTAGATACGGAAAAGGGGCAGGCTAAGATCGCCTGGAGATGACAATTCAATAGTGATCATTTATGGCTGAAGAAAGGGTGCTAACGAATGGACAAAAGAGTATTATGCCTATTGCTGTGTGCAACACTCGCTTTCGGAACAACGCATCTGTTCGGGCGTGATAATCAAGCGTTGGTTGCTGCAGGCAAACAGGCGACGCTGGCCAAGGTTTTTAATATTAAAAACTATGGAGCCATCGGAGACGGCGTCGCCATGGAGACCGAAGCGGTCCAAAGAACCATCGACGCTTGCCACGCAGCAGGAGGGGGTATTGTTTGGGTACCCGCAGGAGATTTCCAGGTCGGCACGATCCGGCTAAAGAGCAACGTTACCCTCTCACTCGACTACCGGGCCAGCTTGCTGGGCAGTCAAAACCTGGCCGATTACCCAACCGAAGGGCTCGACGATCCCAGGGAAGGCGGGCCTCGTTGCCTGATCTATGCTATGAACGCGACCAATATCACCATCGAAGGGCTCGGTGTGATCGATGGTAGAGGGACGCCTGAGTTTTTCCCTCGGTTCAGAAGCGGTTCAAGGAGGGAACGCTTGCCGCGTCCGCGTCTGATACGTATGGTCAACTGTGACCACCTGACCTTTTCCGGCGTCACCTACAAACGTCCGGCGTTCTGGGGGCTGCACCTGATCGACTGTCGAAATATTCACTTCAATGCAGTCACCGTCCGGTTCCGTAATAATAATTTCAATAATGACGGACTCGACCTGGACGGCTGCGAAAACGTTCTCATTGAAAACTACGACATTGATTCCGGCGATGATGCGATCTGTCTGAAAAGCTCGAAGAACGCCTGCAGAAACATTGTGGTGCGTGGATGCAGCTTCGCCAGTAATACGGCTGCACTCAAATTCGGCACCTCATCCCGGGGTGGATTTATCGATGTCAGCGTGACCAACTGCTATTTTTATGACAGCCCCATGGGCGCCATCAAACTACAGTTGGTTGATGGCGGACGCCTGGAGAATATCGATATTTCAAGAATTGTCATGGAAGATGTGGGCAATCCGATCTTTATTCGGTTAGGAAATCGGGGCCGAACCTATACCAGGCGAACAAGTGGAGGTCAGGGTGCGGACGTTCAGCCGGAGGGGGCGCTCATCGGCACATTGAAAAATGTACGAATCAGCGATGTGGTTGCGGAGGTGACGATAGAAGATAAGGCGAAAGCGGCTCGGGCTACGTATAAGAACTTCAAAGTGGACAATTCCCCCGGGATGACTGATCAGGAAAAGTCGAAATCAGGTCCGATCATGATCACGGGCATTCCCGGCCATTACGTCGAGGATGTCGTGTTGGAAAACATCAAGATCTCCTATCCCGGTGGCGGCACCCAGGAAGATGCCGAACGTGCGGTGCCCGAGGATATCGCTCGCTATCCGGAGCAATTCTTTTTCGGCGTACTGCCTGCGTGGGGTGCCTATATCCGGCATGCTAGGAATATTGAGTTTAAGAATGTCGTGATGCAGACTCGAACTGCGGATGCACGCAAGAAAATCATCTTGGACGATGTCGAAGGTTTTGTTGATCATTGATAGTAACCATGTCATTAGAGTGAAAAGCATGACGCAAAAAAGGCTAGTTTTTCTAACGATGCTTGTTTTCGGATTAAGGATTCCAATCCTTGTTGCCGAGGATACGCTGGCCCCGCTCAAAGACGGCGTGGCGCCGCAATCGGTGGAGGCTTTGTGGGCGGACTTCGATCCCCGGGCCGAGCCGCTCGATGTTGAAGTTCTGAAGGAATGGGAGGAGGAAGGCGTCGTGCTCAAGGTGCTGCGCTATCGCGCCGGAATCTTCAAAGGTCAGAAGGCGATGATGGCCGCTGTGTATGGCTATCCAAAGGGCGGGCAAGATCTGCCGGGGCTAGTGCAGATTCACGGCGGTGGGCAGTATGCCGATTACCGGGCGCCGCTGACGAATGGGAAGCGAGGTTATGCCACGATTTCCATTTCCTGGGCCGGTCGGATCAATGCGCCGGGCTATAGGATGACGCCCACGGAAGTAAGGCTATTCTGGGAAGGGAAGACAGATGATCCGGCCTATAAGGTGACTACCGACTGGGGGCCGCTGGATGGCTATCATGCGCCTTGCCGGAATCCAAGGAACAGTTTTTTTCGCATGGCTCCCGCTGAGTGGACCCTTGATGCAGTGGAGTCGCCGCGCAACAATTCCTGGTTCCTTTGCACGCTCGGCGCACGACGGGCGTTGACCTTTTTGGAGCAGCAACCGGAAGTGGATGCGACGAAGTTGGGTGTCTATGGTCACTCGATGGGTGGCAAGTTGACGGTTCAGACGGCCGGTTCGGATTCCCGCGTGAAGGCGGCGGTTCCGTCCTGTGGAGGTATCAGCGATCGTACGAAGGGCGGGGAACTTTATCGTGCCACGATTAATGATGACGTCTCTCTGAAGAATATTTCCTGTCCGATCTTGTTTCAGAGCCCAGCCAACGATTTTCATGGGCGTATCGATGATCTGCAAAAAGCTGTGACGGAAATTCAGACCCAGGATTGGCGTGTCACCTGCGCTCCGCATCACAACCACCAAGACACTGCCAACTACGAAGTCGCCAGCCAGCTATGGTTCGACCAGCAACTGCTGGGGACACTTAGGCTTCCGACAACGCCGCAGATTGTCGTAAATTTAAGGGCTAAGGATGGCATTCCGACGATAATAGTCACACCGGATTCGTCGAAGCCGGTTTTGGCTGTAGAAGTCTATTGTACCCAACACGGCCAGATGGACGGTTTGAAGAACGATAGGGACAATACCAAAAACCGGTTTTGGCATTATGCCGAGACGAAAAAACAGGGAGAGCGTTGGAGTGCGAGCCTGCCCTTGTCGAGCACGGATAAACCGCTTTGGGTCTATGCCAACGTGACCTACTCTTTGGATGATGCTGTCGCCTACGCCGGTTATTATTACAGAGTCGGTTCAAGCGAGGCGTTTAACCTTTCGTCGCTCATGTTCATGGCCACGGCTGATGAGATCAAGGCGGCGGGTGTTCAGCCTACGCGCAAGCCCTCACTGATGATCGAAACCTTTGCCGGCGATTGGGAAAAGGAGTGGTTCACCTACAACCCGGCTGAGTGGGGACGTAAAACGCACAAGGTCTATGACGATCAGTGGAAAGCCCCTGCAGAGGCCAGGCTCGCTATTGAGGTGCGTGCCGAGCAGGCCAATAAACTCGTCATCGGGATCGATAGCCATGCCGCGGAAGTCAAACTCTCCGGCGGCGTTGAATGGCAGCAGATTATTCTCTCGTTGGCTGATTTGCATAATGCTGCGGGTGTGGCGATGACAGGTTGGAAGGGGATCAGGGAACTACGGCTTGGAGCCACCGATACGCAGAAGGAAAAAGCCGATGGAATAGGCAGAACGGTAAAGTTGGGCACGCCCTGGAGGGGTTCGAATCCGGAATTCCGCAACCTGCGCTGGATTAGATCTAAATGACAGATTCATCAATTGAACAGAAGGGTCATTCATGATGATGACAAGACAACTTCCCCGAACCGGTAAGGGAGCGCATTTGCGAAGAATCGTGGAATTATTGTCCCTGCTTTCCATGACCATGGTTGCCGCGGGGTATGCAAATACGATTGGCCCAAATGCCACGCCTGACCCTACCGTTGTTTCGGAGGGTGATGTTGTGGAATACTCTATCAGGACTCCGATTCAGCGGCGTAATCTGAAGCTCGCACTCTCCGGTACTGCCTACTATGTGTCGGTTGCGGGAGACGATCAGAACACCGGTACCAGAGAGGAACCTTTCCGCCATATCCAGAAGTTCGCCGATATCGCCAGGCCGGGTGACATCTGTTTAGTGCGTGAGGGAACTTACCGTGAAACGGTACGGTCCAAGAACGGTGGACGGGTTGGTGATCCTATTCGCTATGTTGCCTATCCCGGAGAGAAGGTTACGCTCAGTGGAACGGAACCGATCACCGGTCAATGGTCCATCTACAAGGATTCCATCTACAAAATCCAGGTGGATCGTGGCATTGAGCAGTTGTTCGTGGACGGAAAGATGATGATCGAAGCCCGGTGGCCGAATATGCGTTTCGAAGATTTATGGGAACGCTCGTCATGGGCCAATTCCGGTAGCGGGAGCGCTTATGAGAAGATGGTTGGCCCGGAGTTGGCTAAAACAAATATCGACTGGACCGGTGCCATTGCCACTCTGAATGTGGCTCATCAGTTTCACACCTGGACCCGCAAGGTCAGCAAGCACAGCAAAGGCAGCGATACCTTTGAATACATCGGCAATATGGGCAAGCTCTCAGGGACCATAGGCAAGCCCGGGCATTGGCAAGATGATTATTATGGCTCTCTGAAATAATTTGTGGGTAACAACAGAAGGAATCGCCCCGCCGAGGCGCGTCTGCGACTTCGGCGAAGCTGTTTTAGTCTTTTCAAACACCCCCCAGCCGAAGCCAGATATGGTAAAACGAAAGTGCGGAA
>JAUVXL010000128.1 GCA_030603595.1 Sedimentisphaerales bacterium | reverse complement strand
ACTTTTACAATAGCCTCATCCTGTCATCCCCGCGAAAGCGGGGATCCAAGGACAAAAGACTGGATTCCTGCTTTCGCAGGAATGACAGATTCTCCATATTGCCCATTTTGCCTAAATAACAAATTCCTATACCATCAAGTTAATTCTCTCTTTAGTGACAGGTTTTGACACTGATACCCGCTTTCGCGGGCACAAGCTTCACGGATTTTTGGCCACAAAGGGGCACAGAGGGCACAGAGAGAAGGGAGTTAAAGATATTAACCACGAATTTGCGCGAGTTGGCACGAAAGTAGGATAAACGACAGATTGGGCACGGAAGAACGAACCGTAGATACCCAGGGTACAAGTTTCAGAGATTGGGTGTTGTGCTCATTCTCGATTGTATACAGCAGTCGAAAACAGCGGACAAGTTTTAAATGGGTAGCTTATGAGAGCTTTTCTACAGAGCACCCCTGGCCCCTTTTTTTGCCCTCGCATGGATTCACTGGCAGGGCAGGTTATGCAAATAACTGGGGCTTGGGCAGGTGGACGGGTCTGGTGATGTGGCATGATTCAGTTGTAATGTCTGAATTCTTGCATCCGCAAATATGAACGGAAATACCGAAATCCAGAGCGATTTTCTTAATTCGGGCAAATGCCTCTTCACGCATCCGGCTCGGCAAGGCGATGCCTTGGGAATTCTTCATTCCTATGGGGAGCGCAGTGCCTTGGGAATAAGGTTTGAGCAATTGGCTTAAAAGCTGGTTGTCTTTTATGTTTCTTTCAAGACTTTTTCGGATAGCCGGCCTGAGGAACAAATAACTGACGGCGATTTCTTTGACGCCTGCTTTAGAAATTGCCGTGAACAGTTGGCTCAAGGATCCGTCTGAGTCCATGACGCCCAGAATGAGCGGATCGGCTCGGGCTCCCGTTGCGACACCCATCTCGACCAAGGTCTGCAAAGTCGCCAGTTTCTGCGAAACACTTGCGGTTCCGGGCTCGAATATTTTCCTGATATTGTCATCGACGCAAGTCAGGCCCACTTGGGCACAGATTAAATTGCTGTGTTTGGCAAATAACTCACTGAAGCGGGCCGGGACAATCGCCTTTGTGACAAACTGAACAGCGATGCCGGCTTTAAGCAGCGTTTCCATTGTTTTGTATGTTTGGTCAAGTATTTGCCGAACAGGTTGAAATGGATCGCAGGAAGGGCAAAAATAGACGGCCTGGGGTTTCTTTCGTTTTCGGGCAAGCTCGTCGGTGAGCTTTTGACAAGTATTATCATATAGTATTACTGTGTCGTCTCCGGGGTATTGTGAATAGCCTTTTGTATAGCAGTAGATGCAGCCGTGGATACAGCCGGAAGTTATATTGATTGTCGGAATTTTTGAAAGGCAGCGGAGTTGAGAAGGCGTAAGTACATTTGACTTCCTTTTTTTAGTAACGAGTCGGGCCATATCTTTTTTCCAGGCAAAAGATCTCCAAATTCAGTATTACACAGACAGAATATTTGTGCTGAATTGATTCTATTATGCCTGTGAACGTGAGAAAAAGCAACGTTATCAAGATTGTGTTCTATAAAGTGCCTAATCAAATCTTTCTTAGTTAAGTCTACATCCTCGATTACAACAAGTCTCGCAAGGTTGCACAATTTTTCCAAAACGCTCTTTCCGCCCGGCAATTCCAGACTTGCCGGATTAAATCGGCGAATCGGAAAATATACAGCATTGGTGGCGTCGGTCCGGGGCCGTCTGTTTTGATGCGGGTGCGGGGATAATGGATTTGCCGGCTGTGCGATTTTTTCGTTGTGTGTGGGGCGGGGTTGTGTAGAATTGGTGGGTCGGCCCTTCGATCCTTCGACGATGCTCAGGACTGGGCAGGCTCAGTGCGAACAGGACGGGCTGGGCGGGCAAAGGTGGCCGGGCCGGCGGGTCGAGCCCCGAAAGGTCGGGATCTGCGAGATAATTTGAGGGCATAGGATGGCCCCGATGAGGTAGCGGAAAAGCATCCCGGAAAACGGGACAGGTCTCGCGGGGTAAACGAGGTTTTTGATAGCCCTTCGGCAAGCTCAGGACTCCGCGGCGCTGCGGTGAGCGATATAAATGAGGCGTATTTGTGAGGAGATGTGCTAGCAGACGAACATTCGTGGGGAGCAAGCGACTTCGGATCGAGGACGAATTGGAATTTGGCTGGAAAATTTGATTGAACTGGTCGGGGGAATTGCGTAATATCACGTGTGTGAGGCTGGATGCAGCCTATCTGAAACCGAAACAGGCTTAGGAACGTGAGGTAGCTGGTTGTGCTATTACGATTGAGTCCCGGCAACGGCAGGTAATAGACGGCACGGGAGCAGCGATAATCGAGAAATGGCCGATGTGGGATTTGTGGGATATGGTTTGAATGGCGAATCTAAAGAAGTCATTTCCATTCCGTGATATCTTTGGACGTTTTCTGGACGACTATTCGAAGACTCCTACTTATTGGTATGTGCCAAAGGCGCGAGTCCTCAACGATGAAAACGTTGATCCAATTGCGCGCATTCTGGGGGTGATTTTTGAGGAATTCCTCGGATGTGTCTGGAACGTGAAAACTCAGGATGTGATCTTGACGCGTCTTGTTGAGCTTGAAATTATGAGACCCTCGAAGTCAGATGGTACGCAAGCAGACAGGGCTGCACTGATTCGGATATGGAAGAAGCTCCTCGAGACACTTGGGCTGCTTTGGGTGCAGGACGATAGCGAAATCATCATAACTGATGCGGGGTTGGACTTTCTCAGCGCAAGCGTTCAAGATAGACGGTTGGTACTGGAGGGCCAGATCATAAGGTATCAATATCCGAATCCCAGCCTCACAGGATTGTATGCTGAGGGTTTCGAGGGGCTCTTGCCACACGTTTTTCTTCTGCAAGTGTTGCGGGAGTGTAATAACCGACTAACCACGAGAGAATATGAGTTGTTCGTGAACCTTGCCCGTACTCAAGAAGATGTTGATCGAATAGTCCAATACATTCATTGCTGGAGAGACATTAACGATGATGAAAAGGAGACTGTTCTGGAAGAGGTGAGGAACGTGCCAATGAGGGAGGGAACAATTGATCCTGATTTAACGGTGGAAATGCAACCAGAGGAAGCTACCCGGTTTAATAGGATACGCAATGATTCAAGTTACCAGAGATCGTTCTTTACTTTCCCGAGCTATGTTGATGCTGAAGAGGGGGAGATCATTTGCCGGTCTCCGGAGAAATCTAGTGAGATTCTAGATGATTTGATCCCGGCGCTGAAAATCACTAGGTTTCGAACGTTGGGGGATTGGTTTGCCTATTTCGGGGCCCCAAAAAGGAAACCATCCTGGGCAACCTATTTGATCTCGCTGATTGAGGATGCCGCGAGCACGAAGGATGTGAAAGACGAAGTGCAGAACGTTGTCGATCAGCAGAAGGACTTGCTTACTGCGGACGAGACAAAGAGCATCGAGAGAGCACAGGTGGAAAAGGACATTGAGACGTTCTACTACAGCCATCCCGAATTGCTGGAGAGGGGGCTTTCCGTAGCCAGAGATGGGCGACAATTCTCGACACCGATAGGGCGTATAGATCTGCTGTGCCTAAGCAGTGAACGTGAATATGTCGTAGTAGAGATCAAGGCAGAGGAGGCACGGGATTCGGTGTTCGGGCAGATATTACGGTATGTTGGGTGGGTGCACCGCAATATCAAAGGAGGAAAGGATAACGTACGTGGAATCATCTTGGCGGCTCAATTCCCGGAGGCTGCTCGATATTCGAGGATTGGGCTTCTTAAACCTAACTACAAAGAGTTCATTCAATTCAAGGAACATGGTCTAAATGTACAGGATACCTAACGAGTCAAATTGGCCGGAGTTGGTTGTAAACAAGATAGTCAACGATGATGCCTTAAATGCCCTGGCAAAGTTGCCAGACGCATGCGTGGCGCTGGCGGTAACAAGTCCACCCTACTGGAATATTGTGGACTATGGGGTAGAGGGCCAGATAGGGCAGACAAGCTACGAGCAATACCTTTCTGATCTTGTGCCGATCTGGGAGGAGACTCAGCGCGTTCTGATCCCAAATGGAAAACTGGCAATCATAACACCGATCATGCCTATCTCAAAGAAGGTGATCAACAAAGGGCACACCCGGCACCTAAAGAACATAAACAATGACATAGAGCGGTCGATTCTGGACGATGTGCCTGGGCTTCAGAGGTTTAGTCTTTACATGTGGCAGAAGCAAACATCAGTGAAGATGTTTGGAAGCTATCCATTTCCGCCTAACATCTATGAGGACAACACGACCGAGTTCATCAATGTGTATGTGAAAGATGGTGCACCGCCGTCCATTCGAAAAGAGGCGAAGGCACCAAGTGAATTGACACAGCAGGAGTGGCGCAATCTAACCATGCAGGTATGGCCGATCTATCCGAAGGACGTGCAGAGAGCAGGGGGACATCCAGCACCATTTCCAGTAGTTCTTCCTCAGAGGCTGATCATGATGTACACGTTCGGGGAGTGTCTTAGTGCTGGTTTTGAGGGGGATATCGTACTTGATATGTTCAACGGAACCGGAGCGACATGTGTGGCGGCGAGAGCGCTGGACCGCAGGTGGATCGGAATTGATCTCCATCCCGGCTATTGTGAGATCGCGAGGAATCGGTTAAGGCATGAAGGTGTGGACCCACATTGCGTGATGTTGGAGAAAGTGAGAGTGCGAGGCGCGGAAAGCAGCAGGCAGTTAGTTATGTTCGCGGACTCACCGGAGGAGTGAGTTGGCAGCGTAGGCGCCCCGGGGTGAATCCCGAGGGGTTGAGATATTCGATGTTTCGTCTGATTTGCAGGGGATTTTGGGGGATCTCCGCCGCTGGGTTATAGGCAGATAAGATTCCGCCGCGGGTGGACTTGCAGGATGGGGGTGGGGGGGGTGACGGGGTTGCGGAGGGGGGCAAATAGTCTTGAGGTTTTGAGTTTTGAGTTGTTCGGCTGCGGGTCAGGCGATTTGGGTGGGGATTTATTCCGCCCAATTGCCGGCGGATCTGCGATATTCATTCCGCCTAATCAACGGCGGATTTGCGATATTGACGATTGATTATTTTTGATCGGCGCGGGGCGAGGGATTGCAAGTGGTTTGGAGAATGCGACTTCGGGGGTAATTAGGCGATTGGGAGGGGCGGGAGATGGGGTATGTGGTTGAACGGCGAGGGCAGGATGCCCTCGATACGCGCGGGCGAGACGCCCGCGACACGACACGACACGGATTGTTATGGTGGTTGACGGGGTTGCGGGGTGGTATTACAATGCTGGGGCCGGGTTGATGGTGTGGTTTTTTGGGTTTTTCGAGAGTTGTTGATAAGGATTGTGAAATGGCTATTGATTCTAAGCAGGTGGGTGGTTGTTTGGATGAGTGTCAGGAGCATCTGACGATGGAATTGCTGCCGTTTTGGTTGGATCGGTGCAGGGATGATGAGAATGGGGGGTTTATTACGCATTTCGATAAGGACGGTAACGATAGTGGGGAGGATGAGAAGTCTATGCTGGCTCAGATGCGGACGATTTATACGTTTGCCTCCGCTCACAGAGCGGGCTATGGCGGTGGGAGGTGTGCCGAATATGCCAAGCATGGTGTGGATTTCGTTATCGAGCAGATGTGGGACGAGGAGTTCGGCGGGTTCTACTGGACTACGGACCGCAAGGGCAACGTCACAATCGATAAGAAGATTCTCTACGGGCTTAGCTTTGCTATGTATTCGCTGAGCGAATATACTTTGGCGACGGGCGATTCGCGAGGTCAGGAATACGCGGAGAAGGTTTTCGACCTTGTTAAGAAGCACTGTGCCGATACGATGTATGGCGGGTATTTCGAGATGTTCGAGCGGAACTGGGACCTTTGCGGCCCCGGCAGCGGCGGCGGCGATAGGAAGACACTCGACGTGCACATGCACCTGATGGAGGCCTATACGACGCTCTATGAGTGCACCGGCGCGAGCATCCATCGGCGGACGTTAGTGGAGGATATCGACTTGATGTTCAAGCGGATTCTGCACCCTCAATACGCGACTGGGATACCGCAGTTCACGCCTTGCTGGAAGATTGCGCCGCAGATCAAGTTCGATATTATATGGGGGTGGGACCGGTACGAAGAGGGCGGGCAAAAGGCCAATGCCGAGGACAATACCTCGGCGGGGCATAACGTCGAGTTCGCCTGGCTGCTGGCCCACGCCACGGATATCATGGGCGACGGCTGGGATGAATACAAGGGCATCATCAAGAAGGCGACGGACCATGGGAAGGTCAACGGCATCGATCCGGAGTTCGGCGGGGTCTATACCGAGGGGCCGCACGCAGGGGGCGTCTATGATATGGAAAAGGAGTTCTGGCAGCAGGCCGAGGTTATGATAGGGATGTTAGAGGCGTCGCTTCGGTTCGGGCCCGATGAGTATTGGCCGGCGTACCTGAACGTGCACCGGTTCGTTTTCGATAAGATGATTAATCATCCGGTTGGCGAGTGGTGGCCGTTGGTTGGCAGAGAGGGCGAGCCGGTCTGGACGCACATGAGCCATTCGTGGAAGGTGAATTATCATACGGTTCGCTGCATGGTGCAGTGTATCGAGCGGCTCGAGAAGCTGCTTGAGAAGATTAAGTAGTTCCTGTTGCGGAAAGACAAAAGTCGCCGTGCCGGCGACTGCTAAACGGGGTTTGGCAGTAATGATACGACAAAAATCACCTTTCCGCAACAGATACTAAGTAAGAGTTTCGTCGATGAAGTACAAGGGTAAATATAATGTTTTCGATGTCAGCAAAGTCAGCACGTATCCGTTGAGTACACGCAGCAACAAGGTTACGCTGGACGACCTTGTCCGGCCCGGCGATGTTGGCAAGCTGCCTGTCGAATTGTCTGATCGAACACGCGGCCACGTCGAAGCTGTCGCCGGGGCCATAGTTTCTGCACGAGAGGCGGGTAAGCCCGTAGTGTTCTTCACCGGCGCCCATCTGATAAAGAACGGTCTGGGGCCGCTGCTCGTCGAGCTTGTGAACCGTCGAATCGTCACTTTGGTTGCGGGCAATGCGGCCACAGCCATTCACGATTTTGAGCTGGCGCTGATAGGCCAGACGAGCGAAAACGTTCCGAATGCTCTGGACAAGGGCCGGTTCGGGATGGCTCGCGAGTTTGCCTATATCAACGCAGCGATTTCGCTGGGCGACGAGGAGGAAATCGGCTTGGGCGAGTCGCTGGGCAAGACGATCTGTGACGAGGCCTTTCGCGAGACGGTCTTTGACCGTGTAGCGGGAGATGATTGGCCTCGCTCTTTCGAGCATAGCGAGGTGAGCGTCCTTGCGGCCTGTTATCGAAACGATATTCCGTTTACCGTTCACGCAGGGATAGGCACGGACGTGACCGACCAGCATCCGTCCTTTGATGGGCGGGCCAAGGGCGGCTGCTCGGGCAGGGATTTCCTCATCTACACCAACGAGATAACGAGGCTCACCGGCGGGGGCGTGATACTGAACGTGGGCAGTGCCGTGACCGGTCCGGAGATCCTTCTCAAGGCCGTCTCGATGGCCGCCAATAGCGGCAGTATTCCCACCGACATCGTCACCGCAGATTTCGACATCCGCGACTATCGGCCCGATGCAATGACCGATGAATCGTCGGCGGGATACTACTTCCGCGACCAAAAGAGCATCGTGACGCGAATACCCCGGGCCTTCGCCGGGAAATCGTTTTATGTGCAGGGAGATCAGAAGCAGACATTCCCGCTGCTGTTCAAGATGCTCGCCGAGAGAGCCCGGCATGGAGGCACGAAGTTATGACCGTAGATCGCATCAAGGAGATTCTCGCTCGTATTAAGGACGTCAAGATCGCGGTCTATGGCGACTTCTGCCTCGACGCCTACTGGCTGCTCGATCCTCGCGGCTCGGAGGTCTCGCTGGAGACGGGTCTGCAGGCCCGCGCGGTGGCCCGGCATTACTATTCGCTCGGCGGCGCATCGAATGTCGTAGCTAATCTGGCTGCGCTCGAGCCGGCGGCGATTCAGGTCATCGGCGCCGTCGGTGACGACATCTTCGGCAGAGAGCTAAGGCGGCAGTTGCACGAGTTGAAGGTCGATACGACTTGCCTGGTCGTTCAGAAGGAGGATTTCGATACGGTTGTATTCGGCAAGCCCTACCTCGAAGACAGCGAAGAGCCGCGAATTGATTTCGGCTTCTTCAACAGGCGAAGCGAGGCAACCGACAAGGCGCTGCTCGACGGCATCGCCCGCATCTTGGAAACCGCAGACGCTCTGATTGTAAACCAGCAGGTGCCGGGGAGCATTGCGAATGAATCGTTCATAGAACGGGCCAACCGGCTCTTCGAGCAGTTCGGCGACAAAATAGTATTGCTCGATTCGCGGCACTACGGCGACAAATTCAAGAACATCCACCGCAAAACAAACGACGTCGAGGCCGCGATGCTAAACGGCGTCGAGGTTGCGCTCGACGATGTGCTGCAGTTGTCGGACCTGAAAAAGTATGCACAGAACCTCCACCAACAGTTCAATAGGTCGGTGTTCCTGACGCGCGGTCCGAGGGGGATTATTACTGTGGATTGCGATGGCGTTCGCGAGGTTCCCGGCATCCAATTACTCAAGAAGCTCGATACGGTGGGGGCGGGCGATACGGTGACCAGTGCGTTGGCGTTGTGTCTCGGCGCCGGCTCGTCGCCTGCCGAGGCGGCGGAGTTTGCGAACTTTGCCGCCGGCGTTACGGTCCAGAAGCTATTTCGCACCGGCACGGCGTCGGGCCCGGAGATCCTTGAAATAGGCAAGGACGCCGACTACATCTATCAGCCCGAGTTGGCCGAGGACCCGCGAATGGGCCGCTACTTCGAGAAGAGCGAGATAGAGTGCTGCTATGAGTCGATACCGACCGGGCGGATAAAACACGCGGTCTTCGATAACGACGGGACGATAAGCACGCTGCGTCAAGGCTGGGAGCAGATCATGGCGCCGATGATGATCAGGGCTGTTCTCGGCGAGAAATACGAAACCGCGGATGAGACCCTTTATCACAAAGTGCGCAGGCGCGTTTTGGACTACATCGATAAATCAACCGGCATTCAGACCATCCTGCAGATGGAAGCCCTGGTCGAGATGGTCAAGGAATTAGGCATCGTTCCAACTGAGAAGGTTCTCGACAAGTTCGGCTACAAAGAGATTTACAACAACACTCTTGTCGAGATGGTGGACAGGCGGGTCGAGAAGCTCAGAGGCGGCGAGCTTGACGTCGGCGACTACACGATCAAGGGCTCGCTTGAATTTCTTGAAGGCCTGCGCCAAAAGGGCATAAAGCTGTATTTAGCGAGCGGTACGGATCACCATGACGTATTAGCCGAATCCGAAGCATTGGGCTATGCGGAGTTCTTCGCCGGCGAGATTTACGGCGCCGTCGGCGATGTCGCCAGGTATTCCAAGAGGATGGTTATCGATAGAATACTGACCGAAAACAATCTCCGGGGTCCCGAGTTGGCTGTCTTCGGCGACGGGCCTGTGGAGATACGTGAATGCCGCAAGCGTGATGGCCTTGCCATCGGCGTTGCGAGCGATGAGATTCGCAGGCACGGCCTGAATGCGGACAAACGCACGCGCCTGGTCAAGGCCGGCGCACACATAGTCATCCCTGACTTCTCACAGCACGATGCGCTTAGCGGACTATTGTTTTGAGCAGCCTGGTCTTGTCTATCCGGCTGCGAGAGACATAACGTTTCACAATACTTGATATTACAGCCGGCCTCTGCAATCGGCGGCGAAGCCCGTTGTGATGTGCGCGTGAAAACCGTTAAAAGCAACCGGGGCCCGCACTTCTTCGGTGCGGGCCCCGTTATGGTTTCGTATTGCTGCGTTTATCGCCTCAGAGGCGATAAGAGCCGCCGGTCTTGCCGGCAAGGCCGTTACGGCCAGAATACTTCGTCCATCCACTGATTCATCAGGACGCCGTAATCCCCGAAATTGATCACATTATCGTCCAAGAGGTCCATCGGGATAAACTCATCGACACACGCACGGTCGAACGTTGCGGTGCACTGGTTATTATAGTCGTGCGAAGTCAGAGCCATTCCGATATAGACATTTTCGCTCATCGGGATATTCACCGCCGAACCTTCCTCAATCCACTCGCCGTCGCGGTGGTAGAAGCCCCTGAACGTATCGCCTATGCGGACAATCCTTACGCACGTCGGCGGGGCAACGCCCGTGGTCGTGTGCGAAGACTGCGAAGCAGCGCCCTTTGCCGAACGCCACTGGAATGCCTCTCCGCCTCCTCCGCCGGGCGTAATCGCCATGAAGGCGTGGGGAGAGTTCGCATCGAGCGTCTCGCGGATCATAACGCCGGCCTTTCGCCACTCGTTAGTGCTGGGCCCGCCTATATTGGTGATACGGACGGTCAGTTGGCTGTCGCCGGAGATCGGCTGAAAAGCGTAGCGGAAGGCATCTGCCTGGAGCCAGATATCGGCTCCGTCTGCGGTCATCGAATATGTCCCGTCTCCGAGATCGACGAAGGCGCCCGGCACGTTAACATCACCGATATCGGCACTGAGCCATACGCCGCTCCACGCCGTTTCAGGGACATAGCCTGCAAGCCAATGGTCGAACAGCGCCGCAATGTCGGGATAATCGACCCGGCAACTGTCGTCGAAGTCCGCCGCAGGCTTGGCGTGCTGAGGCATACATCTCGGCGTGTACAGACGAATCTCGTCGAAGAACAGCGTCCCGGAGCCGTGCGCCCCGCTGCCGTCTTCGTTGCCGATGCCGATGACAATGCTTACCACATTGGTCAGGTCAACGTCGAAGTCGGCCAGGTCAATGTTCCACTCGTGCCACGAGGCCTCGTTAAAGTCATCAAGACTCTCGCCTTCAAAAGTGCCGTAGAAGACCTTCTCGCCATAGCCATTAGTTCCGTCCTGCAGTTGCACCCAGAGCGGCTCGGTCGTCGCGTTGCCGGCCTGGCCTGCGAACGGGACGGAAAGGGCCTTGACGCCTTCGACCGTCCAGTCGGAACCTATGCCGGAGGGCAGAGTGGCTGTCTGGGCCTCAATCCGAGAGTACATCAGATGCCCGCTCTCCTGGGCCATAGAACAGGGGCTATAGACCGTACCGTCGTTGTCGAAGTCATACTTCATCGACTGGATGCCGCCAAGAACGGGGCTGGCATTCTCGGTCAACGTCGCACCGGTATTGTTGCCGTTGAGCGGAGTGCAGTCGCCGAAGCCGTCGCGCCAGGCCTCGAATATGTTGTTGCCGGTGACGGTCCAGGGAGTGTAGCTCTCCATATCGTCAACAGGGATCCAGTTAACAGTCGTAAAGCTCCAGAGATCGCCCGGCCAGGTCTCGACTCCATTGATCGTATCCACCGCCCAGTAGAAACTTGCGCCCAAATCGAGCGTCATGGGCACTGTAAAGGGCGGAGTAACAATAGCGCTCGGCGCTGTACGATTGGTCACGGCGCTAAGGTCTTCGCCGTAGTACAGTATATTCCCGTTCACTGCGGCCGCAAAAGCTCCGGGCGTCCAATTGAGAGTCGGGTTTCTGGACACGTCCGTTGCTCCGTTGGCCGGGTCGGGGTCTGAGGCGCCTAAGAGACCGGCCAGTATCTTGATCTCCTTGGCCGAGAGAACTCTCTTGTAAACGCGAACGTCGTCAACGGAACCGGGGAAGTAGTTGCTGTTATCAAGACGCTTGCCCATGTGAATCTTGTCGTTGGTGTTTAGTGTTACGGTGGGTGCAACGGCGTTTACGAGTTCGGCGTCGCCATAGACACGAAGCTCTGCTCCATCCCACGTAGCAGCCAAGTGATGCCATTCCATATCGTCGTTGGGCATAATGTCGTACTCGTCGCCGTGCATGTGGAGACCGAAGTAACCGGCGGTCGTGCTGTCTGTACCGCCGACGATCTCGACGTCGAAGTGCAGACCGTTTGCACTTGAAGAGGTGAATCCGAAGATATTGGTCCAGTTGGATATGGACGTACTGTCTGGCTTTGCCCAGCCGGCAATCGTTCGCGAATCGTTGCCGCTGATGCCGAGGGGCGTCCCGACCTCCACCCAGTCACCGTCGCCGTCAAGGTCAAGGGCGTTGTCAACCTGGCCGGGGACAAACGCCGGATCGCCTCGAAATTCGCCGTGATTGGCGTAACCCGATGAGTCAAAGGCCATCCAGAACGTCATATCTCCATCGAGCTTCCACCAGCCTACAAGATCCTCATCCACAATATTCACATCCGGAATTGGAGGAAGCGTGGTGAAGCTCCAGACAACACCTGTGGTATAAGTAGGGGTGAACGGAGGCCGAGCTATAGCCAGCTTCGTATCAACCCGCCAGAAAATCTCTGTCTCAGGATCAAGATCGGCGTAATCATAGCTTTCCGTGTTGACATTGCCCATGTATTCCGGTACAGACGGATTATCGTA
>JAUVXL010000073.1 GCA_030603595.1 Sedimentisphaerales bacterium | reverse complement strand
GCGAGGCAGAACTCCCAGGGGACCTTTGCGCTGCCGAAGGAGCGCTGGCCCTTGTACCACCCGCGGTACATCGTCCAGTCCCAGGGAAACGGTACGCTGTACTCGCATGTGAAAAGCGGCTTGACGCCCGCGGTCGCCCAGTGTCCGAACCAGTCGGACATCTCCTGGACTGGGACGAAGTTTGCGTAGAAGTTGCTCGTGTGCATGGGGCCCAGATTGCCGGAGGAGTGGTGATAGACGATTCGGCCGGGGTCCAGGGCCGTCACGATTGCCCCGGCGCGCAAGGCTCGCTTGGAGTTTCTCAAGGACCATGTGTCGCGAGGGTTTTTGATTCCATCTATCATGTCTGGGTTCATATCCTCGTTGTATCCGGTTGCGTTGTGGCTCATGGAGTAAAATACGACCGATGGATGGTTCCCGGCCGCCCGCACATAGAACTCCGCATGGCGCGCATAGCCGTTTGCCTCGTCGGCGTCCGGCGCCTCCCAATCATAGTGGGAGAAATGCGGCTGGGACAGGGCTACGAGCATTCCGGTATCGTCGGCAGCCTTGAGAACCTCTGCAAAGCTCAGGTGCGAGCCCGGTTCGCAGCCGTAGTTGTGGGTATATACGAAGTTGATCCCGAAGCTCTTGAGCCGCTCCATACTCTCTCGGGCGGCCTCGTAAGTCGCCCAAGCAGCGCCCACCTGGGCATTGTCCAGTGGGACGGATGACAGGAAGATGCGGGTTCCGTTGAGAAAGAAGTCCCGGCCGTCAATCCAGAACTCGCGGAACCCGAAACGTACGGGGTGGCCGACATCCAGCACCTTGCCGCCGGCCTCCAGCAGCGAGAGATTGACGTGGTATGTGTTTTGAGGCGTATGGACATCCCAGAGTTTTTCGGGCTTGAATTTCTCGGTAAATTCGATGCGGCCGTTCTTGAGGTCGCCGGCGTTGAAGGTCTTGCTCGTGAACTCGCCGACGCTGCGATCGTCATCGGTGATCCGGGCACGAAGGGCGTACTGGGCGTTCGCGGCCAGGCCGTCCAGGGCGGCGTCGAACTGGATCTCCCATTTGCGGACCGACGTATCCACCTTAATATCGCCGATGCGCGCGCCTATAGGTGTGCTGACAAGATACACATCGCCGCACAGGCCTCGGCGCGCGACCGAACCTTTAACCTCTCTGGCCGAGGCCGTGTCGATGTACGAGAGCATGACTCCCTTGAGCGGCATAGCTGTGACATACATGCTCAGAAGATGCGCGGCGCCCGGGCGGCAGGCGGGCGTGATGTCAAGCTCGCCGCCCGGGAAGACGATTGCTCCCATGTCCCGGCCATCCAGGTAAATAGTTGCGTAGGAGTTCACGTATTCCGCGCGGACAGTGATGCGCCTACCGGCCCATTCAGCGGGAATCGTAACTTCACGCTGATACCACGCCGAGGTGATGCTGCGCAGATTATCGTCTTTCCATCTCTGGTGGGAATAGACTCTCTGGCAGTCTTTCTGCATGTAATCGGTGATTCCCGGCCAGCTCCCGGGAACCTTGAAGTATCCCCAATTCTCGGCGGGCACGACGTTCGCGTCCTCGTCGGCCGGCTGCCAGCGCCACAGACCATTGATGCATATCCGCTCGCGAGTGGGCGTTGAGAGGCGATGCGCTTTCTCAACATCCCAAACGGCCCTGACACCTTTGGGCAACGGCGCCGCAGGGCCGTCTCGGCCCAGTCCCGGGACGACAAATGCAGCGATACATGCGATGACGACGAATAATTTTTGCAGCAGGAGTCTCATTTTGCGTGTCCCTTCAAAAGTCAAATGACGATCCCGATAACCGTTCAGAGACATTTTGAACATATTGGCCAAGATTTGCCATTTATTCCACTATTCTGTCACAATCGAATCTGTAAGTTGTCATTCCGCACTTGATGCGGAATCCATTTCTTTAGAATCTGGATTCCCGCTCCCCGATCGAGGTCGAGGACAAGCTTCGCGGGAATGACAAGCCACAAATACAAATGTTATGAGGTACTACTGTGAAGCACCAACAATTGGTGCGCATCATTCAACGGGAACTCTATAGAGAACGATGCTCAAAGGTTTGATCGATAACGCGCCGGTAATGTCGGCACTTTTGCCTTGCTTTATAGCCACACCAGGTTCTTCGCCCGGATTATTGCAGGCCAGAGGGTTTTCGTTGGCGATTATCCAGGTCTTTGCCTTTCCGGCAGGTTTGGCGCCGGTAAAGTCGATAGTAAGGTTGTGCGTGTCCCAGGTTGCATTTACGACGGCGATGGTCAGGGCTTTTTTGTTTTCTGTAAATGCCGCGGCGACATCCAGCTTCTCGGTCGAGCCATCGACCTTGACGGGGATCGTGCCGAACTGCTCGCGGTAGAGCATCAGGGGAATACCCGTAGCTGCAAAGAAAGCCTGGGTCTTGGTCGTCTTTATGCAGCCGATGACATTTACCGTCTGCGCATAGTTGGCCATAAAGTAAATATCGCTGTTTCGGAAGTATTCGTGCAGTCCGCGGGCGACGCCAAGGGCGTCTTTGTGGAAGTACCTCGTGCCCAACTCGCCGTAGGGATGCGGGCCGTACCAATAGTTCCATTCATCCAGCGCAATTCGGATGTCTTTACCTTCGAGTGAGTCGATGGTCTTGCGATATCGGCGGTGGGCGTCTGCGATTCTCTTGACGTTATCCGGTATTTGAGCGACGTGAGCGACAATATCACCTCTGTTCTGGCAGTAGAAGTGCTCGCTGATATACGTCATGTGGTCGGCACAATTCTTGAGTGTCTCCTCGGTCCATTTTCCGACTGCCCCGACGGCGACAAGCTGCGCATCCGGATCGGCCTTCCACATTGCCTCGGCGACTTTGTTGTGCTTTTTGACATAATCTGCCAGCGGCATGTGTCCAAGCTGCCAGCCGCCGTACATCTCGTTGCCGACCGCCCAGAACTTGACGCCAAACGGTTCTTTGCTGCCGTTGTCCGCTCGCCATTTGCCCATCGGCGTATCAACGGAACCTTCGGAATACTCGACTTCCTTTCCTGCGTCTTCCACAGATCCCTTGCCCGTATTGACTGCAATATACGGTTCGGCATCGAGGAGGCGGCAGAATTCGATAAACTCGTGGAGGCCGACGTCGTTGTATTCCATGCCCGTCCATGCGGGGTTGGTGCGAGGGGGTCGTTTGTCGCGCGGGCCCACGCCGTCCTTCCAGTCGTAACCGCTGACGAAGTTGCCTCCGGGCCAGCGATAGACAGGCGAGTCGAGCTCTTTTAGCAATTCGAGCGTGTCCTTGCGGAAACCTTTAATATTGTCGGCAGGCATGATAGAGGCGGTGCCGATTTTGAACTTGCCTTTGCCGGCGCCGACTATTTCCAGCCTGGCCTCGTCCGTGCTTGCCCCTGCCCTGAAAGTGAACGGGTAAGTAACGTACTTATCGGTTATCTTCTTGATTGTGACGGTCTGTCTTTCTTTGCGTTTATCCCCCCACACGAGGCTGACCTTAATCGGCGCCGCAGACGCATCGCCTGCAAGAATGACTCTGCCGGTATATTTCTTTCGTTTCACGACGCCCAACTCTGCCTGGTAAATTCCCGTCGGCTTATCGCCGATTGTTATCCGGGGCGTGTGTTCGCCGACGTAGGCGTTTTCCTCGACCATCTCGACAGAGCCTTCAGGGCCGATGACCTTCCATGGCGAATCGCGAAGCACTCGTGCGCGCGCTCCGGTCATTGCCCAGGTATCGCCTTTGGCGGGAACGGAATAGTAGAACTTGCGGTCTTCGAGCATTTCCGCCCAGATGCCGCCGTAGATGCATCTGCCTAAATGCTCAATGAACTGCCCATAGACATATTTGGATATTGGCTCGAAGGTTTGGCCGGCGTCGATGGTGACTTGTGTCTCGATTGTTTTCGAGACGGGGATGACCTTTTCCAACATTTCGAGCTTTATATCATCGTACCAGGCTTTTCCCTTTGCGCGGCCCCATCCTCCGAAGAGACAGTTGATATGAATCGAGGTGCTGCCGGCGGCCTGGAATTCCGCCTCGACCTTTGTCCAGTCGGTTGTTCCGGTCAGTGCTTTGGTGCGAACGGCCTGCATTCCGTGAATATTGAGCAGGGCGCCGGCGCCTGTGTTCTTATCCAGATTCTCAGTCTTGATCCAGCCTGACAGCCTGTATCGGCCGAACGGCTCAATCGGAACTATCTGCGACCAGGAAATATCCGCGCCGTTTTCGGAAGAAAGCAATACGCTTCGCGAGCCGGTTCTGCCGGTGTCGGCAAGACTGAATTGGCCCCGGCCGGACCAGGTGCTCTTGAACCACTTGGCGGGATTGTCTCCTTCGGCCTGTTCAAACGAAGGATTGACGATTGGATTGCCTTTCTTCTCTTCGCCAAGCAGATTGCTGCTCGCGAAGAGCATAACCGCACACAGCGCCACAACAATTGCCATCTGACCCAAGACTTTCCTGTTCATAACTGTCTCCGTAATAAAGAAGCCGAAACCAATATTTTCCATCTATACTGTTTTTTAGACATTGCCGTACACTTCAAGGGCCATATTACAGGATTTCATCTCAATTTCACCAATTTTTCTACCGTTCAGCCGGGGCGATCGCATTAAAAACCAAGATTATCGGCCGAAAAGTCGATCCTTCCGAGAAACGAAGGCATTAAGTACAACCCGGATGTCGTAATTCTTGGCTTTTACTACGTAAATGATTTAGTGGACAACATGCGGGCCAACCTGGCCTTGCGTTTCACGAGGCAGTCCGCTCGTAGGAAAAAGGCCAATTGCAGGGCCAGGTAACCCAGGCATTGGGAAAGGAGAACGAACGAATTGTTCGTCTCGCCTACCATCGCATCGGACACTTTTACTCCCCGTTGCTTTACAGCCCCCGTAATTCCAAGCCAAGTCCTTGCTAAACAAGGACTTAATTGGACTGGAGGCGGGGGGATTCGAACCCCCGTCCCGCGATGCTTCAAGACAAGCTTCTACATGCTTAGTCGCTTAATTGAAATTCGCCTCATCAAGCGCCAAACGACAGGCTCTCAATTCGGCTATTTCGTAAGTTTCTCGCCCAAAGCGGTCCGAACATCCGCCTGGGGCCAGCCTGCTTCGTGACGCCCTTATTCGGCCCGCAGACAAAGCCGAACAGGACGGGCAGCCAATTTAGGCGGCCATGCGCAACTGTGAGTTGCCAAGTAAAATTAGGTGCCGGATGATTAACCAGGCCAACCGGCGTCCTGGGCATGCGACTTATCCGTCCGTCATCCGGTCGAAGCCATTCGCCCCCGTATTAACTTGTCAAACCTACTTGTTTTTGAAAGAATGGACCACACAACTTAGCCACATACGCTATTTCTTCCTTGCGGTTTTCCTCGCGATCTTTTTTTGGCCAGCCTTCGATTTCGCACTGTGTTCGCCAGCAGATTGTACAATTCGAAAAACAGGGATCACCAGCGGCGGCAGACCCAAGCGAGAAATCGTATTCTGCATAAACTCCCGCCAGTACGGCCACGCATTATATATTCCGTTAAGATCGGCAAACTGTTTGAACCCCTTGTCGGTCAGCCCCTCGAAGTTCTCTATCGTGTAAGTCAGCGCAAAAGTCGCGTTTGCCTTGAGAACATTCTTCTGCGGCTGCCCCTCGCCAAATGCCTCAAAGTGGAATTTCGCAATTACCAATACATGCCCGCTCTCCTTGTTGACTGCCGCCTCCGTCGAGTAGTCCATGTTGTACGCTTTCTTGCCCCTCGAAGCTCCTTGCTTCTGATTGCAGCCGAACTCAATCAAACGCACATCCTTCAACTGTACTCGGTCAGAAACGAGCAAGCCAACGTTGACATCCGATTTGCTCGACTTTCTCTTTACCTTAGCTGTTGTCGTCTTCTTGCTCATATACTAAGCCGCCTGAGTCAATTCACTTTCTTCTTGTTCTGTAATCGTCTCGTATTCGGAACTACTCATGAAATCAACTGCGGGCGTCCACTGGCTTTCTGTATCCGATACGGTACTCTTCAGAATACTGTCAACGTCCAAAGGAACAGGGGTCACTTCCAGTTTTGAATCGAGAGCATACAGTAAATCCGCGACTGTGGTAAGACGCATGTTGTGGTCGCCGCTGAGAAGCTGTGTTATATTGCTTTTGCTTACGCCTGCGCGCCTGGCAAGTTCCGCCTTGTTGATATCTTTTCTTGCCATAACTGTGCAGATAGATTCAGTGATCTCAAATATCAAATCCTCGCGGAAGTACAGCTTTCTGCCTTCGTCATCTGACATGAGTTTTTCTATGAATGTCTTTGCCATATTATGGACCCCATCTTTCATCTGTTATTCTAACAATGAAATATGTTCCTTCATTATCTCTTCTGCGCGTTTGATCTGTCTTGCAGGCGTAGTGCCTGTTTCCTTGTTGAACCCATGTGTGAGTAACCACACCTTACTCAACTGAAAGCAAAGTACGCGAACTTTCGGATGAACCTTGAACTCATATATCTTACCGCGCAACTTCCTAAATCTTTCCTTAATGTTGATGTTCCCAACATGTGCCATCTTCGTGAAAGATTTTGCCAGCTTTGCCTGATCTTGCCTTTCCAAACGTTCAATATAATCCATGGCGGGCCTCTTGCCATTCTTGCGCCGAGCATATGCCACAATAGCACAAGGCCCCTTGACCAAGCGATCATTTTCATAATCTACTATAGCTCTATTCGTCATCCTGCCTACGATAGTTTAATCATAACTTAACTTGTTGCCCAAATCAACATCAATCTATGAAAATGAAGAAATGCTATTCTGATCCGAATCCCGCAATTACTGTAAAACTTGCCAGAAGTCGCACATATAGCGATCTAAACCTGTACATCTACTATATATACGCATTTTTCAACCGATAGATTTGTGGAAAATTTCACAAAAAGCTGTGATATTCTCACTTGCAAGAATCAGTATTAAGCTGGATTTAGTTTATTACCGCTTACTTACGGATAGACCTTACAAGACAAACGGCAGGTATATTGTATAGCGGATGCAACTCAAAGGGCAACTGATTCGCGAAAATTTCAGGGAAAGTCTGCTTTTTGTTTGTTTTGCCCAGTGGCGAGCCGTCAGATAGCTGAGTTCCGAACCATCTGTCATCTTTACTATTAGGGACTATCAGAACAGGAATGCTGGTGCGAAACTGCTGGAAAAGCTGCGTATTATGGGATACAATCATGGGATGGATATATCAATAGTCATACCGGCCTTTGAAGAGAGCAGGAAAATCGCCCGCGATATCGAAAAGGCCGCTGAGTTCCTCTGTAGCAACAACCTTGAAGGCGAGATCATTGTCGTTGACGACCGCAGCGGCGACGATACCGTCCAGGTTGCCGAGAGCGCAAAGGTCCCGCCTTCCGTAACGCTCAAGGTCCTAAGTTACCAGCCGCACCGAGGCAAGGGCTACGCCGTTAGAACAGGAATGAAGGCCTCGACCGGCGACTACGCCATGTTCGCAGACTCCGGCCTCTGTGTCCCATACGAAGACGCTTTGCGAGGACTCGAACTGCTCAAAAACGACGCCTGCGATATAGCACACGGGTCGAGAAAAATGCGAGGCTGCCATATCGAAAAGCCCCAGAGCGTGTACCGTCGAATCTGCTCCAAGATGTTTCACTGGTTTGTGATTCACGACATGAAAGTTCCAGCCGATTTCACCGACACACAGTGCGGCTTCAAAATCTATAAAGGCGATGTTGCAAGGCATTTGTACGGCGAATCTATTACCGACGGATTCACATTCGACATAGAAATCATAATGCGCGCCCAAAAAGAAGGCTATCGCATCAAGGAATTCCCCATCGACTGGACCTGCGACCGCGACAGCCGACTCTCGCCGACGCGCAGCTCTTTCCATGTTCTTTCTGAGTTGCTCGCAATAAGGCGGGCGCTGCGATAAGTATAGTGCTCTCAGTTGAAATTTCCCATTCGTTCGCGGGCAAGTAACTTTGGAACAAGAACTTAAAATCTTACTCGCGGGAATTTATTACCCTGAAGGGTATAAAACCACTTCCGTTGCACGGCCAATTATGGTGGATATAGATGTGCGGACCGAGCCGGCCCGCTCGTTCTTTGCTCGCAAAAAACCAATTTACGGAGATTTCGCTGTGATAAGACTCACCCTCATAATCCTCCTCTTGGCCGTCCTTGCGACGCCATCGCATGCTCTCGACTTCTTCGTCTCCCCCGACGGCGACGACGCAAACCCCGGCACTAAGCTCAAACCCTTCGCAACCCCGCTCCGTGCACGAGACGCCGCACGCCGGGCCAGGGAAACAGCGGCCGAGCCGATCACCGTTCACCTTCGCGGCGGCACATACTATCTCGATGAGCCGCTAATATTCACCGCCGACGACTCCGCCTCTCGCAACATCCCGCTCAACTTTGCTGCCTGGAAAAACGAAAACCCCGTCTTTAGCGGTGGACTGAAACTCAAGCTCAAATGGAAGCCTTTTCGCGACCGAATCCTCCAGGCCGAAGTGGCCCCCGGCCTCACTTTCACCCAGCTATTCGTCAACGGCAGCAGGCAGCACCTCGCACGCTACCCAAACTTCGATCCGGACACGCGGATCTTCAACGGCTACGCCGCCGACGCCTTCAGCCCCGAACGCGCAGCACGCTGGGCCGACCCGCGAGGAGGCTTTATCCACGCAATGCACCGGGCAATGTGGGGCGACTTTCATTACATCATCACAGGCAAAAAACCGGACGGCTCCGTCACTTATGAAGGCGGCTGGCAGAACAACCGCAGAATGGGAATGCACAAGCAATATCGGTTCGTCGAGAACATCTTCGAAGAACTCGACGCCCCCGGCGAATGGTTCCTCAACACCAAAACCAATACGCTCTATTTCTATCCCCCCGCCGGCCTCGATATCACCAAGGCCGCTATCGAGGTCGTCCGACTTCGCCACCTCGTTGAGTTCAGAGGAACGATCGAAAAACCCGTCCGTTTTCTCACCATCAAGGGCCTCACATTCCGCCATGCCGCCGGCAGCTTTATGGACAACAAGGAACCCCTCTTGCGCAGCGATTGGACCACATACCGCGGCGGCGCGCTCTTGCTCACCGGGGCCGAGGACTGTTTCTTAATCGATTGCGAGTTCGACCAACTCGGCGGCAACACGATCTTCGTCAACAACTATAACCGCCGCATCACCATCCGCCGCTGCCACATCCACGACAGCGGGGCCAACGGAATCGCCTTCGTAGGCGACCCCAACGCCGTTCGCAATCCCCTGTTCGAGTACGGCCAACGTCAAAACTACAGCGATATCGACAAAACCCCAGGCCCCAAATCGCCGAACTACCCCGCCGACTGCCTCGTCGAAGACTGCCTGATCTACAGGACAGGCCGAGTCGAGAAGCAGACCGCCCCCATACAGATCGCAATGGCCCGGAGAATCACCGTTCGCCACTGCTCGCTCTACGACGTGCCGCGGGCAGGCATCAACATCGGCGACGGCTCCTGGGGCGGGCACCTCATCGAATTCTGCGACATCTTCGATACCGTCAAGGAAACAGGCGACCACGGCTCATTCAACTCCTGGGGACGCGACCGCTACTGGGGCCTGCGAGACATCGATCTCAACACCATTACCCTCGGCGAACACCGAAACCTGCCCCTCCTCGACGCCGTCGAGACAACGATCCTGCGCAACAACCGATGGCGATGCGACCACGGCTGGGATATCGACCTCGACGACGGCTCATCCAACTATCACATCTACAACAACCTCTGCCTAAACGGCGGAATCAAGAACCGCGAAGGCTTCTACCGCATCGTCGAGAACAACATCATGGCGGGCAACTCGTTCAACCCACACGTCTGGTACCGCAACAGCCGGGACGTCTTCCACCGAAACATCGTCTTCGCACCGTATAAGCCCATTCGCGTCAACAAACCCTGGGGCAAACAATGCGATTTCAACCTTCTGCACAAACCCGGGCAGAACGAAGCCTCCCCGGCAGCCGTCCTCCAAAACGCCAGCGGCCTGGACGAGCATTCAATCTCAGCCGACGCAATGTTCGTCGATCCCGCCAATGGCGACTACCGCCTCGGCGCCGGCTCGCCAGCCCTCAAGCTCGGCTTCGAGAACTTCCCAATGGACAAATTCGGCGTGCAGACAACCGCCCTAAAAGCACTCGCACGCACACCGCAACTGCCCTCCGTCAAATCCATCGAGCCGGAATCGCCTCACCGCAAACAAACCAAAGATACCGCACACTACTGGCAACAAGCCAAGCTGCGCAATATCAAGGGATTAGGCGACCGGTCCGCCTATGGATTGCCTGAGGCAACCGGCGTGCTCATTCTTGATGCACCCAAAGGCTCGACCGCCGCCAAGGCGGGCTTGCGCAAAGACGATGTCATCGTCGAATGTGACGGCAAACCAATCAAACAAATCACGGATCTCCCTTCATCCCAGGGCATCGCCGGCAAGACCATATCCGTAACAGTGTACAGAAACCAAAGCCGCGCAAAAATAGAACTCTCGCCAACCGATTAACACACACCACAACAAGCCCCGACCGTAAGGGAGGGGATACCTCGCCCAAAACGCAGTATTTCCTCCTGTCCCTCCTTTTCCTGCAATATCACCATCGCCGGCACCTCCGGATGGCGCCGGCAGTATTCCTTCATCAAATCCTCGCTTTCCACCTGGCGGAGATATTCGGCTTTCACGCTGTCCCATTTTTCCTTTTCTGATGTTATCTTCAGGATCCTCCCCTGATTGTTTCGATGCTTTCGATAATCTGGTCCCAATGTGAGTTCATGTCGGCAAGGGCTTCCCGGCCCGTTTCGGTAAGCTTAAAGTACTGGTCCTGATCTGCCACAACCAGACCGATACCATCCTGTTCATAGGCCGAGTAACGACCTCAGAAACATAACATTGTCCGGGAAAACCTATGGGTCTTCGGCGGCTATTTTTCTGAAAATAGCGTCCAACTCTCCAATATGCTGGGCTGTTGTTCGTTTCTCCGTACCATCTGCCTCTCTGAGGCGAGACAGGATTGCTAGTATTCTTTCTTCCATTTTGTTGTCAATTAGATCAAGATCGATTACTTTTGAATTGTTCAGATCGTTAGGCTCGAATTTTTCCAGGCCATCACCGTATTCCCGACGATTATCATCGAACACTTCACGAGCCATAGTTGTAATCAGATATGCAAAGACCAAGTTGGCTTTGTTCTTGTAGAACATGTTGAGATAGAGACAGTGGAATGTCGTCAGATTCCGTATTCCCGCTTCGTTGCGCACAAATCTCAAACCTTTGCGGTTGAAAACGCCCACCCAGATCGGGGCAGGTGGACGCGATTCCTGGGAATACCAGGGATTTCGGTGGCTGGTGAGATACTTATTGTGAACGCCCTGCTCTTCTCCCAGTTTTAGGTAGTCCCTGACATTTCCGTTCTGGCTTCTTCTTGCGTCCAGCAGAAAGGCTCTTCTGTTCTTGCGAATAATAGCCGCGAAGTCTTCTTTGGTGAAAAACAGGCCGCTTACGTGAGCTGATTTTGTTATGCAGGGAAGCAGAGCTTCTTCGGGTATCTGATGCGCGTCTATCTTCTTTCTGTTAAATGTGAAATAATCATTAGCCCCTGTGGCAATACCTCTTGAAACGCTTCCGATTTGCGTCAGTGGTATGAGGTTGTGATACTTATGGCTGTTCATTTGCTGGTAGTAAGCTCGCCATTTTAGGCCAGGTTCTATTTGCGAAAAAGGCACTTTCGTATGATTCCGGCAGGAGCCCCCTTTGTCGATCTTGGTTGAGACAGCATCGAGTTCATCAATGGCATGAATAGTCACGAAATCAATGGAACCATGGCGAGCCCCGCGGTCAAAAAGCAAAATGCATGAGGTAGTTATCGCATCATCAAACGGGTTGCTGTTAAAATCAAAGAGTATCACATATCTTAGAGATTTTTCCCTGAGCAAGTATTCCTTAACATGTTCGCCGTAGTTGGCGTTGAGGAACTCTGACGGAACAATATAAGCCATGCGCCCGCCCTCTCGTAATTCGCCCAGAGATTTCAATAGAAAAAGCGTGTACAGATTTGTCAGACCGCTCAGATGGATTCGTAAATTGTCCTTTACAGTCTTAATGATTCTATCTCTATTGTCGTAGTCCTGAAATCTCATATAGGGAGGATTGCATATCACCCCGTCGTATTTCCTCTCCCAATCGCCGGTCATGTAATCTCGGCAATTAAGCCTTACCTTAGCCCTGCCGGGAAGGCTCTTTATCGAATCCTCACAAACGGATAGAATGTGTTCATCAATATCAAAGGCATCGACGCTGACATTCTGTGATATTTCCAGGATGCTTTTTATAAATATGCCCTCTCCTGTTGCCGGGTCGAGTATGTTTTGACATTCTTTCGGCTTCAGAAGCCATCTCGTCATAAAGCGCGCAACCGGAGCAGGGGTAAAAAACTGGCCCAACTTCTTCTTGCGGGCCAATCGCTCGGCCAGTTCTTCTTTGTGGAGCATTATGGTTTTCATTCAACCCCCAGCATGCTCTTCAAATTATCCATATTCAGTAATGCTTCTCCGCCGCTAAACGTGACATGGAAGAGCAACCGTCCTCTGGCAAGTTCCCTCATTCTGCTTCTATGCTCCGGCATGGCAACTCGATGGGCCAGTTCAATACCTTCTGTGATATTGATCTTCGTTGTCGTTTTGTTTTGGTTCTTGGAATCAGCTTCTACAAAAAATGCATTGCCTTCATTCTCGCTGTTCCCAAGTATCTCAAGAATAGACTGAAAAGAAATGCCATAGATTTTATCGAAGAACACCTGGAAATAGAAATGCGGAACATTGTATGTTTGTATCCATTTCCAAACCACCTTGAGGTCTTCGACTTTCGGCGTGAAACTCAGAAAGGCTCGCTTCTGGTATTCAGTGAGGCAGCGTTTCAGCTTCTTCAGGAGTTCACTTGCTTCAGTGAGTTTCTCGCTTGCACGCCACCCGGGAACTTTGAAGCTAATGAAATCCAAGCAGTCCTTGTTGATGCTGCTCACAAGCTCTTTCCATGTACCTTTGGAATCAAGAACATCAGAGTATTCCGAGAGAAGTTGTGTCTTGTAGCCCAGAATATCACCGGTAAGTTGTTCGCTCTTTTCCTTCATAGCCGCATCATACTTATCCAGCAAGAATGAGCTTGAGCGAATTTCTATTCCAGCGATTGCTTTCGGGACAACGGGGGCCAGACCTTCCTGGGAAAACTTGCTTATATTGTAGCCCCAATCTTGGTCGTAATCTTCTTGTCGAAAGAGGAGTAAATCAGGCCTTTTCCCGATGCATTGAAGTTCATCTTGATAGGTTTTGTAGAACGTTTCAAAGCCTTCTTCTCCAGCGACTATGTCATCGGACCTGCCGTATTGCACAGCCACCGTTCCTTCGATATGCTTGTTAAAAGCCGTCTTCACAAGATTCTCAGCCCAGTCTCCCTGTTCCCTGTTTGTCAAGAATTCGGAAAATGCCTGGGGCGGGGGCCGTCCTCTCTTAACCGCGAGTTCCAAATCTATGATCGTTTTAGGAAGACTGCGTATCAGTTGAGTTATGATCTGACTGTATTCCATAATTTGCTTGCAACCTTAGGGCAACAACTCCCATTCAATATGCAGATATTATTCTAAAAGGCAACTCTATACAGTGTCAAAGGAAAAGGCGGGATCGGCTTGATTTGTTTGCTAAGTGCTTGTTAATACTACAGTTAAAATTTTTTTAGTTTTTTTCAAGAAAATGCTTGTGGATGGGCGATGGATAGTACATAATGTACTAATGGTATTAGTACACTTGTGGAAACGACAATGGTAAACGATCAGAAACATTTGCGAACGGGGGATAGATAGCAGCAATGGCTTTGTGGATACAAATATCGCCGGGGTCGGGTGAGCCTATTTATGTTCAGGTTGTCGAGCAGATAGGCGAGGCCATCGCCAGGGGCGAGTTGACCAGCGGCGACAAACTGCCCGCCGTTAGAAAACTCGCGGGCGAACTGGTAATCAATCCCAATACGGTCGCCAGGGCGTATAGCTCCCTGGAGCAGGCGGGGCTCGTGACCACCAAGACCGGTTCGGGCACGTTCGTCAGCGATCCGAAACTGCGCAAGGGCGACGCCGCGGATGTTAACATCCTCACCGAGAGAATGGATACGCTCATTGCCCGAGGGCTGAATTTGGGCATGGACGCCCGTGATCTGGCGGGGCTGTTCGAGGGCCGATTGGCGAAGTTTGCTAAGAAATTAGAGGAGCATAGAGACAAAAAAGATGAATGAGATAGTATTAGAGACTAAGGGCCTTACGAAATACTACGGCGCCGCATTGGCAGTCGATCACCTTGACTTGAAGGTGCCCGCCGGATGTATCTGCGGGTTCGTCGGTCGAAACGGGGCGGGAAAGACCACCGCGATTAAACTAATGCTGGGGTTGCTAGCGCCAACCGCAGGCTCATCGAAGCTGTTGGGTTGCGACTCGGGGGCGCTAACGCCTGAGATTCGCCAACGCATAGGCTACGTCACCGAAAGGCATCGCCTGTTTCGCTGGATGAGCATAGGCGACTTGGAGCGATTCCAGCGGTATTCTTTCCGGATCAGTGGGATAAGAGGCTCTTTTCCGATATGATCGAGTATTTCGAGCTGTCGAGAAAGAAGGTCATATTCAGCTTCGCCGATTCCGTCCCCACCGAAGTCGATATCGACGGCGTTCTGCACTGCCGCCGCAGTGAAAAGCAGCTTGAGTTGACGCTGGTCGGCACAGAAGAAGGCCAAATCGCCGAGTGGGCCAAA
Organism: Sedimentisphaerales bacterium; assembly: GCA_030603595.1. Taxonomy (GTDB): domain Bacteria; phylum Planctomycetota; class Phycisphaerae; order Sedimentisphaerales; family Anaerobacaceae; genus JAFGCD01. Next base: position 3,395 of record JAUVXL010000073.1, on the reverse strand, counting down.
TCGGTCGGGGCCGAGGAATACCATACCGCCAAGATGAATCTCGAGGACCAGTTCATCGAATTCGCCGCCTCTGCCGAGAGATTTTAGAAACCCCTGGCAGTCCGAGAAATTGTGGCGCGAGTACCGAGCTAAGCCGAAGAAACGCCGCCTCGATATCTACAAAGTCGATGACCGGGGCAATATCGAATTGATCTCGCATTTCGGCTGGACCGTCCCCGGCGAGGACTTAACCGACCAGGCCGCAACGCAGCTATCCGCCCGGGAGAAGACCCGGCGTTGCGTCAATCAGTTTTCGCCGCTCTTTTATGATTTCCTCGTCTATTCGATCGGCAAATACATATGGTCGCATGATTCATACACCCGTTATCAAATGCCCGGCTTGCGGCAAGCGCCGCGGTCTCGCTCAGCCTCAATGCGTTCGATGCCTGAGCGACCTGCCCGCTCCCAAGCCTGGCAAACTCGATCTCATTTTCGATACACAACTCAAACCTACTACTTAAAGGCCGAATCCACCGGCACTTCCGATTGTAGGCGGCTCCAAGAAACCGGAGCCGCCGCAATCGCGGAAAACCCCGCCAATCCCTCCTATACTACTGCCATATAACACGAGTTCCCGCCATTTAGAAAACGAAACTACCAACTGTAATCAACCTCCACAGCCGATTAAGCGAATCGATGGTCTTCTGCAGCGCCGCACCATCCTCCATATCGCGAAGCTCCTGATCAAACGGCTCGCACTCCACGGGCCCGTCATAGCCGATCTTAACAAGCGCGTTAATAAACCCCTTCAAATCAATCACACCGGTAGTGACCGGCAGCTTCCGCCGAGAATCAATCTGCTCATCGACCGCAATCCCCGCCGGAGCATCGTTCACGTGAACGTGCACAATATCCTTTCCAGAAAGCCCAAGCAATTCATCCACCGTCCCATGCGATGTGTACCAATGCCAGCTATCCATCAAGACTCCGACATTCCCCGTCCCAATCGCCGCAGCAAGCTCCATTATCTGCGACTGCTTATAAATAAACTCGTAACGATACCGCCTCCGCGACGTTTTCGGGCCGACAAATTCGAGTCCCAGCCGAATATCGTAGTCCTTGAGAACCTTCGCCACCTCACGCAAACGCTTTTTGTGCAGCTCGAAGTTCTGCTTGTATGTAAGCTCGTTGTGCCCGGGCGTAAGCCACGTCGCCATGCGCTTGACGCCCAATTTCTTCAACAGGCCCGCCTGCCTGCCCAGCCCGGCCAGCCCGTTCTTAAACTGCTCCTCATCCCTGCGATACTGCACGCCCAACCCCGCCGCACCATAGCGAATCCCCTTCTCCTTCATCGCTCCAAGCCAAGCCTGAATCTCGCTTGCCGACGCCTTCTCAAATTCTCCCGCACTCGGCGTAATACCGTCGAAACCATACTTAACAGCATATTCCAGGGCTTGCCGCTGATTAGCCCGGACTCCAATATGCCCCGGCCCCAAATTCTTATAGAACTTAACTTTCTTGCCTGTTTTAGCCTCCCCGGCAGCATGTCTGCAAAAAGCAAGACCCGCCACGCCAACAACCGCAGATCGACAAAACAAACGCCTCGAAATCGCCCCATCCATAATCATCTCCTTAAACTCACCTTTTCTACTTATGCTTACTTCCTTAGCGCCTTAGTGGCAATATTTTTTCACAATCACGCTATCCCAAGCACATCGCCCATAGAATACAAGCCCGGCTTCTTGCCGACCAGCCATTTCGCCGCCCGCAGCGCCCCGCGGACGAACGTATCCCTGCTGTTGGCCGTATGCCCGAGAGTCACCGTTTCCCCCAGTGCGCCGAACATCACAGAATGAACGCCCGTAATATCCCCCGCCCGAACGGCGTGCATCCCTATCTCGCCCTTTTTGCGCAATGCCTCCTTGCCGCTCCGCCCATCGACAATGCACGCCGGGAAATCCCGCCCGGTCGATTTACAGACATTCTCCGCCAATGTAAGAGCGCTGCCGCTCGGCGCATCTTTTTTGAACCGATGATGCTGCTCGACAATCTCGATATCGTAGTCCTCGCCCAGCATCGCCGCGACCTTACCTACAACATTGAACAATACATTCATGCCCACGCTCATATTAGTCCCGTAAATAATCGGGATCTTCTCGGCCGCAGCCAGCATTTTCGCCCGCTGATCTTCGGAAAGCCCCGTAGTCCCCGATACAAGGGCAACGTTGTTTTCAACGCAATACTCAACCGTAGCCCCGGCGGCCTCATGCAGCGAAAAGTCAATCGCCACATCCGCCCGGCTGAAAGGCCGCCCGTGCTGCAAGTCCGCCGAGGCGGGGCGGGCCGGAAAACCGCTGTCGAGCTTGATCCCAATCGCGCCGGCCCCGGCTGCAAGGCCTGCATCCTTGCCAATATCAGGATGTCCGGCCGCCTCCACCGCACCGACAATCTCAAACTCGCCGGATTCAACAACCAACGAAACAATCCGCCGACCCATCCGACCTCCGGCACCGACAACCAAAAGCTTGCTAATCATTCTTAAACTCCCATAACTTCACATTACAACCAGACAATATAACCCCAACCGCAAACTTCCACAACCCCAGAGGGGATTTGGGTTCGTATCCCGTATTTGGTATGTCGTATGTCGTTCCGGCGGGGCGGGATTGCGGACTGCTCGCGGATGGTTCGATATTTGCGCAAGAATGAGGTTTTGAGATTTGGTTGGGGAGAGGGGTCTGGCCCACCCCGCCTCGGCGGACTTGCAGCATGGGTGCGTCTCCGACTTCGCTCGGGGCTACACCGCGGCAAGATTGGGTTTGATTGGGTTTGTTTTTCTTCGCGGGGCGGAGCGTAAAATTCTTATAAGTCTTTGGGCAACAAGAGGTTGTGGCTTTGGATGCGATTTTGAAATTGGGTTTGTTTTGCATAAAAGGGGGCGATTCTTCGAGCTTTCTCGGTTGTTTTAGAGCGTGAATTGGGCTGGGCGGGCGTTTTTGGGAAGCGATAGGAGGCGCCGGATGCTTGATTCTGGATACTCGATACTCGCCGCTGGATTCCTGGAGCGTGTGGGGCTGGATAGGCGGTTTGGGGAGGCGATGCTGGATACTGGATGCTTGATGCCGGACTCTCCGGGGGGTGTGGGGCTGGGGTATGATTGTTTTGTCTGGCATGTTCTGTTTTCTTTTGTTGTTTTAGTGATGCGATTGCATTATGTTAGTTTGGTAGGTATTATACCATATTGGAGATTGGATGTAAAGTGAATTTTAACCACAGATAAACTATGAAACCGGAGCCTCCGGTATTGGTTATTATATGGGGTCGTTTACAGCCCATGTTTTTGCGTGGTCGCTAAGAAACGCCACAATAACCTTATTTTACAGGAGACTCCTTATGGACAGGTATATTGGATTCGA
>JAUVXL010000226.1 GCA_030603595.1 Sedimentisphaerales bacterium | reverse complement strand
TGCTTCCATCGCATTGCTCCTTAAGAACATCTGGTGTCTTCTAATCCATACCCTACACCAAGAAGCAATGCCTTTCACCTATTTTGGTTGCGGCTGAGCGAAGCGAAGCCGCGCCAAGTTCTCCGCGATCTCGGCGGTAAAACTTTTTTCACTTTTTTCAATTTTGTTACTTGACTTTTTACCCTCATTTTTAGCCTGGAATCCAAGGGTGCATAAAATCGCACAAAAACCACACTTTCCCGAACATTTTCACCACTTTTTTGACCAAAAAGCGCGCAAAAGTACACAAAATCGAACATTTTCAAAAACCGCGTTTTCCGCTCTAACCCCTGTACGCTAAACGCTTTACGCTGTTTTGTCACCCCGATTCCCAAAAACCAAGTGTCCAATCGCACCCCCAAAAAACCCCGTTTAAAGCCCAAAAACAAGGATCACCCCCAAATTCTCCATTCTAAATTCTAAATTCTAACCCCCCACCCCCATTTTTAGCCCAAAAATCGAGCTCTGCTCGACCCTGAGCGAAGTCGAAGGGCCTCTCTCCCCCCCCGATTTTTCTCGGTCGTGCGAACCACCGTATGCACCTACCCATTTCCCGGATGAACCAATATGTTTGGTGCTTTTGAAAATAACCCTTGCAGAAATTCGATTCTTCTGTATAATTTGATTTATGAGTGAAATTTGCACAACTTGTGCCTTGGGTATCTGTTCTTCATTCCGGGCCGTCCTTGGCCTAAGTGCACTGCTCCTGCGCCTTTAGGCGCAAAAAACTCTCCCCCCACAAAAACCTGATTTTTATCGTTGCCAGTTGAAACTTCCCGTTCGTTCAGGGATAAGTAACTTTCCAACAACAACTTAAATCGCGTGACAAAATGAAAACATCCTTGCTGTCATTCCCGCGAAATGGAACATCCGCCCGTGGCGGAGCGGGAATCCAGAGAACCAAATACGTGTGAGATATCATTTTGTCACGGCGTTTTAGAATCTTACTCGCACGAACTTACTAGCCTTCAAGGGTATTCGTTTTTTTCGTAAATTCGTGGCGTTTTGACCCGTCTTGGGCGATAATCCGTCCCAACCGGTCTGACAGAATATGGAGAATATACAGATGTCTGAAGATAAAGTTTTGATATTCGATACGACCTTGCGCGACGGCGAGCAGTCGCCGGGCGCATCGTTGTCAATAGCTGAAAAACTCGAAATCGCCAAGCAATTGGCGGTTTTGGGCGTAGATATCATCGAGGCCGGCTTCCCGGTCTCCTCGCAGGTCCAGTTCGAGGCGACCAGACTCGTCGCCGAGCAGGTGGCCGGGCCCGTTATCGCCGGCCTGGCGCGGGCCAGCAAAGGCGATATCGAAGCGGCAGGCAAGGCAATAGCCCCAGCCAAGAAGAAACGCATCCATACGTTCATTGCGACTTCCCCGGTGCACATGGAGCATAAGCTCAAGAAAAAGCCCGCCGAGGTCCTGAAAATGGCCGTCGAGGCCGTCGCATTTGCGAAAACGTTCGTCGATGACGTCGAATTCTCGCCCGAAGACGCCTGCCGAACCGAGATGCCGTTCTTAATCGAGGTATTGGCCGCGGTAATCGAGGCCGGCGCGACAACCTTGAATATACCCGACACCGTCGGCTACGTCTTGCCCTACGAGTACGGCCGGACCATTGCAAAACTCAAATCCGACGTCCCGGGCATAGACAAGTGCATAATCAGCACGCATTGTCATAACGACCTCGGCATGGCGGTGGCGAATTCGCTGGCCGCGGTCCGCAACGGCGCCCGGCAAATCGAGTGCACGGTAAACGGCTTAGGCGAGCGCGCGGGCAACGCCGCGCTCGAAGAGGTCGTGATGGGCATTCGGACCCGGCCGGACTTCTTCGCAGCCCAAAGTGAAGGCGGCCTGACCACAAATATCAATACCAAAGAACTCTATCGTACGAGCCAACTCGTTTCGCAGTTGACCGGATTCGTTATTCAGCCGAACAAGGCGATAGTCGGCGCCAACGCCTTTGCGCACGAGGCCGGCGTACACGTCGATGGCGTATTGAAAGAGCGAACCACCTACGAGATCATGACGCCTCAGAGCATCGGCCTGGGCGGATCGCGAATGGTCCTCGGCAGGCATACTGGCAGGCATGGATTCGTCGATAGGTGCGCCCAACTCGGCTTCAAACTCAAAGAGCAGGAAATCGAGCAGGCGTACGAGCGATTCATCGAGATTGCCGACAAGAAGAAGGAAGTCTTCGACGAAGATTTGATGGCGATTGTCAACGACGAGATCCGGGCCGTCGAGCATATCTACGAACTGCAGTATCTCCACGTCGCCTGCGGCACCGGAACTTTACCGACCGCAAGTGTAAAAATGCGATGCAAGGACGAGGTCAAAATCGCAGCAGCCTGCGGCGACGGACCCGTAGATGCGGCGTACATGGCGATTCGCGAGGCCACAGGCCTCTCGCCGAAACTCGATAACTACTCGATCCGTGCGATAACCAGCGGAAAAGAGGCCTTAGGCGAGGCGACTGTCCGCATCACAGACGACGGCAAAAAGTATATCGGAAGAGGAATCTCGACCGATATCATCGAAGCCAGCGCAAAGGCTTACGTCGATGCGATAAACAGAATGGTCTCGACGCACAACAAAGGCGATCAGCCCGGTGTGAAAGTAGACCTATAGACTTAGAATTAGAGAGGTAAGATTATGGAAACTAGTATTGACTCGAAGCAGAAAGAGTACATTTCGCGAGTAAAGAAGTTGTATTCCTGTATTGAAGAATGGCTTCAGGGCAAGAGTCTCAGCGCCCGGCGGGGCCAGAGCGAGGTTAACGAAGAGGCGCCTGGGCGGTACACAGTCCCCACACTGACAATTCTCGATGAAAAGGGAAAGGAAATCGCAGAATTGCAACCTATTGGAGCCTGGGTCATAGGAGCAGAAGGGCGTGTCGACATAGTCGGAGTGTTAGACCGTGATACTCTGGTGTATATGGAAACAGGTGGTCCGCAAGTATCCACACGTACATCTGTGGCAACAACCGGGCAAAAGATCGGGGAGCAGTCCAGGCCGCTGTTCAAGGGAGTGGACCAAGCAGGCTGGTACTGGATAGAAGACAAGAGAAGAGGCAGAGCCCACCTGTTGGATGGCCGGCTCTTTATGGATTTGGTTTCGGAGGTATCCGATTATGGAGTTTGAAAATCCCTTCGACCTAATTTGGAGAGTATATGAGGTTACAAAGGATTGCCTCAAGGTCGCCCAGCGGACCGTCAGGGGACGCGATGACCATCTTTTAAGAGAAACTGAATTCATAGGCACTTCTGTCCCTGTGTCAATGGAATGGATAGCAACAAGCCGAAACGAATCAGATGATTTCGTAGTGATGTCTCTCTGGGTAATATTCGAGCGAATCATCATTTCGTATCTGCAAGAGAAGGGAAGAAGAATTCTGGAGGCACAACCAGCCTCATTCTCAAAAAGACTCTACAACAAATTCGAGACGGAAGTGGAATACTGGCGAATCGAGGACGTTCTTGATTTGTTCAAGAGTGGGATCGATCCGGCACTGATCGGAGATGCTAAGAACATAAAGAAATATCGCGATTGGATCGCCCATCGCAATCCCAACAGGAAATCTCCTCCGAAGGTGGACCCTCTGTTCGCCTACAGGATTCTATCGGAAATCTTAGCACACATCCAAGTTTACGAACACGAATAGAGGCTTTGGCAATCGAGGGTTAGGTTAGATGAGTATGACTATTACTGAGAAGATATTGGCTAAGGCTGCTGGTAAGGAGAGCGTTACGGCTGGTGAGTTGGTTGATGCTTGTATTGATGTTGTGATGTGTCATGATGTTACTACTCCGCCGGCTATCTCTATGCTTGTTGAAAAGGGGCTCGATAAGGTATTCGATAAGGACAAGATTGTCGTTACGCCGGACCACTTTCAGCCTGCCAAGGACGTTAAGAGCGCCGAATTGCATCGGCGGCTGGACCTCTGGGCGAGGCGGCACGAGATAACGCATTACTACAAGGTCGGTAGGGCGGGGGTCTGCCATGCGCTGCTGCCGGAGCAGGGTCATATTCGCCCGGGCGAGGTGATTGTCGGCGGCGATTCGCATACCTGCACTTATGGCGCATTCGCGGCGTTCAGTACCGGTGTCGGCTCGACGGACCTTGCAGCGGCGATTGCTACGGGTAAGCTCTGGTTTAAGATTCCGGCTTCTGTCAAATTAGTGCTCAACGGCTCGCTCGGGCCGGGCGTTTATAGCAAGGACGTTATCCTCGCGATTATCGCGCGGATTGGGACGGACGGTGCGCTTTATGAGGCGATGGAGTTTGTCGGGCCCGCTTTGAGCGAGATGACAATGGAGGCCCGGATGACGATGACGAATATGGCCATCGAGGCAGGCGCCAAGAACGGGATTATCGCCTTCGACGATACGACCAAGCAGTATCTCGACGAGCATCTTCCTGTGTCATTGCGAGGAGCAAAGTCCCGGCGCGCCGGGAAAGCAATCTCATCCACCGGTACGTCGGAGATTGCCGCGCCCGCCGGCGGCGGGCTCGCAATGACAGGTGGATATACCGTCTATGAATCCGATGCCGACGCGGAGTATGCGAAGGTCGAAGAGTTTGATTGCTCGGCGCTTGAGCCGATGGTTGCTCTGCCGCACCTGCCGAGTGGCGGCGTGCCTATCGGCGAATGTGCCGGCGGGCAGATGGACCAGGCATATATCGGGAGCTGCACTAACGGGCGAATCGAGGATTTGCGAATCGCTGCGAAGATTCTCAAAGGTAAAGAAGTCGCCGTCCGAACGATAGTCGTACCCGCTACGCCGACTATATGGAAGCAGGCAAAGGATGAAGGATTGTTCGATATATTCTACGACGCCGGCTGCGTAATCTCCGCGCCTACGTGCGGGGCGTGCTTAGGCGGATTCATGGGCGTATTAGCCGAAGGCGAAAAGTGCGTGAGCACGACCAACCGCAACTTTGTCGGCAGAATGGGGAGCCCAAAGAGCGAAGTATATCTTGCCAGTCCGGCAACGGCGGCGGCGAGCGCGGTCGAAGGAAAACTAACCGATCCGAGAAAATACTTATAGGAGGTCTGAGACCATGGTTGAACTTAAGAAACCCTCGATGGAAAAAGCTAGAGGAATAACAATCGCAGCCCTGCTGGACCTTTCTGGCTTATTTGCGTTTACGTATCTTCATCCAGACGTGTGGCTTTTTATGCTCTTTCTATGCGCTGAGATGTGCCTCATCGTTTGCGCCATACGCGCCTGGGGCAGGTATTTCCAGGAATATGTTGGCTTTGAAATCGAAAGAAGGTTGAAGGAATACGGCAGTTAGCGAAAAGAAGCAAGAACTGGATTCCCGCTTTCGCGGGAATGACATATTAGAGGACTGAATAATGGCAAAGGCACATGTTTATAATCGAGATCATATTAATACCGACGAGATCATCCCGGCGAGGTATTTGAATACTGACGACGAGCAGGAACTCGCGAGGCATTGTTTGGAGGATTTGGACGAGGGGTTTGTGGACAAAGTCTCTGAAGGCGATGTTATTGTCGGGGGGGAGGATTTTGGGTGCGGCTCTTCCCGGGAACATGCGGTCTGGGCTATTCGCGGGGCGAAGGTGCAGACGGTTATTGCCAAGACGTTTGCGCGGATATTCTATCGCAATGCGATTAACTGCGGGTTCTATCTCATCGAAGCGCCCGAGGCCCTGGACCATATCAACGACGGCGACGAGGTCGAGATTAACTACGAAGCAGGGTATGTGAAGAACAAGACTACCGGGGCCGAAGTTAAGTTCAAACCGCTGCCCGATTTCGCAGTCGAGATTATCAACGACGGTGGGCTGCTCGAGCACATAGTCAAAGGAACCACGGATTGAAACCACAGATTGCACAGATTTTACACACAGATTAACTTGGAGCAGCAAAGCCGCAACCAAAAGATTTACCGCCGAGACCGCCGAGATCGCAGAGAAGATAAAATTCACCACAGATAAACTATGAAACCGGAGCCTCCGGTATTGGTTATTATATGGGGTCGTTTACAGCCCATGTTTTTGCGTGGTCGCTAAGAAACGCCACAATAACCTTATTTTACAGGAGACTCCTTATGGACAAGTATATTGGATTCGACATTGATAGCAAGAAAACAGTTGCGTGCATCGTGCAAAACGGAAAGAAAGACAAATACGCCACT
>JAUVXL010000235.1 GCA_030603595.1 Sedimentisphaerales bacterium | reverse complement strand
GGCGTGGTGGGTGGAAGACGGATTGAGTTAGATGCGGCCGCCGTGAGGGGCGGCGGTGTTTTATGACCCCCAGGGCCTACCTTATAGGTAGATAGGATCATGGGCCTGGAGGCTAAATGGGGGATGCGGGGATTGCTTATTGGGGTTTTGGATGGTTTAATGGCCTTGAGATTTATTTCATATTGATTGTTTGAGGTGTTATTAGTGGATTCGGCAAAGGTTAATACTATTGTTGTTACTTGCTCGCCCGGTTTGGTTGAGTATGTTCGGGGGGAGGTTGAGGGGTTGGGGTACGCGATCGGGGATTGTCATAGTACGGGGCTGGAGGTTCGGGGCAGCGAGGTCGATGCTATGCGGTTGAATTTGCATTTGCGGACGGCTAACAATGTTCTGTTTCTATTGAAGCAGTTCGAGTGCGTCTCGCCTGAGGAGCTTTACCGCGAAGTATCGGAAGTGGCCTGGGAGGAGATTATTAGCCCCGACGAATACCTTAGCGTTGTGGGTAAGATCGATACGGCGTTTGTCGATAATTCGATGTTTGCGAATTTGAAGGTTAAGGATGCTATCGTCGATCGGATTGCCGGCAAGTGCGGGCGTCGGCCTGATTCGGGGAAGGAGAGGGACGGGGTAGTTGTGCAGTTGTATTGGAAGGATAGGCGGTGCTGGCTTTATCTTAATACTTCGGGCGTTAAGCTTTCGGACCGGACGTATCGGAAGATTCCTCATTCTGCTCCTTTGCGGGAGTCGTTGGCGGCTGCGATTATTTTGGCGACGGGGTACGACGGGAAGGGGCCTTTGGTCTGCCCGATGTGCGGGAGCGGGACTTTGGCTATCGAGGCGGCGCTGATAGCGAGCAGGCGGGCGCCGGGGCTGCTGCGGAGTAACTATGGGTTTATGCATACGAAGTATTTCGACGAAGGGGAGTGGCGGCAGATGCGGAGCGAGGCGCTTAAGGCGAGTAAAGGGCGCGGGGGGAAGGCTGCGTTTCGGCCGGGGCGGATTGTGGCTACGGATATTGATGCGGAGGCTGTCGAGGCGGCGCGGAAGAATGCGGCGACGGCTGGGGTGGGACACTTGATTGAGTTTGCGGTTTGCGATTTTGCCGAGACGGAGTTGCCGAAGGGGGCGGGGATTATTGTTATGAATCCGGAATATGGGCTGCGATTGGGCGATATTGCGGAATTGGAGGAAACTTATAAGCGGATTGGGGATTTCTTTAAGCAGAAATGCTCGGGGTACACGGGGTATATCTTTACGGGGAATCCTGCATTGGGGAAGAAGGTGGGGCTGCGGACGAGTAGGCGGTTTGAGTTTTATAATGCAAGTATCGAGTGCCGGCTGCTTAAGTATGAGCTTTATTCGGGGAGTAAGAAGGGTCTGGACACGGCCAAACGAGTTTGGACCGTGCCACCCTTTTATTGGTGGTGAATTTCGACTTTTTCTTTAGCCCCATAATGAAGTATTTCAGTGGGAGGGGGCGTCATGGAAGTTCTTGGGGGTCTGAGGGCTCAATCTGCGGGAAAATTGCGGTTTTTTTCGCCGGCAGTGCCATACGGTTGTCACATACGAGGAAAAACCTTGGCCATTTTCCTCCGAATAGCCAATATTGTACTTGTAGAGAAAGCGATAGTCCCCGGCTCGATGTTAGTGTTTTTTTAAAGGCCGGGCCGGTCGCTTCCGGGAAGGAAGCCGCCGGCCTGCGTCTATCCGGCAGTTAGCGGCCTTTGACGAGGACGAATACTGCGAATTCTGCTTTTACGGGCAGGCGGATTGTGCCGGCCTGGCATGTGCCTTCGAAGATCGGCGCTGCGAATAGGTTTTTGGGGTCGAACAGTTGAAACTTCTCTCCGCTTTTGAGGAAGCCATTGGCGGCGACTTCTACGATTTCGGTTTTGTCCCAGTTGTAGATTACGAGGTGGGCGCGGTTTTTGTCGAATCGATTGGGCAGGAGAGTTGCCTTGACTCCTTTTGGGCGGTCCTGGCCTTTCTTTATGATGACGTTGTCTTTGTCGATAACTTCTTTGTATCGAACGATATCGAGGTCAGCGTTGACTATGAGGTTGTTTCGCAGTTCGCAGTTCTCGTTATGGGGGGCGGTGTAGCCTATTCGCATCGGGACGTTGTATAGGAAATTGGCGAAGACGCGAATATTCTTGCTGGGTTTTCCTCCGCCGATTAGGAATGGGCCCTTGTCGTAGAAGATGCTCTGCTCGACGAGGAAGTTGTTTACGTATGCTTGCGACGAGCCGTAGGCGTGCATGGTGTAAGTTCCGTCGTATTTGCAGGTCATTATGCAGTTTGATATCCGTTTTATTCCTTCGTCGTTCTGGGTGTAGATGCAATGGCCATGTCCTCGGTCTGTTCCGAGCCATCCGTTGCCGTAGATGATGCAGCCGTAAATTTCCGGGTCGATCTCGCCCTTCCAGCAGCTAATCCCCTGGTTGCAGTTGTGGATGACGAGGTTGATGTATTTGCATTTTTTTCCGCCGTGCATGTGGAGGCCGCCCCATGGGCGCTTTAAGTCCTCGGGGTGCGAGCCTGGGCTTATGGGTTTTTCGGGGACCGGCTCTGATACGAATATCTCGAGGTCGCGAATCCAGACGTGGGCGGACGGGGTTTGGACGGCGAGGCCGCCGTCTATGCGGACACGCGCACCGGGCACCGGGCGGAGATAGATTGGCTTTCCCGCCGTGCCTGCCAATCTGACTTCAAAAAGGGCCTCCGGACGGCGTTTGTACGTTCCGGCAAGTAAATAGAGCGTATCGCCCGCAGATAGTTTCTGCTTGCCGTCGAGGGCGGATGCGATGTCCCAGGGTTCTTTTTTTGTGCCGGGATTTGTTGGGTTGCCCTGGGGGGCGGCGTACCACTGCGCTGCCGAAGAGGCGAGAGTTGCCGATAATAGTATGCAAACAGACAGGACTTTTCGTAATCTCATCGCAAAGTCTCCAAATTCATTCTCTGGGTGAAGACCTGCGGTAAAACCGCAGGCTAAATACGGATTGCTGTTGCGGGTCGCCAGAACGTGAGAATCTCCGGCGTTCGAGTGGTTGGAGATTGCCACGTCGGCCTTCGGCCTCCTCGCAATGACGAATCTTGAGATTCATTTTCTCTTGCACACTTCCTGAGAATCCGGTGAGGTGCTCGCAATGACAATTCGTTGAGGTTTTGATAGAGCGTCAGTCGAGTTTTTTTCTGTATAGCCTGGTTTGTAGTGCGTTTCTCCATGCGGTCCAATTTCCGTCGCTCAACTCGTCGTCGATCGCTGATGTTACCTGGTCCACCTTTGAATCCAGCCCATCAATACAATAGACCATGAATGCTTCCGGCGTTGCGGGGAGCTTTGGCGAGCCGAATTCGTATTGGCCGTGATGGGAGAGGATGATATGGCCGAGCAAATCGAGGACTTCGGGGTCGATCTGCATTCCGGCGGCTCGTAGGGCATCGGCCTTTCGATTTATCATCAGGTATGTGCCGGTGATGTGGCCTATTAGCTGGCCGGTATCGGTATATGAAAAGGCCATGTCGTATCCGAGTTCTTCCGTTTTTCCCATGTCGTGGAGGAATATTCCTGCGAGGACCAAGTCCGCCTGGACTTTGGGGTAGAATGGCAATATCGTTTCGGCTACGCGCATCATGTTGTGGGTGTGTTCGAGTAGTCCGCCGATGCGGTTATGATGGAGCTTGACTCCGCCCGGGGCCTTGCGGAATTTGGCCATCAACTCGTCATCGGCGAGGAATTCGGCTACTATTGCCTTTAGCTGCGTGTTCTTTATCCGCCCTACTATCTCTGTTACCTCTGCGAACATCTGGTCGATGTCCTTTGAAGTCTGGGCGAGAAAATCGTCGATATTTATCTTGTCGGGATCTATAGCGGTTATGGTGTTGACTACGAGCTGCAGGTTGTTCTGATAGAGTTCGCTTCTGCCATTTATGTGCACGAAACCCGGCTTGGGGATGGCTTTATAGATGACCTCGCTGGCCTGCCACATTCGTCCGTTGATTTGGCCTGTCTTATCGCATAGGAACATTGCAATATATAGATCGCCGCGGGCAGTGCTGCGGAGGATTGGGTCCTTGACCAGGTAAACATCCTTAATCTGCTGTCCCGGCTCGATTTGGTTTATAAACGTATGTTCCATTAGCTGCTCCAAATGAGAAGTCATATTTCGTATATCGTATTGCGTTCGGACCATCCCCAAGCTGCGCTTGAGGCTGCCACCCATCGTATTCTGTATATCGTATTGCACCACAGGGCCGCTTGCAAGCAGTAAGCTGCAGTATATTGAAGATAGCCTTGCAACCGGCGTCATTTTAGGCTATAAAAGGGCATTTCAGCGTGAGCGAGTGCATCACGACATACGAAATACGACATCCGACATACGCAATACGAGATACGATTATGAGATACAGTCAGGCATTTATTCCTACCGTTAAGGAAGTTCCGGCGGATGCTGAGTGTCTTAGCCATCGGCTGATGATTCGTGCGGGTCTGATTCGGAAGGTTGCGAGCGGGACTTACTGCTATCTGCCGTTAGGGTGGCGTAGTTTGCTTAAGATTATCGCGATTGTCCGCGAGGAGATGAACCGGGCAGGGGCGCAGGAGATTATTGTGCCGTCGATCCAGCCTAAGGAGTTGTGGGATAAGACGGGGCGAAGCGGCGACTATGGGCCTACGATGTTCCAGGTTGAGGACCGGCACGGGCGAATGAATGTGCTGGGGCCTACGGCTGAGGAGGTCTTCACGACGCTTGTTGCAGGGGAGGTGAAATCGTACAAGCAGTTGCCGCTCAACCTTTACCAGATTACGCCGAAATTCCGGGATGAGTTTCGTCCGCGTTTCGGGCCGATTCGCTCGCGTGAATTCATTATGAAGGATGCTTACAGCTTCGACGATACTCCCGAAAGCCTGCACAAGAGCTATATGGCGATGTACGATGCTTACTGCCGAATCTTCACTCGCTGTGGCGTCGAATACGTTATCGTGGAGGCCGAATCCGGCGAGATGGGCGGGTCGGGGTCGCACCAGTTTACCGTGCCCTGCGAATCGGGCGAGGATACTATAGTTTATACCGAAGGCGGAGCGTACGCTGCGAATCTCGAAAAAGCAGCAATTGACCCGTTGGCGAAGGAGGCCAGCGAGGGCGATATCCCCGCTCCCCAAGAAGTTCACACTCCTAACGTCGGGACTATCGAGGCGGTGTGCGGTTTTCTAAAGACCAGACCGAGAGATATGATAAAGACGCTCATCTACGCCGCTGGCGAAGATGTAATAGCGGCCCTGGTGCGGGGCGACCACGACTTGAATCCTGAAAAGCTCACGCAAACACTCGGCGGCGCACACACGGACCTTGCCGACGAGCAGACTATCGAAAGAACAACCGGGGCAAAAGTCGGGTTTGCAGGGCCTGTTGGGATTGCGGGCAAGGTATCGAAGGTGATTATCGACCATGCGGTGGCTGCGATGGCGGTTTGTGTAGCCGGGGCTAATAAGACGGACTATCATGTTAAGAATGTTGCTCCAGGGAGGGACTTTCCGCTTGAAGGCGAGAATGTTATCGTTGCTGATCTTCGGTATGCCGAGGAGGGGGATACTTACGAGGGCACGAAGCTGCTGTTTAAGAAGGGTATCGAGGTTGGGCAGGTCTTCAAGTTGGGGACGAAGTACAGCGTTAAGCTCGGGGCGAAGTTTCTGGATGAGCAGGGAGTGGAGAATCCGTGCCTGATGGGGTGCTACGGCATCGGGATCAATCGGATACTGGCCTCGGCTGTGGAATTGGGCAACGACGACAACGGGATCATCTGGCCAATCTCCATCGCTCCTTTCGAGGTTTTGATTACGTGCGTGAACCAGGACGACGAGGCGGTGGCCAAGGTGGCTGAGGACATTTATAAGGAACTTCTCGCTGCTGGGATTGAAGTCTTATATGACGACCGCATTATGCGCGGGGGGGTGAAGTTCAAGGACG
>JAUVXL010000213.1 GCA_030603595.1 Sedimentisphaerales bacterium | reverse complement strand
AACAAGTAGGCCTGCGTTTTGCTTCCTTGCCAGCCTTGTCCTCGCTCACCCAAAAACGAAACCTAATTTATTTACAAGTCCTTAGCGGTTGGCAGCCCCTGATACGCTTTCTAAAAAATTCTCGCGCTCTATCTTCATCCTGAACGTAGCGCAGCGCAGTGAAGGATCTGGCTTGTATGCTTGAGGGCTCGCTAATTCCGAAGCCAGATCCTTCGCCTTCGGCTCAGGATGACAACTCAAAGCTACCTCAGAATTTCTTAGAATCCGCCTGAGTTATACCTCTCAGAAGAACAGAATGTGTTTTCATGGGTGTTTTCTGGGTGGCAGCCTCAAGCCCAAAGGGCTTGGGGATGGCGGCGAGCCAAGACGCGTGCATTATGGTTGTTGCTGTCTTCTGGAATTCCTGTTATTTCTGCTGGATGCTGTTGAGCCATTGGTTGTGGAGGTTGGCCAGGCGCTCGACTATGTCGGGATGGTCTTTAGCGAGGTTTTTTGTTTCCGTTGTGTCATTGGTCATCTCGCTCAGGAAGTCCTTCTCTGCGGGGAGCTTGCGGCCTTTGTAATCTGTAGCGGGGCCGTTGTGGACGAGCTTCCAATTGGCTTGTCGAACCGCCCAGTGGCCGGCCCTGCCCGTTTGCCAGTGGAGGACGTCATGCGGCGAAGGGGCTTTGCCCGAATCGATGAGCGCGGCGATGCTTCTGCCGTCGATTCTACGGTCGGGCGGTTTGACGCCGCAGTATTCGGCTATAGTTGGCATCCAGTCGATGCTGATTGCCACTTGGTCTCGAACGGCGTTCTTGGGGATTCTGCCCGGCCAGGAGACTATGCACGGGATGCGGATGCCGCCTTCCCAGAGCGTGAATTTGTGGCCCCGGAAATCGCCGGAGGAGCCGCCGCCCGAAAATGTTCGACCCTCGACGGAATGCCCGTGGTCGCTTAGCCAGATGATGATTGTGTCGTCACGGAGCTTGAGCTTCTCGATGTGGGCGATGACTTCGCCGACCATCTCATCAACAGTGGATACGAAAGCCGCGTACATCTTTCGCGGTGCGGGCAGGTCCTCGTATTTCTTTCGCCACTTCTCGGTCCCCTGGAGCGGGTAGTGGGGC
Organism: Sedimentisphaerales bacterium; assembly: GCA_030603595.1. GTDB lineage: Bacteria > Planctomycetota > Phycisphaerae > Sedimentisphaerales > Anaerobacaceae > JAFGCD01. The sequence goes on along the minus strand of JAUVXL010000213.1, from coordinate 5,877 downwards.
ATGTTGATCGCCCAGTACAAAAAGAACGGGTCCTTCTTGTTTTTGTCGATGAATGTCTTGCACTCATCGACAATCAGATCGCCGAAGAATTCGCCGTCGCGCCAGATTTCCTTACCGTTCTCCCAGAGGTCGTGGCGGTTGGGGCCTTGCCAGTAGAAGAAGTGGGAATAATTGTCGATACAGCCGCCCATGTGGCCGAACGAACTGTCGTAGCCCTGGCCGTTGGGCATTGTCTCGGGGGTGTATCCGAGGTGCCATTTGCCGACGTGGCCGGTGGCGTAGCCTGCCGATTTCATCATCTCGGCGATTGTCACCTGCTCGGCGGGCATGCCGGCATTGCCTTTTGTCGAAGAGACGTTGCCCGGCACGCCTGCCCTTTGCGGGTAGCGCCCGGTCATAAGCGCAGCACGCGACGGCGAACACACCGGCGCGCCAACATAAAACTGCGTGAATCGCGTCCCTTCACGGGCGAGCCGGTCGAGGTTAGGCGTATGCAGGTCCTTGGCGCCGTAACAGTTGAGGTCGATCGTGCCCTGGTCGTCGGTGAAAATAAGAACAACATTGGGCTTGCGTGCGGATTTTTTCCGAGCCCACAGCGCCTGGGGGGCCAGCAGTGATCCGGCAGCAGCGCCCAAGGCTCTCATCAAGAAGTCTCTACGTGTTTGCATTGCCATAGTTGTGCTCCTTTTCTTATCAGGCCCAAACTGAACCGGTTTGCCGGCGACAATGTTTGCAGGTTGTGTCTCGGTAAGAGAATACATCACTTTGTCATTCTGAGCGAAGCGAAGAATCTGGCCTGTGAATGCGTGGGGTCATCAATTCTCAGGCAGATGCTTCGCCTTCCGGCTCAGCATGACATCCTAAATCAGTAAGCGCGAACATCGTAGCCGAGTGTAGTTATTATCCTGTATCACAGCGTGGGATGCAAGGGCACGAATTCCTCATTAACTCTGCTTCGCAATATCAAGCATGCGCGAGCCGGGTCTGCTTGTGCCGGAAGATAGGTGGATTATGGGCTGTTGTCTTCAAGCCAGTGGGAGAAGGTGATGGCGGCGTCTTTGAAATCGATTATGCAATCGCCGTTGACGTCGCCTGCGATAATTGTTTCGCAGGGCGGCTTGCCGAAGTATGATTTGCTGGCCTCAGCCGTGCCGCCGTAGGCGCCCATGTTGATTATTCCGCCGTTGGGGAACGGCTCGAAGTTTATGGGTGTCATCGGATCGCCGGCGTCAATGCTTAGACTCGTCACCTCGTCGTAAATCCACGCGCCTTCGCCCAGTTTCGGATTTCGGATTTCGGATTTCGAATTTCCCGAAGGGTCCCATCTGCCTGCCTGGGATTTCAAATGGTAATCGCCCTCGGTGTCCCAGGTCCCCACAGCGGCGAAGCACGGGTCGGCTTCGATATTGCCCGGCCCCCAGTTCACAGTTCCTTCGCCGACGATGCCGTAAGGCTCGCGTTCTATGCTGCAATAAGAGATGTTCAGCGTCGCCTCGGCTGGCACGATGATCCAGTATGAGCGGTAGAATATGCAGTTTCTTAATGTGCACGTTCCGCCCGGGAGAAGTTCTATCCCATCCTGCATATCCGCCATCGTGCAGTTCTCGATCAGGCCGTGACATGCAACAATTTGCGGAACAGGCGAAGGCCTCAGACACATGTAGCTGATATTGGCTATCAGGCAGTTGCTGATTGTCCCGTCACAAGCGTAGATCAACTGTCCGCAGCCGGTTGCAATGTTCTCGAGGATGCAATGACTGATCGTTGCGCGGGTATGGTTCTCGCCGGTTGGATCGATTTGCCAATCGTACCCGGCGATCCAACCATTGATATTGAATCCCGTCAGAGCGCAATTCGGATCCTCTGTGCCGCGAAAAGTTACAAACCCATCGATAGTAGTGTTCTTAACGGTATTTGAATTGGCCGGTCCGGTGCCTGTTAGGGTTATATTCTTGCCGAGGAAGTTGATGTCCTCGGCGTATGTGCCCGGGGCGACCTCGATGATATCGCCGTCGTTTGCGATATCTATGGCCTTCTGTATGGTCGCGAAGGGCGTCTCCGGCGTTATTCCGTTGTTGGTGTCGTTGCCGTCGGCGGCGTTGACGAAAAGTTGGCCACTGTAAACAGTAAACTCAATAGAGAAGGTCGTATATGGATCATCACTGAAAAACCGCCAATCTCCGGGGTTGAGCGGCCCAAACCGCCCTTCTATCGGGGCGTACAGAGGATCCCATACCGAGGGGCAAACCCCCTCTTGCCCTTGAAACCACATTTCGATTGTCCTGCTAAGACGGTTGATGGTGAGCGTGGGGGGCGAGCAGTGCGTAGCTAACTGAAAGAAACAGGGGTTGGAATAGGCTCCTGTAAGGCCTGAGAAGGTAATTACATCAGCAGCAGTAGGTGCGGTCGGATTGATGGTGCATTCAGAGCCGGGTGAGGACTCTCCGCAAAAAAAACGTGTGAATTCGGCCTCGGCGATGAGCGGTGTCTCGGTGCCCTGATGGATGGTCTGACTGTCAAAAACGTGCCCCCATTCCGGTACCGGCGAGTCCAACAGTGTGAGCGTGACATCGCCTTCGCCCTCGCAATGCAGGACGATCCCGTCTGCCACGATGCCCACAGGGACTCTGGACGTTGGGCTTGACTCGGCAAGAAGGATTTGAATGAACCCGGGCCTTTCTTCCCAAATAGGTGCTGAGGGCCATAGTGCAAGTGCATATGAGCAAACTACACAACGAGCAATTTCCCCTGGGAGGTCGTAAGTAGCCGGGCCGGTGTAGTGCAAAGAGACTGTCAGTCCTCGTTGGTCCGGGTCGTCGTTGTGGATGCCGATAACTGCTTCTTGGCCCGGCTCGAGCAATACTTCGTCGGCCGGGTCAACTACTCCATCCACGGTAATCGAGAGCTTCCCATTTGCCGCGGAGGCCAGCACTAATGTCAACATTAGAGCAAATGCGCGTTTCATAATGTTACTCCTCACAAAAAGAAGATTATTGCCTTTGTTTTTGTCTCAGTCGGCCATTGGTTGGGCATTTGCGGAGCGGACGCCGTCACATTTGCGGGGATCGGGAACAGGGGCGGCGTGTGCGGCAACGCGTTTAGACCTGTATTGTCCAGCATTTGCGGCTCTCCAAAGGTCCTGCGACCAACGGCCAAGTGCAATACATTATAACACATTCGCCGGAACCTTTCGAGGAAGTTTCTGGCCTGATTGCGGGGTTTTGGGCGGTTTGGGGTGGTTTTTTGTTGACAGGGGGGGCGATTTGCTAATAATATTGAGTTGTGAGGACGAAATGAATATATTGGGTTGTGTTTTGGCAAGGCAACCAAGCTTTTTGGAGATAGTTCGATGTCCAAGCGAAAAACCATCACAGCGATTTTGACTGTAGCAGTTGTTTTGGCGAGCACCGGTTTTGCCCAGTCTCTGGAGGACTACTGGAAAGACTTCGTCCATTATGTGAAGATCGGGCATTCGGAATTGGCGAAAGGGTACGCCCAGGCCATTCTCCAGAGCAATCCCGACCCCGTCGAATTGCTGGCCTTGAGCAAGGCAAGCCCGGAGGATTATCAGATTCTGAAGTTAGTGTATGAGTCGAAACGCGACGCCGAATTGGCCGACCTTGTCGGCAAAGTGCTCGGTCTTATTGACAGAGGCACCTTCACGCGGAGGACGGATGCGCCGATTATCGCAGAAGAAGTCCGAAGGCTCGCCGGCACTGATCGGGGTTGGGTCACGGCGGTTAAGAGGCTCCAGGTGGCCGGGGAATATGCGATACCGTTCATGCTTGATGCGATGACCGACAGTACGCGATCTGCGGAGTATGTGAATATTGTGCGGGCATTGCCTTATATCGGCAAAGACGCCATTCGGCCGCTTGCGGCGGCATTGCAGACAGACAATGTGGCGGTCAAAGGCGAGATCGTAAAGGCCCTGGGAAAGATCGGCTATCCGCAGTCGCAGGGCTATCTGAAGTACATTGCCGAGAAGGATGAGTCTCCGGCGCTTCGTTCCATGTCCGGGGGCAGCCTGGCCCAGATTGATCCATCTGCTGTGCAAGTCCCGGCTGCTCGGCTGTTCTACAGGCTTGCCGAGGATTATTACTACCATGCGCAGTCGCTGGCGCCTCAGGAAGACGCCGACTTTGGCAATTTGTGGTTCTGGAATCCGCAGGAGGGCAGGCTGGAGCGTGTCGAAGTCGAGAAGGATTACTTTTTCGAATTGATGTCGATGCGGGCGTGTGAGTGGGCGTTGCGGGCGGATCCGACGTTCGGACAAGCCATAGGGTTGTGGGTTGCGGCGTTTTTCAAGGCCGAGTCGGCGGGCGCCGCGATGCCGGAATTTTTCGGTCCGGCCCACGCCGATGCGCTGGTCTATGCCACAACCGCCGGCGTTCAGTATCTCCATCAGGCCCTTGCACGGGCCGTGAAGGACAATAATGCCTACGTTGCGCTCGGTGTCGTCGAGGCGCTGGCTACGACGGCGGGAGAGAAGTCGCTGCTGTACCGAATAGGAGCGTCTCAGCCGTTGATGGAGGCCCTGAGGTTCGACAATCGTGCGGTCAGATACAGTGCTGCGATAGCGATTGCCTCGGCGGGGCCTACGGAGAAGTTTGCCGAGAGCAAGCTGGTTATTGCCAATCTGGCCCAGGCGATCGGTCAGGCGGCCCAAACCGCCGTTTCCGAGGACGGGATGTGGAGCGAAAAGATTGCCAACGTCTATGCCGTGCGTGCGGCTACAGCTATGCTGAAGTTGGCCGAGTCTCGCAATCGCGTGATTGATCTGTCTCTGGCCCAGCAGTATCTTGCCGCCGCGATAAACGATAAACGCCCCGAGATACAGATTCTGGCCGGCAAGGTCCTGGCGTATCTCGATAGTCCCGGCGCCCAAAGGGCGATTGCGGCGATGGCCTTGATCGGCGGCAACAGCCTTGAAGTGCGTGTAGCGGCGTTCGAATCGCTCGCCACGTCGGCCAAGCTCAATGCCAATATGCTGGTTGAACTGATGATCGACGGCATATACGCGCTTATTGGCTCCGAGCAGACCGACCCGGCCCTTCGCAGCGCAGCGGCGGCGGCATACGGGGCACTCAACCTGCCCAGCCAGAAAGTGAAAGACCTCATCCTCGACCAGGCGAAGAAGTGAGATCGTATGTCGTATGTCGTATGTCGTATGTGGGATGTCGTCCCGGCACGCTGGGAAAAGGCATCGGGACAGGTGTCGTGTTTCGACGGGGGAGAATGGGTGCGGAACTTGGGTAAGAGCGGCAGTTTGGGTAAAAGCGGGATTGGCCCGCCACGGGCGCGTCTGCGAGTTTGTTTGGGTTTGAATTGGGTTTGTTTTTTGGGGCGGAGCGGAGCGGAATATTGGGGTAAATCCTTTGGATAAAAGAGATTGCGGTGGTTCCCGGCGCGCCGGGATTGGGTTTGTTTTGCGCAAAAGTTTCATAGCCCATAAGGTGCAAAGGCACAAAGGGACAGAGTGATAGGGGAAATCTCCAAAATCTTCTGGCTGTGTGGAGTTGTTCTTTGATTCTTCTGTCGGCCATATTCTGTTTTCTCTCCTTTTTGCAGTTATGATTTCTTGGTAAGCTGGGCCAAATAAGCAGGTTCGGCGTTTCGGGCCATTGAGAATGGATTAACCACGCATTTCCACGAATTAGCACGAATTCAGACAAAAGTTGAGTATGGAGTATCATTGTTTAGTTCCTATTAGTTTGATATGTATTGTACCATATTTAGGGCTTGCTGTGTAGAATTTAAGTTTAGTATTTACAATGCGATACATATGACTTATAGTATTGCAAGTGAAAAGGAATTATAGAAATACGCCCAAAATGCTTGCACATGGAGGTCGCAAATGTATCGCACAAACAATCC
>JAUVXL010000232.1 GCA_030603595.1 Sedimentisphaerales bacterium | reverse complement strand
CGAACCCATCCGGTTGGGGGCCAAAGGCGGACGTGTGGTGGACCGTTTTAGCCGCGTTGCCGGCGCGGCTGAGAAGCTTGCCGAGTTAAGGGAGATCAAAAAGGAGGGTCTCAGCGAGTACTTCCTTTATACAATCGAAGGCACCGAAACGATTGCCAACGGCTGGTCCAAGAGGCTGCAAAGCTTCGACGCCGACGAGGTTCCTGTGGTCAATCTCTATAAATTCGAGCAGCAGCGGTACGGCAATTCCGTTGTCCGGTTCCTCAGCTTCAAGAACGACGAAGACCACAAATTAGGCGGTACGCCCATCCCCGGCGGATTGTTGAAGGTTTATAGAGGCGTCGGCGACGAGGGGCATCTATCCTATACGGGCCAATCCTCGTTTAAGTACATACCCGTCGATGAGGATGTGGAGCTTAATCTTGGGGCCGTTGCAAATGTCGTCGTCGAGCCGAAACTGATGGATTTCAAAACGGCCAACTACAGGTTCGACCGCAGACGCAACATCTCAGGTTGGGACGAGATTCGAACGTTCAAAATCGAGGTCCGCAATACTCGTGATTTGCCCGTCAAGGTTGAGATTAAGCGCAACTTCAACACACACGCCTGGGACCTGAAAACCACGGCCGAGTTCGAGAAGGAAGACATGGACACCGTCAAGTTCACGCTCGAGATGGAACCGAGGTCTAAGCAAGAATTGCAATATGTCCTGACCACATACCACGGCGTCCGGCAGGAGGACTGGACGAAAAGGCAGGCCCGGTAGTAGTTCATAGCATTTGAATTTGTGGATAGATGTGTTTCCAATTTGAAACGGAATTTGACCCATTAAACAAACTGGATTCCCGCTCCCCGATCGGGGTCGAGGACAAGCTTCGCGGGAATGACAACTCACAAAAGCAAATGTCATGGAATAGTAGTCTCAATTCTCAAAGAGCGATCAAGGCGCCACTAAACTGCTCGCTCAGAGTCTGCTTACCTTGGCTATGGCTCGGGCTATTTGGTCTCGGCGGGCCTCGATGGGGGCGGGGTCTTTGGTGAAAGCGGTCATGTTTTTTGTGATCTCTTCAGGCACTTCGAGCAGGGCGGCGTATTGATTGCGTTGGGCTGCGGAGAGGTTAGCGTTCTTGGCTTTGAGCAGTCTTTTTAGGATGGCGAGGTATTCGTAGTCTTCGATGCCGTCGCGGAGCATTTCCCATCGGATGCTATCGACGGGCCCATCAAGAACGGGCTCGGCGGGCTGCGCATCGGCTGCTGCTACCGGGGGATATATGAATCTGCCGTCTCCGTTGCCCCAGGGTCTCTTCTCGCCTTTCGGGGTACTGTAGCCGGAGGTCCAGCCCATCGGGTCGGCGTAAGGATTTTGCGGCTTGTCGGGGTAGGCGGTTGAGCTGGTCCAGTAGTTCGACTGCCAGACGAGGATTCCTTCGATATTTCGCTGCCAACTCTGCCATAGCCATAGGCGCATCTCCGTGCCGGGATGGTCGATGAACAGAGTACAGTACGGGGCCTTGGGACCGGTGCAGACGTACCACCAGAATTTATCGCCATAAGCTCTGCGCTTCTCGGCGGCGTCAGGCCGATACAGGTTGGAGATAACGCAGTAGATATTCGGCCCACCCGCTAATTGTGGCTCGGGTTGCTCGGTTAGCATTCGCGGGATTCTCGGGCAGTAGCGTTTGAGCTTCTCGAATCCGTTCATAACAAAGGCGTATTGATCGGGGCTCGGCTCGTCGAACCAATAGACATACGCCTGGTCAAGGAGATTCCTTCGGGCGAAATGCTCTTCTAATTGCGTGCAGTAGGATTCGAGCATGAGGGGATATTCCGGGTCGTCCTCGGCGAAACCGAGCAGGGAGGGTTGAGAAATCGCATGAAACGTTCCGCCGCCCAGGCCCGGAATTGTCAGTCGGAAAGAATTGAATTTGTAATGATCGACGGCTTTTGCCATTGCTTTATCCCAGGCCGAGAAATCGAATTTGACCTTCAGCTTCTCAGCCGGGGCGACCAGCTCGGTCCGCTTCTCAATGTCGAAATCGCCACCGGCGAGCAACTCTTTCCCGCTGCCGGCATCCTTCATCGAGACCTCGTCGAACCAGACAAGGCCGATTTGCTCTCCGGCGTCGGTCCAGATCGTAGCTCTGACGTTTGGCCTTACATAGACTGCGTTTTTGGGGAAATCCTTGACCTGGGCGTCGAAGAGTTGCCATTTTCCGCTGCCCTTGACGGTCATATCGTTGTTATTGCCGGACATCCAGTTGCGGTCTTTGTCATAGTGATTGAGGGCAATTGCGAAGCGGTGGCCGGGTATGGCCGTTCGATACCAGAATCGCACATCCAAGCCGGCGGACGGTATTTCTATGAGCGGCTTGTACGAGACGGTCGTATTGCTCTTGATATCGTCGTCATAAATCAGCAGGCATCCGTTGCCGGAATGGCTCTCGTTGCCGACGATGCGGAGGCCCTGCCAGTTTGCGTATTTGTCGAAGACCGGCGGCTTGACGACCGGCCAGGTTACTTTGATTCTATCGAGCGGGGCGGGGTCGTAGGGGGATATATGATGGTCGCTGAAACTCGCCCAGTATTTATCGAGGACCTTGCGCTTGTCTTCGGGCTTGGTGAGCTTCTGGTAGCGAAATACGTTGCCCGGCGAAAAGCCGAAGGCGGTCGTGCAGGTCATTTTATCGGGGAGCGTGAAATCATAGACTTCGACGCTCAGGGCGACCTCGGCTTTGTAGTTCTTGCCGGAGAGTGTAATTGTGCCGGTGTATATCCCGGCTGCGGCGGCGCGTGGCGCCTTGACGCGAATCCAGAAGGGCTTGTTCTTATTGGCCTCGATATCGATTGGGGCTTTTAGCGGCGGCAATGGGTCGGGCCACGGGCCGAGGACCGAGGTTTTGTCCGTTGGGCGGGTTATATTGACGTATCGCACTTCGAGGATTTCTATATTCCGGGCGGGTATGACGGTTGCTGCCGGGCCTTTTAGTGCTGTGGCGCTTACGGTGAGCGATTTGACGGGCAATGTCGGCCGGATCACTAATTGGGCGGCCTCGACTTCGTTGCGGGCCGTTCGTATAGCAATCGCTCGGCTTTTTGGTTTGGGCAGGGGTTTTTCCGGGCTTATCTTCCAGCCGGAGGAGGCCCACCATAGGGCGACTTTTGCGGTCGAGGCTTCGAGTAGTTGGCCGTATTCGGCGTTCAAATAGTCGTTCGCCCGGGCCGGTAAGCTGCAGGCGGCGAGGAGCAGGGTAAGGTGAATGATCTTCTTATACATTGGATATTGCCTTTCCAGTATTGTTTTTTGCAGGCGTCTTGGGCCATCAGTCAAGATTCTCGTCTCCGCCGTCCGAGGCGTCAAGAGGCAACTTGTCGCCAGGACCAATTGGGTTTGATTGGGTTTGTTTTTTCGAGTCGTTCGGAGCGAAATATTAGTGTAACTCCTTTCGGAGTAAGATGTTGCGTTGGTTTTTGGCTTTTGGGAATTGGGTTTGTTTTGCGCAATTAAGGCATGAATTCGCAGCAAGATAGGTAAGGCAGGAGGCTTAGGGGAGGCGATGAGATAGGGATGTGCCATCCGGCGGGATGAACTTTGGGGTTGGGTAGCCATGGTATGAGCTTCCTTACTTTGTATAGTTCTCCAGTTTGATGGGTATTGTACCATATTTCGAGTTTGATTTCAAGTGAATTCCTGTCCGGCTGACACGGCTTGACACCGGTAAGACGGATTCTTTTTGGCGCAGAGGGGATGAGTAGATGAGTGTATGAGTGGATGGGTGTTCTACTTTGGGATGCAGGCTGGGTTGGGGGGGTCTGCGTTGCAGTCGATTAGCCAGTTTTCGGCCATAAGGGTGAAATCGTCGAGATCGACTTCGCAATCATCGTTCAAGTCGCCGGCAAGGGCGGATTGGCAGGTGCGCTGGAGGGCAAGACTATGCTCTCCTCCTGCGCTGATGGCGATAAAGTCGTTTTCCGCAGGCGAATTGTCCCAGTCCCACCGGACAACACTGCCATCGGCCTTCAGGGCAAGCGAATGGGTCTCTCCCGCGCTGACAGCGATGAAATCGTCTCCCTCAGGCGGCGTCGCCTGACCATAAACAGTACTGCCCCATGCAACAAGCGAGCCGTCGGTTTTCATGGCAAGCGAATGGTATCCTCCCGCGCTTATGGCGACATAATCATTTCCGTCAGGCGGCGTTGCCTGACCATCATGATTCGCACCCCAAGAGACAATAGTTCCATTGGTTTTGAGGGCAAGCGAATGGTACGCTCCCGCGCTTATGGTGATGTAATCGTTTCCATCAGGCGGAGTGGCCTGACCATCACCGTTGTCGCCCCAGCCGACGATACTGCCGTCGGTTTTCAGGGCAAGACTAAAGTCCCCTCCTGCGCTGACGGCGATGAAATCGTTCCCATCAGGCGGCGTCGCCTGACCAAACCAGCCTTCGCGCGTATAGTTGTCGCCCCAGCCGACAATGCTGCCGTCGGCCTTCAGGGCAAGCGAATGGTCCTCTCCGGCGGTGACGGAAATGAAATCTTCTCCTACTGGCGGCGTCGCCTGGCCATGGGCATTACTGCCCCACCCGACGATACTTCCCTCGGTTTTCAGGGCAAGCGAATGGCGTCCTCCCGCGCTTATGGCGATATAATCGTTTCCATCAGGCGGCGTTGCCTGACCAAGATAATTGTAGCCCCAGCCGACAATTGAACCGTCGGCCTTGAGGGCAAGCGAATGGCTCCCTCCTGCGCTGACTGCGATAAAATCGTTTCCATCAGGCGGGGTTGCCTGACCGTCATTGTCCCTGCCCCAGCCGACAATAGTGCCATCGACCTTGAGGGCAAGCGAATAGTACTCTCCTGCGCTTATGGCGATAAAATCGTTTCCATCAGGCGGTGTTGCTTGGCCAGTCCAGTTGTCCCCCCATGCGGCAATGCTGCCGTCAGCTTTGAGGGTGAGCGAATGGTCGTCTCCTGCGCTTACGGCGATAAAATCGTTTCCATCAGGCGGGGTTGCCTGACCGTCATTGTCCCTGCCCCAGCCGACAATAGTGCCATCGGCCTTGAGGGCAAGCGAATGGTACTTCCCTGCGCTGGCGGCGACAAAGTCGTTTCCGTCAGGCGGGGTGGCCTGACCATAATGATCATAGCCCCAGGCGACAATAGTGCCATCGGCCTTCAGCGCGAGACTATGGATCTCTCCTGCACTGACGGCGATGAAATCGTTTCCATCAGGCGGCGTGGCCTGACCATGGGAATTCCGGCCCCAGGCGACAATAGTGCCATCGGTCTTGAGTGCAAGCGAATGGTCCCCTCCTGCGCTGATGGCGAAGAAATCTTTGGCTGCAAGGTCTCTGCTGTCTACGACCGAGTCTCCCCAGCCTCGGATTGCGGCTGCGGGGGATTGTTGGGCGAGGTATAGGGCGCATAGGGATGCTGCTATTAGGGTTATTGGGCGGAAGGTTGCGGTTTTTTGTTTCGCCATTCTTCCAAGCTCCAGACAAACAGCATGGGCTAAAGCCCATCCTACGGGTTATCCGGTCGCTCACGCTCCCGGCTTGTTATGAATAAGCAAAGGTGCAAGCGCAATTGTTGTAAAGAACAGGATAGCAGATTTTGGCGTCCTTTTCAAGTTTATAATTTAGGTCGGAATGGTGAAAAGAGTGTTTTGTGACGATTTAGAGGGATAAGTGGTATAGAGTGCGAGATTTGGGGGGCGAGATTGCGCGGATTTTCCGGATTTTTTGAGGATTTTTGGCTCTTGGGGGAAATGGGTAGGCCGGGTTTCTTTCAGGTATGATAGAGATTAAGGAGTCGCTTGGCCCCAGAGGGCGAAGCGATCCTGGTTTTATCTTTTCATCAACCCAGCCTCCGAAGCCAGATTCTTTGAGAGTCTTGGTGTTGGCGGGCAGTGGCAATTTGGTGGGGCTGGGGTATGTGTTTAGCCTGGGAAGTGATCTTACGGGCGTGGCGGCGGGACGCGGGCTGGAAGCCCGCGATACGCGCGGGCGAGA
>JAUVXL010000050.1 GCA_030603595.1 Sedimentisphaerales bacterium | reverse complement strand
ACTCGGACTTTGATCTGCTGAGCAACGCCGAAGAGACCGCAATTGGTTACCGCCCATTCGACCCCGATCAGAACCGCAATGAGATACCTGACGGCGTGGAATTGGCCAAACGATGCGCCGACGCCGTCGCCGAGTTGCCTTCATATCCACTGTGGCCGGCGCCGCCCGACACCAATGAAATCTACAAAGTCGAGCACGCCCTCGACGGCCTCGAGGCCTGTGGCGTCTGTGGAGCAATGATTCACATGGGCGGCTGGGAGATCATCAATCCCAACCTCAACCTTAAGTACCCCGACCCGAACGACCCTCTGGATAGGATGTTTCTGTCGGACCTGGCATTGCACTATATGGAGCACGGCTCATTCGACTGTTACGGTGAAGATCACAAAGGCAGAGTCGATATCGCGCGACTTTTGTGGGTGCTTCAGTTGCGTTATCCCAACGACCCGAACGACCATCAACTGCCGCTTGATTATGTTGTCGAGCCGGGCGGGCAGTTGGCGCCGGACGCCAACGACTACGACGGCGACCTCCTCGCGGACACCGAAGAGTTGGCGGCGGGCTTCAACCTCTACGATCCTGATCAGGACGGCGACCTTGTCCCTGACGGCATCGAGCTGGCAATGCAGTTCGCCGATGCAATCGAGGCTCTGCCTGAGTACGACCCGCACAGCGGCCTGCCTGAACCGAATGAACCGTACAGGATAGACCACCTCCTCAGAGGGCTGGAACTATGCGAGATTTGCGGCGAGTCGGTGAATATGGGGCACCAACAAGTCGTAAACCCTAAACTGGGCCTTAGTATGGACGTCTATTTTATCGCGTCCCATTACATGTCCCATGGTTCTCTAAGCTACTCCGGCCTGCAAATCGATGAGCCACCAGAGCCCTTCCACAGCGGCAGAATCAAGGTCGCACTGCTGGGGAAGATACTGGAGATGCCGTATCGCTGCGGCCACCTCGGCACAATATACCTGCCGGGGGACTTCAACAAGGACTGCACCGAGAACTTCAAGGATTTCGCTGATTTCGCCGACAAATGGCTGCAAATCACGGACCCGGCACAGGAGAACGGCGGGCAATAGTAATCCACTAAAGGACCACGCATTTGGACATCGAATCGCGAGAAGCCAAGCGCTGCCTCAAGACCCTAAGTCAAATCGACCAGGAGTTGGCGTATCTCGCTGCGCTGACTGTGCAGGGTCTGAAGCCACTGAGCCGATGGGAGAAGCCGCTGGCCGACGACGCGCTTCGGCAGTTCGACCGGCTGGATTTGCTCGCCGAGCAAATCCGGCGAAGCGTTAAAACGGGCAAAGAAGTCATTGAGACCGTCTTTAGCCGAACGCCGGCGCATATCGAATTGTACAAGCGGCGCTTCGACAATACTCCTATCGACAAATCCGCGGCGACGCAGCGTTTCGAGGGTTTCCTCTTCGGGTATCCGCCCTGCTGCATCGAGCATTATATCCGGCGGGCATACGCCCCCAACGGTCTGCCCGAGGAGGACCAGAAGATCCTGTTCCACTGGGCCTGCAAGGACTGCCGGGTTACTCCGATATTATTACCCGCGTATAGAGCCATCCATAAGCGCCTCGATTCATACTAATTTGAATTCTTCGACTCTACCGGGGAGGTATAGAGGCGATTGTGGAAATCTGTTGCTTATGTGCGGGTTTGGCCCTTAATATACGGCATACGGCGATGGTATTGTTAAACGATATGTTGAGGAATATGACTATGAAACGGTATGAGTTGGCTGTTCTTTGTGCGGTTTGTTTTGTTCTGACGTTTGGCGGCATCGCCCCGGCGGCGGGGAAGGTATCCGGCGAACTGAGAAAGTGGCACGCGGTTACGGTTACGTTTAGCGGCCCGGAGACGAGCGAGGATGCGGAGGTTAATCCTTTTCTCGACTATCGGCTGGAAGTGACTTTTTCCAAGGGCGGCAAACGATACGTTGTTGCCGGTTATTACGCGGCGGACGGGAATGCGGCGCAGAGCAGTGTGACTGGGGGTAACAAATGGCGGGTGCATTTCGTGCCGGATGGGGACCACGAATGGTCGTATAAGGCATCGTTTCGCAAGGGCAAGGATATAGCGCTGAGCAGTGATGCGAGGGCGGGGACGGCTGTGAGCTTCGACGGCGCGAAGGGCGCGTTTCATATCGGCGCAACCGATACCGACATTCGAGATCCTCGACGCAAAGGGATGCTCAGATACGTGGGCAAGCGGTATCTTCAGTATGCCGAGACGGGCGAATGGTTCCTCAAGGGCGGTGCGGACAGTCCGGAGAACTTTTTGGCTTATGCGGACTTCGACGGGACTTACGATACCGCCAAGCTCGAGCGCAAGGGCGAGGCTGCGGGCGATATGTTCATCCATCACTATAGGCCGCACGTTAAAGATTTCAAGGCGGGCGATCCGAGTTGGAAGGACGGCAAGGGCAAGGGGATGATCGGGGCACTGAATTACCTCGCGTCCAAGGGGATGAACAGCGTTTATTTTATTCCCTATAATATCGACGGGGGCGACGGCAAGGACGTCTGGCCGTGGACCGACCCGAAAGAGAGGTATCGATTTGACTGCAGTAAGCTGGACCAGTGGGAGATTGTTTTTTCACACATGGACAAGCTCGGATTGATGATGCATATCATCACCCAGGAAACGGAGAACGACCAGGGGCTCGACAAGGGCGAACTCGGGCCGCAGCGAAAGCTCTATTATCGCGAACTTATAGCGCGATTCGGGCACCATTTGGCGCTGGTCTGGAATCTCGGCGAGGAAAACACCAATACGACCGCTCAGCGAAAGGCCTTCTGCAGGTACATCAAGGGCATCGATCCATACGACCATCCGATTGTCTGCCATACGTATCCGGGCAAGTACGACGAGGTTTACACCCCCCTGCTGAAGTACGAATACTTCGACGGGGCTTCGCTGCAAACCAACGATACTCACAACCAGACGGTGAAATGGATCGATGCATCGGCTAAGTCGGGACGAAACTGGTTTGTTTCACTCGATGAGATCGGGCCGGCGCATACGGGGGTTAAACCGGACAAGGACGACTATTGGCACGATGAGGTGCGGCATAAACACCTCTGGGGGCATTTGATGGCCGGCGGAGCGGGGGTGGAATGGTACTTCGGGTACAAATGGGCGCATAATGATTTGAACTGCGAGGATTGGCGAAGCCGAGACCATATATGGGACCTGACGCGATATGCTCTGGAATTCTTCCGGGAGCGTCTGCCGTTCACCGAGATGAACCATCACGATGAGCTGACCGGCGTCAAAGACGACTACTGTTTCGCCAAGCCCGGACAAATCTATGCGATATACTTGCCCGTCGGCGGGACAACGAAGCTTGATTTGGGCGACGATTCCAGGTCGTTTATCGTGCAATGGTTCAATCCTCGTGCCGGAGGGGCGCTGCGAGCAGGCTCGGTGCGAAGCGTAAAGGGGCCTGGCTCGGTCGGTATCGGCCAGCCGCCGAAAGATGCGGATAAGGACTGGGTGGCGCTGGTGCAGTTGGTGCTTAAGAGGCTTTAAGCGGTCGATTCGGCCGTATTGATGATTGATTCCCGGTGCGTCGAGGTTTGCGCCGGACTCCAATATCCGGCGTCGTCGTCCCCACGGGACAAGTGCCGACGACGGCTAAACGGTGTTGTGGAGGGGCGGATTTTGGCGAATTGGAGGAAAATGGCTTGAAATCGGGCTATAATCGGCGGGATGGGCCTGGGGTGCCTAAAAAAAGGGTTGCAAGTGCGTTGTTTCGGCATATAATGATTTGTTTGGCAAACGATTGATGTAACGAAATAACCAATAGACAGATAACATACGGGAGAAATTCCTATGGAACCAACTACACAGCCGGGAATTAACTTGTTCGGCGATGAATTGCCCTCGCTGGAGGACATAGGGGCGTTTTCTAAGGTCGCCCATGGAAGCGAGGCAAATATGCTGGCCTTCGCCGCGCAGGCCGAGGAGAACATGTCCAAGACCTCGCCGAGGGCGCGGCTCGCCGTGGGAATCGCTCTTTATATCCTCGGCAGAGACGAAGAAGCCGTGCGGAAGCTCGAAAAGGCGCAAGACTGCAAAGAGAAATTCATCTATACAGCATTCGCACTTAGGCGGAGCGGCCGATTCGACGAGGCCATCGACAGCCTGAAGAAATGCCCCAAGCACGGCGGCGATGCAATGACGACAGCGCTCGAAAAGGCCGCCACTTATCGGTTGGCGGGCGATTTCGAGAAGGCCGAGAAGGAACTAAAGGGCTGTGCGAATTTTGAGAATGTCAGCGCCGACTATCACTGCCAACTGGCCCGCCTGCGGGAGGTTGAGGGCCTGTACAACGAGGCGATCGACAACTACCAGACCGCCCTGGAGTTGTCTCCCGATCATCAGGAAGCGCTTTTCCACCTGGCTTACCGCTGCGACCTGTCAGGAAACGAAGATGCGGCGATCGACTACTACGAGCAGATCGCTTCGACTTCTCCGATTTGTGTCAGCGCACTTCTGAACCTGGCAGTGCTGTTCGAGGACAGGGGACAATTCGACAGGGCCTCGCAATGTGTGGATATCGTGCTCGAATCTCACCCGAATCACGCAAGGGCTATCCTCTTCAAGAAGGACATTGAAAGCTCCAAGACCATGTTCTACGACGAGGAGAAGGAGAAGAAGAAAACTCGCAAGAACCAGATTCTCGAGACCCCGATCTCCGATTTCGAGCTTTCGGTGCGGAGCAGGAACTGCCTTAAGAAGATGAACTTAGAGACTATCGGCGACCTGCTCAACATCACGGAAACGGAGTTGCTGTCGTACAAGAACTTCGGAGAGACTTCGCTGCGCGAGATCAAGGTTATCCTCGATTCGAAGAACCTTCGACTTGGCATGGCTCTGGAGGAAAAGCAGTTCGGGCCCATGGATAGCGTCGAGGGTGCCGGCGTGGAAGAGGAAGACAAAGGAATCCTAAACAAACCTATCGACGATCTGCAGTTGTCGGTTCGCGCTCGCAAATGCGTTGAGAAGCTTGATCTTCACTCAATCGGCGAGATGATCCGCAGGACAGACGCCGAACTGCTGGGGTGCAAGAATTTCGGTGTGACAAGCCTTAACGAAATCAAGAAGGCATTGAGCAACTTCGGGTTATCGCTGCGAAGCCTTGATTAGCCGATTGATTATTCCTGATGTTTTCGCCAATTATCAATAATCAATCGCAACGAACGAATATCACGAGTCCTCGCTCTTCCGGCTACCGTATAAGGTTGGCCCTCTTGCTGTTACTCGGCGGGCTGGGCGCGTGCAAAGAAGGGCCCCATATCGGTTCGGCGCCTCGAATGGGCGGGCAGTTGGAACAGTTGGTAAGAGTGCTTCTCGAGAACGACGTTACCGCTTGCACAGTGAAAGTCGGGGCGTCGTTTGAGGTGGGCATTGAAACGGCATCAGCGGGGGGCGAGGGGCGGAAAAAACACTTCGAAGACATTGACGGCGCGATCGAAATAGCGTTGTCAGGCGGGATAATCACCATCGGCAATGAGGCGTTCGAGGGCGATGAAATATCGATCAAGCCCGACCGAGTCGATGTATTCGGCCTCGGCGGGTCTGATTATCGCGGCACATTGCGGCTCGTAGTCAACGAAAACGGCAACTCGTTCGACGTGATTAATCACGTTGCCATCGAGTCTTATCTGAGCGGTGTGGTCGGCGCCGAGATGCCTAATTATTGGGAGCCCGAAGCACTCAAGGCTCAGGCTATCGCTGCGAGGACCTACTGCCTTTATATAAAACAGCGATTCGGCTCGAAGCGAAAGTGGGACGTCGGCAGGACACAGGCCCATCAGGTATATCGCGGTGTGGACGCCGAATCGGCGCAGGTCCGCATCGCAGTGAATCAGACTAAGGGGAAGGTCCTGGTCTGCAAACAAGCCAACGGTGATGAGGGGATTTTCCCATGCTACTACAGCTCGGCCTGCGGGGGACACACTGAAAACAGCAATCACGTATTCGGCGATTCATTCGCACCGCTTGTTGGGGCGCCCTGCCCGTACTGCGTGGAGGTTGCTCGTCCGAAATACTATTTCTGGCCGAGCGCCGGGTTCGACAACAAGGAAGTCAGCGAGAAGCTCCTGAAGAACTATCCCAAGCTAAAACGTCTCGGACAGATTACAGATATTACGGCCATAGAACAAACCGACTACGGGACTTACCGCCGGCTCACGAGAATCAAGCTCTCGGGCTCTACCGGCAAGAGCGATACGCTCAGGGCCGAAGACCTGCGTCTTACGGTCGATCCGAGCGGAAGAATATTGAGAAGCACAATTTGCGAGATATCGAAATCAGGCGGGAAGTGGGTGTTTTGCTTCGGCCGAGGCTTCGGACACGGCGTCGGAATGTGCCAGTGCGGCGCACAGGGTATGGCCAGGCAGGGGAGCAGCGCCGAGCAAATACTCGAGTATTATTATCCCGGCTCCAGAATTACAGGAGCCCGGTAATTCTGTGTCAACTGCACCTTTGAGAGTCAGAACCTGCGGTAAAGCCGCAGGCTAAATACAGGTTGCTATTCATTTTAGCTTAGTAGAACACTAAAATATGAGTGATTTTTTTCTTCTCAATACAGATTCGCAGTCGCAGGGCAGGGCAGGGCTTCTCAAAACCGGGCACGGGGAGATTGAGACGCCGACATTTATGCCCGTGGGCACCGGCGGGGCTGTAAAGGGCATCACGCCCGCCCAATTGAAAGAGACAGGGGCTAACGTTGTACTTGCCAACACATATCATTTGATGCTTCGACCGGGGGTGGAAGTCGTCGAGGCTCTCGGCGGCCTGCACGGGCTGATGAGTTGGGATGGGCCTATACTGACCGACAGCGGCGGTTACCAAATCTTTTCGTTGAGCCGATTAGCGAAAATCGACGATGGCGGCGTGGAATTCGCCAGCCATATCGACGGCGCCAGGATCGTCCTCGACGCTGAGAAGGCCACGCGGATACAAAACAGGCTCGGGGCTGATATAATAATGTGCCTCGACCAATGCACATCCTTTCCTGTGGAGGCTGGGGAGCTAAAAACGGCCGTCGATAGGACTATCGCTTGGGCCAAGCGGTGCAAAACCGCACACGCCAACGGGAATCAGCACCTGTTCGCCATCGTGCAGGGGGCAATTGATCTGGAAATGCGCACGTATTGCGCCCGAGAACTGGTGAAACTCGACTTCGACGGTTACGCCCTCGGCGGATTGGGCTTGGGCGAAGGGCATGAAAATATGATAAGGACGGTCGGCCATACGACCGCCCTGCTGCCGCAAGACAAGCCGCGATACCTTATGGGCGCTGGGACACCGACCGATATTATCGCGGCTGTCAGGGCGGGAATCGACATGTTCGACTGCGTCCTGCCGACTCGGAACGGCAGAAACGCCTTCGCTTTCACGCGGACGGGCCCGGTTCGGCTGAGAAACAACGCACATATAAGCTCAACCGAGCCGATTGAGGCGGGTTGCGACTGCTACTGCTGTCGAAACTTCTGCCGAGGAAGTCTGCGGCATTTCTTCAATACTTCAGAGATGCTCGGGCCTATTCTCGTGTCGATACATAATCTCAGATTCTATCAGCGACTGATGACGCGAATCCGAGAAAAGCTCAAAGCCGGTGAATTCTCGGCATGGGCCGACAAAATTCAACATATTACCCCGTGAACGATTACGAAAATCATTGTTGATTATTGTTTGTCGATAATTTACTATCTTGACTGCTTTAATAATCCTGCAGCTACAAACTATGAAGGGAAGACAAAATGAAGAATATTTGGATACTGGCACAAGAAAACGGGGATGCACCGACGGGCATCAGTTCGGCACCGGTAACATCTGAAGGCCAATCATCGACGTTGGTCCCCGATAAGGCCGCCGACCCCAATGCTGCGGACGGAACCCAGGGAAGAAAGGGCTTTGGAAACATGCAATACATTTTCCTGGCCTTGATGTTTGTGATGATGTACTTCATCCTTTTCAGAGGGCCTCGCAAGAAGCAGCAGCAACATAAGCAAATGGTGCAGACGCTGACAAAGAACGATAAGGTCAGGACTATCGGCGGTATTATCGGGACTGTTGTTGATGTCAAGGGCGACGAGATTGTTCTCAAGATCGATGAGTCCAACAACACCAAGATACGGCTATCCGCATCAGCCATAGGAAGGAATTTGTCGAAAGATAATAGTTAGGAACCCGCTATGTACAAGAATTTGGCTTGGAAAATCGGAATAATCGGCGCTTTATTGTTTGTCTTTTCTTGGAGTCTCTATCCACCGAGCAAGACCCTTAAACCGGGTATTGACCTGGCCGGGGGCACGAGTCTGACCTATGCAATCAATACGCAAGGTGTGGCCCAAGACGACAGAAGAGGTCTTTCCGAGAGAATGATAACGGTGCTTCGCCGGCGTATCGACCCTGCGAATATCCAGAACCTTATATGGCGTCCGCAGGGCAACTCTCGATTTGAGATTCAAATGCCTCTGGCAAGCGCCGAAGCTCGAGAGAAGCGCCGGCAGTATGAGTCCGCGCGCAGCGCCCTTTTAGCCGGCAACGTTTCGCAGGCGGTTGTCTTGCGGAGCCTGGAGAGCCCTGCCGAAGAGCGAAAGAAGCAATTCGACGGATTCGCCGCAGGGGACCCGAACAAGCTTGAGATTCTCAGGAATCTGGCCACAATCCATGACGAGCGAAAAGAACTCAAGGGCAAGAGGGCCGAGTCCGAGGAGATGCTTCAAACGCAAGAAGACAATATCACAGAATCGGAACTCGAACTGGCTTTGGTGAAATTCAAGCGGGGCGACTGGGCCAAACTTGGCGACGAGGAATTGAGCAAATCGCTGAGAGAATTCACGAGAGAATTGACGGACGCGAACGATAACGTCGAGTTGCTCAGTGGCTATGTGAAGACGTACGCCGAGTGGCTGGATGTAGTTGAAAAGATAACGGACCCTGAAGAGGGCGTGAATGTTCGTTACGCGCTGGCAAAGAAGAAGATCGATCAACTGAACCTGAGCGAAGATCAGATCGATCGCTGCCTCGCCTCTGCGCCGGACTCTTTGAAGCGGGCAAAGGCAGTTGAGGAACTCAAGGCCCAATTCCAGGACCGCCTTGCACAGATTGACCGAGTGATCGCAGCCCACAGCGACTACCTTCCTTTCCGGGGCAGACTCGACGACCCAAAAGACCTTCAGCGAATGCTCAAGGGAGCCGGTATCTTGGAATTCAGAGTTCTTCCGACATCAGGCCATCCGGAAACCGATAGCGACCTTATGACGAACTATATCGATTCGCTCAAAGAGAAGGGGCCTCGGTACGCCTCGGATGAGAATTATATCTGGTGTGAAGTGGAAGAGAAGCCGGAGGAAAAATGGGGTGCGGTCGATGGACAGAAACGCCCTTCAATTACCGGAGTATTCGGCGACAAGACGTACGTTCTGGCAAGCAACAAGAAGAATGAGGTGATGCTGCATGGCACCGATGAGAGGAAGTGGAAGCTCGAGAAAGCCACGCAAGGTCAGGATCAGTACGGAGGCAGAGCCATCAGCTTCTTACTGGACGACCGGGGCGGCGATATCTTCCGGCGAATTACGAACGCGAACATCGACCGACCGCTTTGTATTCTATTAGACGGAATCGCAATTTCCGCGCCAAACATCCAGACGAAGATAGGCCGACAGGGAGTAATTACGGGTCGCTACACGGAAGAAGAGCAGCAGGATATGATCAACAAGCTCAACGCCGGCTCGCTGCCGGCGATGCTCATCGAACAGCCCCTCTCTGTAAACACGATCGGTCCGTCCATCGGCGCCGACAATAGAGACCAGGGGATCAAGGCGGGCATAATCGGGCTGATCGTCGTGATTGGGTGCATGGCCATTTACTACGTTCTCTCCGGGGCAATTGCGGACGTGGCGTTGCTTATGAACATCCTTTTCGTCCTTGGGATTATGGCGGCTCTTCAGGCGACGTTCACGCTGCCGGGAATTGCGGGTATCATACTTACTATCGGCATGAGCGTTGATGCGAACGTTCTGATCTTCGAGAGGATTCGCGAAGAGCAGCAGAAAGGCTCATCGCTTAGAATCGCGATAACGAACGGCTACCAGAGGGCGTTCAGGACTATCTTCGACGCAAACCTAACGACGTTCATCACCGCTGCGATTCTCTACTGGGTGGCTTCGGAACAGATAAAGGGCTTCGCTATCGTTCTTATGCTCGGTATAGCATCGAGTATGTTCACGGCGCTGTTCGTGACGCGGGTTCTGTTCGATGTTCTCCTGTCACGGCGTCTAATCAAGGACCATCTGTTCATGCTTCGGCTGATTCGCAAGCCTAACGTGAACTGGATGCGTTTGCGGGTTGTTTTCTTCGGCATCTCTTTGATTCTGATTGTCGGAGGCGCATTTCTTTTCTTTACGACGGCGGACAAATACGACATCGAGTTCACCGGCGGAACGAGCGTCCAAACGAATTTCAAGGATTCGGTCAGACTAACCAGACAACAGGTTGAGGACAGAATCACCGGCGTACTCCCATCGGCAAGCGTCTATAGCGTGGGAGAACCAATCGGGAAGACGGCCGACGAAGAGAACATATACAAGCAATACAAGATTGACACCGGCGAGACGAACAAAATGACCGTGGCTGTGGGTTTCTCCGGCGCAGGCCATACCGCAGCTGAATTGGTCGCTGCAATTCAAGAAACGGAAAACGAACCCAACTTTTCAGCGACCCTGAGCAATCTCGCGGTCCTGCAGGATGCGGCGGACGCCTCGAAATTCGTGGTTACGACCAGCCAAATGAACCAAACGTTTGTGAAGGTGGTGCTGGCCTCGGCCTTTCCCGCAGCCATAGTCGCCGAACCGGTTATTGATGAAACCGTTAATAACGCAGTGCTCGATACGTTTGCCGATGAACTGGAAATCCAGCAAAATCTTCGAGCAACGGTAAGCTCCGAGGAGAAGATATCTCAGACACTCATTGATTCGTATCCGGAGTTGGGTGATTTCATCGGGGGCATTAAAATTGTCTTCGATTTGGAAAGGACCACGACAATCGTTGACTTCGAGCAGCGGCTTGGCTCGCTTCAATTTAAGCCGGATATGCAGAACCTCGAGCGTTATCCGTACCGAATACTCGGCTCGGATTTGAACCCCATAGGCGACCCTAATTCGGCGGTTGAATCGTTTGTCTATGTAAGTACGCCGGAGGATGCAGGGCTTCGAGAACTGAGCGAGCAAGAATGGAGGCAGTATGTCGATAACGAGAAGACAAAGATTCTCTCCGCGGCTCAACTGGAGACATCGCTACCTCGTGTGAGGCAGTTTGACCCGTCGGTCGGCGCGGAGGCAAAGACGCAGGCATTGATTGCGATCGTGCTGTCACTCTCTGCGATCATTACGTATATATGGATTCGTTTCGGAAATGTTCGGTACGGCATCGCCGCGATCGTGGCGCTCATCCACGATGTGTGCATAACTCTCGGCGTGGTGACCGCATGTACGTACATTGCATCGACCGGCATTGGGGAATCGCTGCTGATCGCCGACTTCAAGATCAATCTGGCTATGATTGCGGCCTTCCTGACACTGATCGGATACTCTCTGAACGACACAATCGTCGTATTCGACCGGATCCGCGAAAACCGCGGCAAGGCGAAGTTCATCAACCCGCAGGTGATCACCGACAGCATCAACCAGACTATTCCCAGGACTATCCTGACGTCGTTTACGACTTTCATAGTTGTGCTGATAATGTACATTTTCGGGGGCCAGGGTCTGCGTGGATTCACGTTCGCGATTGGTTTCGGTATTATCATCGGGACATATTCATCGATCGCCATAGCCGCCCCGATACTGTTGCTCGGCGCCAAGACGAAATCGCCAAAGGGTTCCAAGGGAAAGGCAAAGAAATAAGTAAACTACTACAAGCCCGAAGCGTAAGCGCCGGGATAAAAACCCGCAAGCCCTAAGCATAAGCGCCGGGGTTAAACCCCCTCTCTCACGGTCGGGGCTTGTAATGGTGGGAAACGGGAAATTATGGAGCAAATAGCCCATAGCGGTTACTGCTCTGGTTCGCAATGCTACCGGCACCGGCACGAAAGCAAAAATCAGGAGTCCATGCGCTGTTAGATGCACAGAGACTTGAAAATGGGATTGGTTTCGGGGATGGTGGTGGCAATCGCCGCGGTGCTCTACCTGGCGACGCGTCCGTCTCTAAGTTTGGATCAGATGCGTCGTCGTCGGGCCATTCTTCAGAGACAATCGTCCGAGAAGCTTCCTTCAGGGCCGAATTCGCCGGAGCCCGCAGCAATCAATTCGGCAACACCCAACTTCCCACCGGAACAGCCGGACGGTTTTGACTGGACCAGGTACGAGAATGAAGACAACAGAAAGACCGAGAGATTTCACATCGTCGGCAAGAACGAGACGCTCTCGGAGATTGCACGCCGCTACTACGGCTCGGCGGGAAAGTGGCAAAAAATCTACAACGCCAACCGTTCGACGATCAAGAATCCCAACACCCTGCGCCCGGGAACAAAACTAATCATCCCCGACTGATCCAAGCCTCTGGAGAAGGGCCAATAGCCTCCCGCCGCTAATCAAATGAATCACCTTTGCATATACTGTCCGCGTCGATTGCCCTTATATGGCCTTGGCGGCGTCGGTGTCGAGCAGCCATGTCACTTTGTCGAGGACGGGCCATAGTATGTGGGCCGGATAGCGGATATCTTCGGGGTCTGTGTTGAAGACTCTCTCCAATATGTGGGCCTTTTCACCGCCGCAGACGAGTACGGCCAGATGAGAGGCCGCACACATGACCGGATGCGTCAGTGTGATTCGGTCGTGCCTGTCGCCCATGACATAGACAACCGAAGCCAGGGCGGCGGTATCAAAAGATGCATAGCAATCCGGAAACAGAGAGCCGATATGACCGTCAATGCCCATGCCCAACACCATCAAATCGAATGTCGGGAGTTTATCGCGGCTAATGCCGAAGACAGTGCGAATGGTTTGTTCGTATGACTTGGCGGCCACCTTGAAATCGCCATACTCGGTTGGGATTCGATGGACGTTCGGCTGTGGAATGGCAATCTTATCGAGAAAGGTCTCGGCGGCGAGCTTGTAATTGCTCCACTCCGAATCCGGCGGCACATATCGCTCATCGACCCAGAATAACTGAATCTTGTCCCAGGGCAGAGATGCGACTTCCGGAATTTCGCCAAGCAACTCGAAAAAACGTCTCGGCGTGTGCCCGCCCGATACGGCGACGTAAAAAACGCCCTTTGCACTAATCGCTTTTTGCGCATCGTTGACAAATACGTCAACACTTCTGCGAGCCACGCTTTCAGCATCAGCCGCTATCTCGATATTCGGCTTGTATTTAGCAACAGTTCCCATATATCCCACTTCATACTTCCGCCCCTAAAATACAAAGTTTACACTGCACTTATTATGTTCTTTGTGGTCTCGTAAGGCCAGCACATTTCCGGAAAAGTGCAAAAAAAATCCTCGCGCCGCCGCCTAATTACGCTAAGTAATGCTCATTACATAACTTACACGAGACTCTATCCGCCAGAAGACCAAACATTTGTTCGGGGCTGATCCAACCTCACCGGTCTATTCGTCCGCCGAGTTTGTGAAGAAGCAGCTCTTGATATCTTCGAGAATCATATAGAGGGTGGGCACGAGCAGGAGAGTGATGGCGGTTGCAAACATAACACCGAATGCCAGGCTGATGGCCATTGGAATCAGGAATCGCGCCTGGAGGCTTTTCTCGAGGATCATGGGAAGCAGCCCGGAGAAAGTCGTAAGAGTCGTGAGCATAATCGGGCGGAACCTTCTCGTCACGCAGTCGCGGAGGACATGGGAAAGCTCAATGCCGCTTCTGCGCTCGCGGTTGATCAGGTCGATCATGATCAGCGAATCGTTGACTACAACGCCTGAAAGGGCCACGATCCCAAACAAGGAGAGTATGCTCAAGTTGAACGTCGTGCCCATGATGTATCCCATCACAACATGACCTATAACGGCACCGACGATTCCAAACGGTATTGCGGACATTACGATTGCGGGCTGTGAATAGCTTCTGAACTGCACTGCCAAGATGGCGTATATTGCGAAGAGCGCGATAGCGAAATTGACCTTCAGGCTGCCGAGCGATTCGTTGCGCTCTCTCTGCCGGCCTGCAAAACGCCAGTACAATCCCGGGTAATCTCGCATGAGCTTTGGCAGGACGGTTGAAGCGAGTTCTGCGTTTATCTCGCCTGGCACGGCCCTGGTTTCATCGACGTCCGCAGAGACGCTGACGACGCGTTTACGGTCGATCCGGGTGATAGCCGAATAGGCCCGGCCGTAGTCAACTTCCGCGACTGTGTTGAAGGGTATTTCAGTACCCTCCGGCAGGCGAATTCTCATATTCTCAACGTCGGCCAGGCTCCTGCGCTCGGCTTCGGGATAGCGAACCATGACGCGTATGTCGTTGCGCCCCCTCTGGATTCGCTGGACTTCGTCGCCATAGAATCCCTGTCGGACCTGCTTTGCCAGGTCTGCCAGAGTCAGATTGAGAGTTCGGCCAGCGTCTTTGAGTTTCAATTTCAGTTCGGGCTTGCCTACTTCGAAGCTATCCTCAATTTCGCTAACACCATTGTAGCGACGAAGAATCGACTTTAACTCTTCGGATGCGGCGAGCAGTGCGTCAAAGTTCTCGTGAGACAGTTCGATATTTATCGGATCGCCGGTGCTCATAATCTCGGCCCAAAAGTTAAGGGATGATGAGCCGGGGACCTCGCCTACGATTTCTTCCCATCGGTTGCTGATATTGCGACTGGAGACTTCTCCTCTCTCCTCGGCGTTGAGCAGCTCGACATTGACTTCGGCCAGATGTGCCGCTACAGCGGCGCCAGTATCACTATGCCCCGGCCCGCCGCGCGCCGCGGCAGGATGCGAACCGACCGTCGTTGAGATGTGTTTCAGCAGAGGCGGCAAATTCGGATCGCGCCTGCTTTCAAATTCTGCTATCGCCTGCAGTGCAGCGGCCTCGATGCGCTCAATGATTTGGCGGGTCTGCCCGAAGGGTGTTCCCTGGGGCATTGTCAAGGTTGCAATCATATTGTCGGCTTCCACGGAGTCAAAGAATATGAACTTGATATGTCCTCCGACAAAGTAACCGATGGTTACGAGGAATATCGCAATGCCGACGGCCAATGTAACATACCGCAGTCTGACAGCCCGTACGACGAATCTCTGGAACGGGCCATAGACGAACCAGGAAAGAGCCTTGCCGGTGACCAGGTTGATTCTATCCGTCAGAGGGCGAATCAGGCCCCTTCGCGACGACTGTTTAGCGGAGAGATGCGCCGGCAGGATAAGCAAGGCTTCGAGCAATGAAACCGACAGAACGCTTACCACGACTATAGGGAGGACACGCAGGAATTTGCCCATAATGCCGCTGGTGTATGCCAGAGGGATAAAAGCGAAGTTGGTCGTAAGGACCGCCAGTATTACAGGCATGGCCATCTCTTTGACACCCTTTACGGCCGCGGCGGTCCTGTCCATGCCCTGCTGGCGATAGACGAATATATTCTCGCCCACCACAATCGCATCGTCAACGACGATACCGAGTGACATTATGAAGGCGAACAGGCTTATCATATTGATGGAGACATCGAAATAGGGTATGATCCAGAATGCGCCCAAAAATGCTATCGGGATGCCCAGCGTCGTCCAAAAGGCGAGGCGTATATTGAGAAAGACGGTCAGGCACAAGAAGACCAGGGCAAGTCCCAGAAAGGCGTTTCTCTTGAGCAGGTCCATGCGGGACTTGAGAACCGCCGAATCATCCTCCCAGAGCGAGATAAATATCCCTTCAGGTAGATCGAACTTCTTGAACTCTATATAGTCTTTAACCGTAGCGGCCAAATCAAGGGCATTCTGCTCGCCTATGCGAAATACCTGGACAAAGGCGGCGCGTTCGCCGTCGAATCTCGTATAGAGATCGACGTCCTCAAATCCGTCTTTCACCTCGGCGACGTCACTGAGTCTGATTTCGGTGCCGTCGTTCCTCGTCAGGACAATTATCTTCTCGAATTCGGGGCCGTAGTATCTCTGTCCCTTCGTCCGGACGAGGATCTCTCCGCCTGCTGTCTTGACCGAGCCTGCCGGGATATCGAGAGAAGAGTTACGCACAACCCTGGAGACCTGGTCGAAGCTGAGGCTATATCGGCGAAGGTTTTCCTCCGAGACCTCGATTGATATTTCATAAGGGCGAACGCCGGAAATGCTGACCTGGCTGATATTCTTCATCGCGGTCAGGTCGTCGCGAATCTGCTCGGCAAGTTTCTTTAGGGCTTTTTCGGAGGCATCGCCGCTGATAACTATCGAGATTACTTTGTGCCGGGTCTTGATCTCGGTTATTACGGGTCTTTCCGTCTCCTCTGGAAATGTCATGATAGTGTCGATTTCGACCTTGATATCGTCCATCACTTCTTGTGTATCGGCGTATTCCTCGACCTCCACCAATGTCGAGCCTACGCCTTCGGAAGCGGTCGAGGTTATGCGTTTTATCCCGTCCACCGCGGCAATGGCCTCCTCAACTCGCTGGCAAACGCCCTCTTCGACATCAGCAGGCGTTGCCCCTCGATACGGGACCAGGATATTGATCATGCCCAGACTGAGCTCGGGAAAGACTTCCATCTTGGCGGTAGTAATAGCAAGCAAGCCCCCGGCCATAATCAACAGCATCAGCAGATTCGCGGCAACATGGTTCGATGCGAACCACCCAAGAATACCTCTTCTTGTATCCGAGTCTTTCACCTAAATACCCTCCGATTTGGCGGGCCGGTTATCCTCTTGGGCAGTTCCTTCTTCGTCGGTTTTCTCTCGCTCCTGTGTCCTGACCTCCATCCCATCGACCACGACATCGAGCGAACTGGTGATAATTTTGGCCCCGTCGTCAAGTTCGGAAGTGACATAGGCGAAATCCTTGTCGGCGCGGATTATCTTCAACGTTACTATGTGCAGGCGATTGTCCACGATGGTCCAAACCTTGTTTCCCTCACGGACCGCGTCACGGGGCACTGCAACGACGTCTTCGATGGTTTTTCCATGTATCAGAACCTCGGCAAAGATGCCCGGCAGCAGGGGCGGCCTGCCGCCGGAAGTATCGAACGGCTCTTTGACTTCGACGACGACGAAGACCATCCTCGATGTCGTGTCAACCTGGCCGGTTGTCCGGACGACACGTCCTTCCCATACGTGGTCGGCACCGGCGAAGTTGGCTTTGATCCGGGCCTTAGTATATTGAGCCGAAGATTTGCTCGGGTCGTGAAAGGTCGGATTGTCAAAAATATCAAACCAGGCCAATTCCTCATCTTGGAGCGGAACCTCTATCTCGACAGATTCAATTCCGTTGGCGACGCCGAGAGACTGGCCCATCACGACGTACTGTCCGAGGTCCGCCCTCTCGCTGATTATGAGGGTGTCGAATGGAAGCGAGATGCTCGTTCGCTCGAGCTTTAGTTTTGCGATTTCCAACTGCGCCTTTGCCGATTCCAGCGAAGATTCGGCCCTGCGAATCTGCGGCAGCCTCAGGACAAGCGACGAAGTGGGCTTCGTATCCGGATGGAGCTTCTCCCACTCTTTACGTGCAACCTGGGCCTCGGCCTTTTCCGTATCCAGACGCACCTGCGCCTCGGCAACAACGGCATCGGCTTGCTGCACCGCCAATTCATAATCCCGCTGGTCAATCCGGAGGATTTCCTCTTCCGCCCCGATTCGTCCGCCCGCCTTGAATTGCGGGTGAACGTGCACCAGCTTGCCCGGCACTTCCGGAACGATCTCGACCTTGACCTTGGGCGTAACGGTTCCGTGGCCCCGAACGATCATTTGTATATCGCGCTTGCCGAGTCGCTGAGCCTCCACCAAAGGCGCAGGGTTGTTCGGATCCATTCGTCTGGGCGGTTTTTTCATTTTTATCAGGTATCGCGCACCGATGACGCCCCCCGCCACGATAATTAGGGCAACAAGCCCCTGGAGCAAAGAGCCCCATACGCTCGCGGTCCTGCCCCCTGAGGCCTTGCGATCAATCTTGCTCATTTTGTCTCTCCATTCTTCTCACTGTCCGTTTCGGATTCATCTTGATAATCCCAGTCCCCGCCGAGAGCTAAGTGCAGATTGACTCGCGTCGTCCAGATTTGGCCCTTCAGAATCGTAAGCTGCTCTTCGGCAATTCTTCGCCGACGTTCCGATTCGAGCATCGACAAGATACTCTCGACTCCGCGCTGATAACGTTCCTTCGAGAGGTTCTCAGCCGCCTGCGCCTCCTTGAACCGAAGCTGCGTATGTTTGAACTGGCTCTGCAGCATCTGCTCTGTAACGAGGGCGTCTTCGACCTCTCTGATAGCCGTGAGCACTGTTTGGCCGTAGTTGGCTGCAAGCTCGGCAAACCGCGCCTTCGCGGCTTTGATCTGGGCCTTCAACTGACCGCCCTTAAAGATAGGCCCGGTGAAATTGAACAGCAGAGAATAAGTCTCGGCCGAATGCTCCCAAATATCACGCCACCTATCGGCGCTGCCGCCGAAATTAGCCGTAAGTGTCAAGTCTGGAAACAGTTGAGCAATGCTGACGCCGATCTCCTCGTTCGCCGCACGCAAAGAAAGCTCAGCGGCTATCACGTCGGGCCGACGATCCAGCAGCGAACCCGGCAGACCGATGGGAAGAGGACCCAAATCAGGAAGATCGGCCAGCGTCTCGGGCAACTCATCCGAGCCGCCGGGCCGACGAGCTAAAAGAACGTCCAGCGCGTGATGCGCCTTCGCCAGCGTCAACTCGATACTCGGCTCGAGCGCCCTGGCGGCCTCGAGATTCTCCCGGGCCAGCCTCACATCCACAGGCCCGACCAGCCCCTCCCCATACCTGCGCTCGACAATCTCCAGCGTATCGGTGTGGCTGAGAGTATTGGCCCGTGCAATTGCCAGGCGCCTCTGCGTCGTTGCAATATCGACCCTGGCCGTGATAACGGTTGCAATCATCGAGTTGATCAGCGCCTCCTCGTTCGCCTGCACCGCCAGGACCTGTGCCCAGGCGGCCCGCTCGGCACGCCTGAGCTTGCCGAACAAATCCAGAACGTACCCTACGGAAACGCCCTGCGCCCAGGTCTCGGACATTACGCTGAATCGCCCGCCGAAGTTGAAAGACCGCTTGCTCCTGTCGCGACTGATTCCATACGAAACATCCGGCAGGCGCTTTCCGAAAGCGCCGGCAAGGGCGGCCTCGGCCTGGAGAACCCGCGCCGCAGAAGCCTTGAGATCGTAGTTGCCCTCCAACATCTTGCGGACTAATACAGTGGTGGTTTCGTCGCCGAAGCGCTCCCACCATCTATCAACATCGTCAAGAACGTTGGTGTCCTGCTCGTGGGCCCCGGCGTAGATATACCCGTCGTTGGCATCGGCGGCGGTCTCGGGCCTGGAATACTTCGGCCCGACCATACAGCCGGCGACCAGCAACGCGGCCGATATGGAAAACAACAAGCAGATTGAAATTAGCCGCTTCTTCATTCACTTTTCTCCCGGGCATAAGCGCGAATCCCCGCCGCAGAAAACTTTACAATATGCTCAATCACCTTCGCTAACTCAAATTTCGGGATATCGGCGGCCTTGGCCTGCTCCAGCATACGCTCGCTATGGACCGCATGCACTAATTGGCCAATGACCGAATGCACGATTAACGGAACCTTCGATTCATCCAAACCCGGACACGCCTTGACTAGACCCGTTCGCATGGCTGTCATGGTGGGTATGATTACATCCTTGACAAACATATCAGAGGGCAAGTTACTATCGATCATTTCTCGCGCCATAAGCTTCATGAATCGAGAGGCCCTGGCTTCATCCGCCAGAGGCTCGATGAATGCGTTGGCGAAGGCCCTGAGCAGAACCTCCAATTCAGGCTTGCCGTTACTCTGGGCCATCACCTTGTCAATGCTCGCGATGCGAATATCCGTCATCGGAATCAAGTGCCTTCGAAGGACCTCTTCGTATAGCTTCTCTTTTCCGCCAAAATAGTAGTTGACCGATGCGATATTGCAGCCTGCGGCCGAGGCAAGGTCGCGAACACTCGTTCCCTCGAAGCCATGCTCGGAAAAAAGCCTTTCGGCCGTATCAAGCAGCCGGTCCCGGACGGGTCCTGCATTGCCTTCAATAGTCTTTTTTTTCTCTGAAATTGCCACGCCTGAATCCTTAAACACCTGTTTCATACGACAGCTTAAAACATTTGTTTGAATTCTTCAAGGATTTCTTCAGAATTTTCCGGCAAGAACGCCCTACTGCTGCCGAAAAGACCCTTATTGAGCTAATAATGCAAGTGTGGCCCCGAAATAATTGCTGAAAAAAGCTACCTATTACTCTGTTAAACCTGATTTTAGGAGTTGTCATTGCGAGCACTTCACCTAATTCTGATGCGTGCGTCAAAAGTCCAAATTACAAGCCCCGACCGTAAGGGAGGGGATAAAAACGAAGATCATATTCGTTCTTTTCCACTTTTGACGCAGGCATCAATTCTCAGGAGGTATGCAAAAAAAAACGTCAACAATTGTCATTGCGAAGGAGCCGTAGGTCCGCCACCGGCGGACGGCAATCTCCTACCTCTCGCACTAATAAGGACTTCTCTATTTTCTTAGGAGGAGGCCGCAAGGCCCACGCGGCAATCTCAAACCTTATCGAGGGCTGGAGATTGCTTCGTCGCTCCACTCCTCGCAATGACACCCATAGTTTTAATCTTAACAGGGCACTATAGCGATCTTCCCGGCTATAGATTGCCCTGAACAGCAGGAAAATCTATGCCTTGGCGTCCCTCTTTCTTGTGGATAGCAGGATTAGATTTCTCAATGCCTCGACATCTCTTGCGGTGAGCCATCTCTGCTCAAACTGCTTTTCCTGGGCAATCTGGGCAATAGCCATCAAGGCCCTTAGGTGGTAGTTTCTCTCATCTTTGCTGCCGGCGAGGACGAACATAATCTTGACGCGTTCCTGAACGCCGAGGAACTTAATGCCTTCGCGGGCCCGGACAAGGAGGACATCAAACTTCTTCTCGCCTTCGACGACAATATGGGGTATTGCAAAGCCCGGCTGGACCACTGTGCCGCCTTCGGTCTCGCGATGGAGGAATTTCTCGAAAAGAACGTACTCGTCGGTCCCCAACCT
Organism: Sedimentisphaerales bacterium; assembly: GCA_030603595.1. Taxonomy (GTDB): domain Bacteria; phylum Planctomycetota; class Phycisphaerae; order Sedimentisphaerales; family Anaerobacaceae; genus JAFGCD01. The sequence goes on along the minus strand of JAUVXL010000050.1, from coordinate 2,201 downwards.
CTCGGCTAAGATGCCGGACACTTCTCGGAAGGTCGTCTCGGCGTTTTGTTCGCCGCTAACATCGAGGATTGTACAGTCCCTTACGAGCTTGTCGAATCTATCCTCGATTATCTCATCCCGCTCTATCAGGATGTCGCGAAGCTCGTTTTCGAGCGTAACAGTCTTGAGTTCCCTGTCTGTGACGCGTGCGACAATGTGCATCACTGCCGAGGCCCTGCTGACATGTCGTGAGACGTACAGCAGATACCAGGCCGCACTGGCGCCGATGAAGGCAGCCGTAATCAAGAGTGGCACAGTGCCCATATCAATAATGAGCAGACTGTAGGCAATGATCGCGAAGATATGGATATAGGGATAAAGGGGAGATTTGAACTTTGGGCGATAGCTCTGTATCTTGCTTTCCCGCATTATTATGACGCTGGCGTTGACAAGAATGAAAAGAATTATCATTAGCGTCGAAGCCGTTTTAACCAGCGATTCGATGTCCAGACAAACAATAGCCGTTATCATAAAACCGCCTGTCAGCAGTATGCTGATATGAGGGGTTTTGAAGCGATCGCTGACATGCGCCAGACGCGAGGGCAGGAGCCTGTCCCTGCTCATGGCCATAGGAGAGCGGGAGGCGGCGAGTATGCCTCCGTTGGCGGTCGTTATGAAAGCCGCTATCGCCGCGAGCCCTAAGAGTGCGAATCCCCAGGATCCTGCAAACTTACTTGCCCCCAAGGATATGGGCATGTGACTACCATTCAACTCTTCGCCATCGACGACGCCGACGGTAATAATGATTACTCCGAGATACAAGACGGTGACGGCAAACCAGGCCAATATCATTCCTGAGGGCAGATTCTTGCCCGGGTCTTTTACTTCTTCGGCTATGCTCGCAACTTTCGTCAGCCCGCCGAAGCTAACGAATACAAGGCCGGCCGTAGCAAGCACAGCAGGCCAACCCTTATCGAGAAACCCGGTATATCTGACTGCTTCAACAGATCTGGAACCGACAAGCATGAACAGCGCAAGTATCGACAACAATGCCGCGACGAGCAAAACCTGAAATCTACTCGTGTGTTTAACGCTTACGATATTGAGCATTGTAAACGCCAGACAACAAGCAGCGGCTATTCCCTTCAGTTGCCAGGGACTCAACTGCGCGGAAAAACTGGTTTGCAGAACGACCTCAACAAGAACGGCTATGCCGACGACGGCAAAGGCGCTCTTTAAGGCTAAGGAAAGCCAATTTGCAAATCCGCTGAAGAGGCCCATCATCGAGCCTAAGCTGCGCTCTACAAAGAAATACGTTCCTCCGGCCCTTGGCATTGCCGTGCCCAATTCAGCTTGGCTCAGGACACTTGGGATAATAAGAATCGACGCAACCAAATACGAGAGTATCATCCCCGGACCCGCCTTCGCAAACGCTATGCCGGGAAGAACAAACAAACCGGAGCTTATCATAGCCCCTGCCGCCACAGCGAATACATTCGCAAGACCAAGCTCTCTTTTCATTTGAGCCATATCGAAACTGCTCTGTAATTGCCCTTACAAGCCTGAATCATCACCCCTGCGCCGACGCCGACGCAAATCCTTATGCAGCATTATACTAAAATGCCCAAGTTTGCAACAGCAATCCCTATTCGTTGGACAAAAGGCTGTGCATACCGTATCATTATGCTGTATTCGACGTATAAGCACCCGGATCAGTTCCATTCTATGGGGGCAAAAAAGAATGCTCAATAGAAGACGTTTTCTCCGTTACGTTACCGGCGGCGCGATAGCCGCAGCTTTGGCGCCCCGCTTGTCTGCAAAGAACAGCCGCCCGAAAAGCCCCAACATTATCCTCTGCATGGCGGACGATTTGGGCTGGGGCGATGTCGGCTTCAACGGCGGTAAGATAATCAAGACGCCCAACCTCGATGCAATGGCCCGAAGCAGCCTGCGTTTTAGTCGCTTTTATGCCGGGGCGCCGGTCTGCTCGCCGACTCGCGGGAGTTGCCTTACCGGACGGCATCCCTATCGATATGGAATCTTCTATGCAAACGTCGGCCACATCCGCAAAGAGGAAATCACATTAGCCGAGGCGCTAAAGACGCAGGGCTATACCACGGGCCATTTCGGCAAATGGCACCTTGGCACGCTTGCGCCTGATTTCTCAGGCAAAGGCGCAGGGCGAAAACCGAAACAGAACTACATGACGCCCGGGATGAGCG
>JAUVXL010000252.1 GCA_030603595.1 Sedimentisphaerales bacterium | reverse complement strand
AGTTCGAAATTGGTGTGGTAGTTCGATCCGTCGTAGTATGGCGAATTCTCCGGGTGGTCTTCGATTTGTATGTCCGAGGCGTAGATGAGCCACCTGCTGCCTCCACTAAGCCAACGTGCGGGCAGGGGCCATTTGTCGAGGTGGTCTTCATCGTCTGTTAGATACCACCCGTCGAGGTATATAGAGTCGCGGCCGTAGTTGGGGTTATAGAGTTCAACCCAATCGGGAAAGACCACCTGGCCCGCTACGGTGGTTGACCTGTAGTACTTGTTCCTTGCCATAAACTCGCTGATGACGAGATTTGTTCCCTCTGCTCCCCAGTATTTTGCGAAGACGGCGAGGTCGCCGGCGTTGATGCCGTCTGTGCCGTCAATATCCTCATCGCAATCGCCGGATATGCAATCCGGGTCGAGCCAGCGATCTGCGAGGCTGGCCAGGTCATCGGCATTGACGCGGTTATCACCGTCAAAATCGCCTTCAGGCTCCAGGGCTATACAGGTGGCGCAAGAAAGCAATGCAATCAATAGCATAAGTGGAAGTCTTGTTAGAGTGTGCATCTTTCGCTTCTTCCCGGCTCGAATCGTTCGGCGCCCGATAATAATGCCGCCATCACCTACCCTACAATTGCATATACACAGGTCGAATCGGAACACCGAAGCCGCCCGTTATCCGGCAGTCCATGCCCCTTCAATACTGTTTATATTAACATATCGGCGGGAAAGGGGCAAGTGTTTTGCGGCATTAAGGCGAAAATCGCACTTTCTGAGGCCCCCCGGCTGAAAAATGCAAGAAAAAGGGATGTCCTGACACCATTGCGGGGCGGTTGCAAAAAAAACAAAAAAAATCTAAAAAAAAGTCTGTCATTCCACAAACGCGTGGTAGAATAGAAAATAATATGGGGTTTTACCGTGAAAGGGCTGATTATGAAGCGGGCGATTATTGCTATTGCGGCGGTCGTTTTTGTGTCGGCGGGTAGTGCCGGTATTGCGGTCGGGAAGGTTGTCTATGTGGACGGCAGAGCGAGCGGGGCGGATAACGGGACGAGTTGGGCGGATGCGTATAACTACCTGCAGGACGCTCTAACTGTGGCTCAATATGACGATGAGATTTGGGTGGCCCAGGGTATTTACAAGCCGGACGAGGACAGTGCCCATCCCAATGGGACCGGCTCGCGAACAGCCACGTTCCGGCTCAAAAATGGCGTGGCTGTTAAGGGCGGCTACGCAGGGTTTGGCCAACCAGACCCGAATGCGCGTGATTTCGAAGTGTACGAAACGATTCTGAGCGGAGACCTTGATGGCAATGATGTTGATGTGAACGATCCAGCAGATTTACTGGACGAACCCACGCGGGCTGAGAACTGCTACCACGTCGTAACTGGAAGTGGAACAGATTTAACAGCGGTGTTGGACGGCTTCACCATCACCGCTGGCAATGCCGATGGAAGCTATAGACACGAAAATGGTGCTGGAATGTACAACGAATCTGGTAGTCCAACGGTGCGCAATTGTATCTTCATAAGGAATGCGGCAGACTACCATGCCGGAGGGATGTATAACACACAAGCAAGCGAAACAACACTAACAAGCTGCACTTTCATAGAGAATTATGGTCGTGCAACAGGCGGGGGAATTACTAATAATCATAGCAGTAGACCGACACTGGTCAGTTGCACGTTCAGCCACAATTCGACGGGCAGCAACGGCGGCGCGATGCGCAATATCGACAGCAGCCCAACGCTGACCAACTGCACGTTCATTGGGAACTCGGCTCGCACCTACGGCGGCGGGATGAACAGCCACACTACCCATGACAGCCAGACACCCTGTGACCTCCTCCTGACTAATTGCACCTTTAGCAGAAACAAATCGCGAGTTAACGGCGGTGGGATGTACAGCTACCACGCCAGCGCGATGCTAACCAACTGCACTTTCATCGGGAACTCAGCAGAATACAACGGCGGCGGGATGCACAACCACGGTACCAGCGCGATGCTCACGAACTGCACATTCACCGGCAATTGGGCCGGCCAATTCGGCGGTGGAATGCACAATTGGAACCAAAGCGACGTGAATCTGACCAACTGCATATTCAGCGGAAACTCAGCTGACAGCGGAGGTGCGATATGTAACAGGAGGGACTGCAACCCAACATTGACGAGCTGCATTCTTTGGGGTAATGCAGCTACACAGGGAGATAACATATGTTTAGCTTTATACCACTGGGCAGGACAAACTTTCACTGCCGGAATAACCGTTAGCTACAGCGATGTCGAAGGTGGAGATGCGGGAGTACACGTGGAGACTGGCTGCACTCTCAACTGGGGCGAGGGCAACATTGATACCGATCCCCTTCTTGTCGATCCAGTCGCTGGCGACTATCATTTATCGGTTGGCTCGCCTTGTATCGATGCTGGTGATCCGGCCTACATTCCTTCCCTTGGAGAAACAGACATCGATGGTGAGCCGCGGGTGATGGGTGGCCGCGTCGATATGGGGATAGACGAGTTCACGTCGACGCCAACACCGTTTATTGGAATTTCGCCCACAGAGTTTCAGTTTTCTTCATATGAAGATGGTCCCAATCCGGAAGCACAGATTTTATCCATTCGAAATGTAGGGTCCGGCATCTTGAATTGGGAGATTGCCGAGGATTGTCCCTGGCTCGAGGTTTATCCGGTAAACGGAGAATCTACAGGCCAAGTCAACGAAGTTACTCTCAGCGTAAATATCCCCGGACTGGCTCCGGGTTCATACAATTGTCAATTGACGATAGGCGCAGAGGGAGCTGTCAACAGCCCACAAATGGTTGTGGCAACTTTGAATCTTGGTGGTTCTGAATTATACGTTCCGTCAGAATATGGCACCATTCAGGCAGCGATTGACGCGGCCATTCATTGGGATACGGTCATCGTGGCAGACGGTATCTATACTGGCGACGGCAACCGCGATATCGATTTTCTCGGCAAGGTGATAACCGTTCGAAGCGAGAATGGCCCCGAAAAATGTATTATTGATTGCAACGGCACCGAGGATAACCCACACCGCGGGTTCTATTTCCACAGTGGCGAAGATGCCAACTCTGTCTTGTCCGGCTTTACAATCACCAATGGTTACGCCAGCTACGGTGGCGGAATCTACTGCAGCGGTAGCAGCCCGACGCTGACGAACTGCACATTCAGCAGCAACTCAGCAGATGAAGCTGGTGGCGGGGTTTACAACTACGGCGAGAGCCTGACGCTGACCAACTGCACATTCAGCAGGAACTCAGCGGACTGGAGCGGGGGTGGGATGAGCAACGTGGGCGGCAGGCTGACGCTGATCAACTGCACGTTCAGTGGAAACTCAGCATACAACGGTGGTGGGATGGACAACTGGTATAATACCCCTGTACTGATCAATTGCCGGTTCAGCGGAAACTGGGCAGAAAGCGGGGGCGGGATAGACAACTTTAACAACAGGCCGACGCTGATTAACTGCACCTTCGCCGGAAACTCAGCAAACTACGGTGGTGGTGGAATCTCCATTTCGCACTTTAGTAATCTGACAGTGACCAACTGCATCTTTTGGGGCAACGCTGCTGATATTGGCCCTGAGATACGGGATATTGACAGCGTAACGGTCAGTGTCACCTACAGCGATGTGCAGGGCGGCTGGGAAGGTCTGGGGAACATTGATGCCGACCCGCTGTTTGTTGATTCCGGCCGGTGGGTAGATGCAAATGATCCTAATATTGTCGTCGAGCCGAACGAACCAAATGCTGTTTGGTTTGAGGGCGATTATCACCTAAAAAGCGAAGGTTGGTACTGGAACAGTGATGTAAACGAATGGGACTGGGACGATGTAACGAGCAGATGTATAGACGCGGGCAATCCCGGCTCGCTACTTGGGGACGAACCTGTTACTTTGTATGTCGATGCCTTGAATCGTTTCGGCGAAAATTTGCGCATCAATATGGGCGCCTTCGGCGGAACGGCAGAAGCAAGTATACCGCCATACGATTGGGCTATTCTGGGCGATTTGACTAACGATGGTATAGTAGATTTTGTTGACCTTGCACAGTGGGCAGAAAACTGGCTAAGTAGCGATAACGAGTGGCCGGGGGATTTAGATAGAAATGGGATTGTGGATATGGTTGACTTTGCCTTGATTGCACAGGATTGGTTTGTGGAAACGAGTTGGCACTAATTTTGCGCATTAAACCGATAACAGCCTTACCGGTATGGCATAAGGATTTTGTCAGGGAAATCAGGGCTGGAATGTTTTAAGGTGAAAGGGCAAATTATGAAGCGGGCGATTATTGCTGTTGCGGCGGTCGTTTTTGTGTGGGCGGGTAGTGCCGGTATTGCGGTGGGGAAGGTTGTCTATGTGGATGGGCGAGCGAGCGGGGCGGATAACGGGACTTGCTGGGCGGATGCATACATATTCCTCCAGGACGCCCTAACCGATGCGAATGATTCGGAAAAGCCGGTGGAGATTCGAGTTGCGCAAGGCGTTTATCGGCCTGACGGAAGCGACGCCGAGCCTAATGGTACCGGCGACCGGGAGGCTACGTTTTCCCTGATTGACGGTGTTGCGCTTCAAGGTGGGTATGCCGGGTTTGGTGAGGCGGACCCCAATGCCAGAAATATAGAATTATACGAGACCGTTCTGAGGGGCGACCTTGATGAAAACGACATTGACGTGAACGATCCTGCTGACTTGCAGGACGAGCCGACCCGGGCCGAGAATAGCTACAATGTGGTGACCGGTAGCGGAACCGATGCCAACGCCATCCTCGATGGCTTCACCATCACTGGCGGCAATGCGAATGGGTCCAATTGGCGAAACCGCTACGGCGGCGGGATGTACAGCGAGTCCAGCAGCTTGACGCTCAGCAACTGCACCTTCAGCGGCAACTCAGCGTCGGGCAACGGGGGTGGGATGTACAACAATGGGGAGAACACGACGCTGACCAACTGCACATTTAGGGGCAACTCGGCCGCAGGCTCATGGGGCGGCGGCGGTGGGATGTACAACAAGGGGGAGAACACGACGCTGAGCAACTGCACGTTCAGCGGTAACTCGGCCGTAGGCCAGTGGGCCGGCGGCGGCGGAATATACAACCTCTGGTCCAGCCCAACGCTGACCAACTGCACGTTCAGCGGGAACTCGGCGAAGTGGGGCGGCGGGATGCTCAATGACGAGTGTGGCCCAACACTAAACAATTGCATCTTCTGGGATGAAGAATATGGAATATGGGACTACGACTCGTGGACTACGATTACGTACAGCGATGTGCGAGGCGGGTATCCTGGCGAGGGTAATATCGATGCGGACCCATGTTTTGCTGACCCGAATAAAGGTGATTACCATTTGAAATCTCAGGCCGGCAGATGGG
>JAUVXL010000153.1 GCA_030603595.1 Sedimentisphaerales bacterium | reverse complement strand
GCGATATTTCCTACGGTCGATACCCGGACGGGGACGAAACATGGCAGTGGTTCAGTTCTCCGAGTCCGAGTTCAACCAATACTGGCGGGTACCGTGACTTTGTTGCCGAGGTCGAGTTCAGCGTCGAGCGCGGTTTCTATGACAGTGAGATTCTCGTCACGCTTGCGTGTGAAACAGAGGATGCGACTATTTATTATAGTTTGGACGGAACAGAACCCGGCCTGCCAGCGGGACGCGGCTTAACCGGCACGCCGTATACGAGTCCTATTTCAATGGACCGGACGACAGTTCTTCGCGCGATGGCTCGTGTAACGGGATGGAAGCCGACAGATGTTGTTACTCACACGTATATTTTTCTCGCTGACGTGATAGCGCAATCTCCGGACGGAGAGTCGCCGGGCCCCGATTGGCCGGTCCCGGGAGGCGTAAACGGGCAGATTATCAACTATGGGATGGATCCGGATGTGGTGAACAATGATGCGTACAGCCACCTGATGGACGATGCCCTGTTGGCTATTCCAACAGTCTCGATTGTAACGGATTTGCATAACCTTTTCGACGCGGCTGACGGTATATACGTCAATCCGGACAGAGAAGGCAAGGACTGGGAGCGGGCGGCCTCAGTGGAGTTGATCAATCCAGACGGGAGCAAGGGCTTTCAAATCAATACGGGCCTGCGAATTCGAGGTGGTTACAGCCGAAAGAAGGACAATCCCAAACACGCATTCAGATTGCTCTTCGGAACCGAATACGGCGGCAATCTTGAATTCCCGCTATTCGAGGATGAAGGCGCCGACGAATTCTGGAATGTCGATCTGCGTTGCAGCCAGAACTACTCCTGGAGTGATCGCTCAAGCAGCGAGAACACCGCGGTGCGTGAGGTCTTCTCCCGCGATCTTCAGGGCGAAACGGGACACCCGTATACTCGAAGCCGAGCCTACCATTTGTATCTAAACGGTCAGTATTGGGGTCTGTTCCAGACGCAGGAGCGCTCTGAGGCCTCGTATGCGGCGTCATATATGGGCGGCAACAGCGACCAGTATGACGTGATGAAAGCGAACAGGCCGAGCCGCGAGATGTGGCCCACCGACGGCAATTCCAATGCTTACCGACGACTGTATAACGCTGCCATAGCAGGGTTTACCAACAACGTGGCTTATTACCGAGTCCAGGGCATGAACCCGGATGGGACACCTAATCCGAGCTATGAGAGAATGCTTGATGTTGACAATCTGATCGATTTTATGATCGTCGAATACTACACCGGCGACCGAGACGGCCCCGGGTCGCGTTTCGGGAACATACCCAACAACATCTACTGCATCTATAATCGAGAGAACCCGACCGGCTGGGATTTCCTGCATCATGACAACGAGCACACGATAGGCGTAAGTAATAGTGAACTCAACATGGTTACTCCGTTCACTACGGCGGGCGCCCAGTGGAAATACTTCAATCCTCATTGGCTGCACGAGCAGCTCGCCGTGCAGAATGCCGACTACCGGATGCATTTTGCCGATCACGTCTATAAGCACTTCTTTAACGGCGGGCTGATGACGCCGAGTGTGGTTGATGCACACATTAGCAAGCGCATCGAGGAGATTGAATTGGCGATTATCGCGGAGTCGGCGAGGTGGGGCGACGCGAAGCAGTCCTCTCCATTCACACGAAACGACCATTGGCGGCCCGAGATAAACGAACTCTTGGACAGCTATATCCCAACTCGAACAAATGTTGTGCTGGGTCAACTTAGGGCTGTAGGGTGGTATCCGAACATCGAGCCGCCATCGCTGAGCAGGGCGGGCTCGAATGTGAGCGGTCCGTTCGATTTGGAGTTGAGCGGGTCCGGAGACAGGATTTACTACACCGACGACGGGTCCGATCCTCGGGCCCATGGTGGAAGTGTCAGCGCCTCGGCCAAGCTCTACAACGGACCAATCCATATTGCAATCAGCACAATCATCAGGGCGCGTGTGTGGGTTAGCGGCAACGAGTGGAGCGCTTTGGCAGAGGCAGTCTATGCTGTGGGAGCGGTTGCCGAGAGCCTGCGTATCACGGAGATGATGTATCATCCGCTTGATTGGGGCGACCCGGAGGATCCCAACAGAGAATTCATCGAGTTGACAAACATCGGCAGCGAGTCCATCAATCTCAATCTGGTGCGTTTCACCAATGGCATCGACTTTACTTTCGGCGATATTGAGCTTGGCCCTCGCGAGTATGTGTTGGTCGTCAGGAACGAGGCGGCATTCGAGGAACACTATCAGGGCGCATCCGGGATTATTGCCGGGGAGTACTCCGGCAGGCTGGACAACGCCGGCGAACGAGTCGAACTTGCCGATGCCGTGGGCCAGAAGATTCTGAGCTTCAGATATAGAGACGGCTGGTACGATCCGACGGACGGGGATGGATTCACGCTCACGATAAGAAACCCGAGCGACAGCGTTGCATACGAATGGGACAACAGACTGGCTGCATACTGGATGTTTGACGAGGGCTCGGGCGCCAGTGCTACAGACAGCGTCGGCGGCAACGACGGCACATTGCACGGGGACGTGGCGTGGACGTACGGGCGTATTAACGGGGCGCTAAGCTTTGACGGGGCCGGGGATTATGTTTCCTTTCCCAGCCTTGCCACCTTAGCCGGAGAGAATCTGACAGTCCAGGCATGGGTGCGTATGAATGATTCTGCAGGAGAAGACTTGAATCCCATAGTGATGCAGCATACTTTGGTTAGGGAAGGTTACCGTCTGCATGTTTTCGAGGATAAGCCCTCATTCTCTATTATTGCAAGACCTCGCGGCAGGACGATTCAGGCGGATTCGCCCGATACAATAACCCGCAACCAGTGGCATCATATCGCCGGTACGAATGACGGCTCAGAGTTGAAGATATACGTTGACGGGCAGTTAAAGGGCAGCGTTCCAACGGAAGGATATACGGGTGTGGATCATGAGGGCGCTATTGGCTACGATCATTTCGGGTCGGTGTATTGGGACGGCCTTATCGACGATGTTCGAGTGTACGACCGGGCGTTGAGCGAATACGAACTTCTGGTCACGTCCGATTCGACGGAACGTTGGAACGATAAGGGTTCCTGGCGTCCGAGCGCGTACCCGCTCGGCTCGCCCGGTTGGGACGACAGCGGTATTGTCCCGAATCCCGGCGACGTGGTGATTAACGAGACGCTGGCGCATGCGCACGACCTTGATATGGACTGGATTGAGCTATATAACCCCACCGATTCTCAAATCGACATCGGCGGCTGGTATCTTAGCGATAGTTTTTTCGATATAATGAAGTATAAGATAGCAGCCGGAACAACGATCAATACAGGGGAATACCTGGTCTTTTATGAACACCTGACTTTCGGGGAATTGAGCACGGACCCAGGGCGAATTACACCCTTTGCCCTGAGCGAGAATGGGGACGAGGTGTATCTGAGCTCTGCGCAAGCGGGTGTTCTCATGGGCTTTAGGGCGGAGGAAGACTTTGGGGCCTCGGAGCGGGATATATCCTTCGGGCGATACTATAAGGAAAGCACCGACAGCTTCAACTTTGTTCCAATGGAGATCAGCCCCGGTTGGGGGAATAATTACCCGAAGGTCGGCCCGATCGTGATAAGCGAGATTATGTACCAACCCGACTGGCCTACCGGCGGCTCGTACGCTAACGACAGATATGAGTATATCGAGCTTAAGAATATCACCGATGAGCCTGTGAGGCTGTGGCGCGAGGATAAGGCCTTGCCGTGGGAGTTCTCCGACGGGATAGATTTTACCTTCCCCAATGAGCCCGACGATGTGACGATAGCGGCCGGCGACTATATTGTTGTAGTCAGAGACGTCAATGCGTTTACGTGGCGGTATCCGAGCGTGCCGGCAGAAAAGATTTTCGGCCCTTATGACGGCAATCTGAATAATGCCGGTGAACGCGTTGAAATTAGTATGCCCGGCGATAAGGACCGATTCGGCAGACAGCACTACATTCGCATCGACAGGGTCGCTTACAGCGACGGGTCCCATCACGACGATGCTCCCGGCGGTGTTGACCTCTGGCCGGCAGAGGCCGACGGCCAAGGCAAGTCGCTAACTCGTGTAGCACCAAGTCTTTACGGCAACGACCCGAATAACTGGACTGCAGAGAACCCTTCACCCGGACAGTAGAATCTCTGGGAATACGTCATATACGGCGCAGGTATGCCGTATATGCTGAAGATTTCTGAGCACCAGCGCGAACTTTCAGCTCGCAAATCGCCTATTTAAGGTTAGCAAGAGCTAATTTCAGGTGAAAGACATTGACGAAGTTGGTCGAATATGTTAAGATAGGCGGTAGTTGGTGGTGTTGTGTCTTTTTGGGCCTAACGCCCGATAAGTCTTGGTATTAGGGGTCGTTTTGCCCCTTTGGATTGTGCGAGGAAGGATACATTAGATGCCCGGATCTGCAAAAACGGCATTATTCGTGCTGGTCATATCATTGGTTAGCCCGGCGATAGGCGAGTGCCCCAAGGGCGACTTGACCGGGGACTGTACAGTGGATTTTGCCGATTTGCAGGCGATGGCGGCACAGTGGCTGTATCCACAAGGGTATCCTGCGGACCTCGACCGTCTTAACGGAGTGGAAGAGCGGGATTTTGCGATTTTGGCGGGGACGTGGTCTCAAACGGGGATAAACCTGGTGATCAACGAGGTTATGGCGTCCAACAGCCAAACAATACGGGATCCCCAGGGGCAATATGACGACTGGATAGAGATATATAATGCCGGGGAGGTAGGCTTCTATATGGCCGGGATGCACCTGACGGACAACCTTGACAACCCAACAAAATGGCAAATCCCCTCTGATAATATTAATGAAACGCTGATCATGCCCGGCGCGTATCTGCTGATATGGGCGGACAACGACGTTACGGCCCCCTCCGGCCTGCACGCGGACTTCGAATTGAATGCGGACAGCGGCGAGGAGGTGGGGCTTTTCGACACAAACGGGGTCTTCATAGACAGTATCCAATTCCCCAAACAGGACCCGGACATATCATACGGGCGGTATCCCGACGCCAACGATACTTGGCGTTTCTTTGGCAGAGCGACCCCGAGATCGGCAAATTTGGGGGCCTACCTCGGTGAGGTTGCCGATACGAAATTCAGCTACGACCGCGGATTCTACTATGCGCCTTTCTCGGTGCTTATCACCACGGAGACCGAAGGAGCCGAGATATATTATACGCTGGATGGGTCGAGCCCATTCAATCTGGAGGCGGACATCCCGACGGGCACTCTATATGTCAGCGGCGTCCCTATCACGACAACGACGTGTTTGCGGGCGGTTGCTGCTAAAAACGGCTGGAAACACACCAATATCGACGCGCAGACTTATATCTTCCCCGCCGACGTCCTGCAGCAGGCAACGAATCCGTCCACGGGCGCTCAGATAATTCCTTCCGGCTACCCGGACCGGTGGAACAATAGCCGAGGGGCGATTGTGGACGGCGATTATCAGATCGATCCGGACATCGTAAACCACCTTACTCCAAGCGACCGCTTTTCGGCGCCTGATTTGCTGGCGGCGCCGACGATGTCTCTTGTGGTGAGTAGAGACGACTTTTTCAGTCTCAACGGTATTTACCTGAATGAGCAACTGACTTATCAAGTCGATGAGGCAACTGAGAAGAGGGCGTCGGTGGAGTTTATCGACCCTGTCAGCGGTGAATCGGTCCAGGCGAATTGCGCCGTGGCGATGGCGGGCGGGGCGACGGGGGGCGGAACGAGCCTGGACCGATGGAAGTCTTATAAGCTGTCGATGCGGCCTCGCTTCAAGCCCACTCTTGACGACGGGACATACACAGGCGGACCGTCGAAGCTGAACTTCAAGGTCTTTGCCGACTCTCCGATAGAGAGCTTCGACAGTATTGTCTTCGACGCGGTGTTGAACCATTCGTGGCTCCATCCGAACTTAGACCAGCGTGACCATGTGGTTTACATTCAGGACCAGTACATGTCCGACCTCCACAATGCAATGGGCGGTTATTCGCCACATGGGATTCATGGATACCTCTTTATTAACGGCCTGCACTGGGGGATGTATTACTTCCACGAGCGTCCGGACCATAATTGGGCGGCGGAGGTATTCGGAGGCGACAGCGATGAATACGACGCGATTAAGCACGGCACAGACGACCCCGATTACGCTGTTAACAACGCTTTTGACGTTTATGGCCACGCATTTAGTAGTTACGGCCAGATGGTCAGTGCCGCCGCCACAGTGAGTTCCGATCCGACCGACTTAGCAAAATATGACTCGCTGTGCGCGGTTCTCGATGTCGATAACTTCATCACGTATCTGATATCGAACTGGTATGGCGGCAACACGGACTGGCCTCATAAGAACTGGTACGCAACTTGTCGCAGCAATCACCCCGATGGAAAGTGGCGTTTTCATACGTGGGACGCCGAGCACGCAATAGATAAAGATATTAATGCCGGCGACATCAACGGCAAAGTCGGCGACAGTCCATCGTCGATTCATGCGTATCTCGATGGGAACGCCGAGTATCTAATCCGGTTTGCCGACATAGTGCATAAGCAATTCTTCAACAATGGCGTGATGACGCACCCGAATACCGCCGATATGTGGAGGGCGCGAATGGTTACTGCCGATCGGGCGATTGTCGCTGAATCGGCGAGGTGGGGCGACAACCGAGAGACCGTTGCGAACACGCGCTCGGACTGGAAGGCCGTCCAGGACGACAAGCTCGCCAACTTCTTCCCGCAGAGATCGGAGGACGTTCTGGGTATTCTCACCGGCATGGGGTTGTACCCAAGTGTCGATGCACCGGCTTTCTATGTCAACGGGGCGCCTCAACACGGCGGCCACGTTTCATCTACGGACTCGCTGGCGATAACAGCCGGGTCAGGGACGATTTACTATACAATCGACGGCAACGATCCGCGTCTGCCCGGCGGAGCGGTGGACACGGCGCATGCTATGACATATTCCGGTTCGTTCAACCTCAGCCACAGCACGCACGTCAAGGCGCGGGCCAAGAGCGGCAGCACGTGGAGCGCGCTAAACGACGCGGTTTACGCAGTGGGGCCGGTCGGCTCGAACCTGCGAATTAATGAAATAATGTACCATCCACAGGCCACGGGCGACCCGAATGACCCCAACAAGGAATTCGTCGAACTCTGGAACATCGGGCCCGACCCGATCAACCTGAGCCTGGTTAGTTTCACAAACGGAATCGACTTCACCTTCGGCGACCTTGAGCTTCCTCCGGATGAATTCGCTCTTGTCGCGCGAAATCAGGAGGTGTTCTCAAGGGAATATGCGGGCCATTCGGGCATCCTTGCGGGCGAGTACTCCGGCAAGCTGAACAACGGCGGCGAGCGTGTTACGCTTGTGGACGCTTTGGGCAAGACGATCCAGAGCTTCAGGTACAAGGACGGCTGGTACGATATTACGGATGGCGGGGGCTTTTCACTAACGATTGTGGACCCGACCGACAGCAAGGTTTATCGTCCTGACCTCGGGCTGGTTTCCCACTGGAAGCTGGATGACGGCTTTGGCGCGACGGCTGCGGACAGCGTCGGCGGCCACGACGGCACTCTGCATGGGGGCGCAGCCTGGACAGACGGATGGATTGACGGCGCATTGAGCTTTGACGGGGACGGAGATTATGTCTCGTTACCCAGCCACAACACTTTAGCGGGAACTGACATGACTGTGGAGGCCTGGGTAAATCTCAATATCTCCGGGGGAGTGAACAGCCCAATAGTCATGCAACATACGTCGCTGAATGAGGGCTACCGTTTTAATGTAGTTGAAAATAAGCCTACATTCGCGATAATCGTGCAGGGTCGCGGCGACGTGGTGCTGGTCGCTTCGCTGAATTCAATAACGAAGAACGAGTGGCGCCATATTGCCGGGACGAACGACGGTTCGGATTTGAAGATATACGTTGACGGCGAGTTCAAGGGCAGCGTTTCTTCGGTTGGATATGAAGGAGTCGAACATGAGGCGTACATCGGTTACGATCATTCCAGTGCGGCGTATTGGGATGGTCTTATCGATGATGTTCGCATCTACAACCGTGCTTTGGGCGAGCATGAATTTGCCGGGGTCGGCGATCCGCTGGATCGCTGGGACGCAAAGAGTTCGTGGCGGGCGAGCGCGTTTCCGGGCGGCTCGCCGGGATGGGACGACAGTATGATTGTCCCGGCGCCCGGGGGCGTGGTGATTAACGAAATAATGGCGCATTCCCACGGCGACGCCCCGGACTGGATAGAGTTTTACAATACAACAGATAAATCGGTTCAAATTGGAGGCTGGTATCTTAGCGACAGCCAATCCAACCTGAGGAAATATCGGATCGCTTCCAATACGAGGATTCTCGCCTATGACTACATGGTGTTCTACGAAGACCTTCATTTCGGCGACGACAGCGACGATCCGGGCAGCCTCAAGGGGTTTGGATTCAGCGCGAACGGCGAGGAGGCTCATCTGACTTCGGCCCATACCGACATTCTTACCGGCTACCGTGAATCGGAAGACTTCGGCGCCTCACAGACGGGGGTATCTTTCGGCAGATACTTCAAGGCGAGCACCGGCACTTACAACTTTGTGCCGCTGGACTATAACACGCCAGACGATGAGAATGCGTATCCTGCTGTCGGGCCTATAGTGATCAACGAGATTATGTACCATCCCGACTGGCCTATCGGGGGCATTTACGGCAACGACAAGTATGAGTACATCGAGCTTGAAAATGTTACCGATGAGCCGGTGAAGCTGTGGCGTGAGGATAAGCTCTTGGCGTGGAAGTTCACTGAAGGAATCGATTACACTTTCCCCGATTGGCCTGATGATGTGACGATAGCCCCAGGCGGCCATATAGTTGTAGTAAGAGACGTAAACGCTTTTACGGAGCGTTATGATGATGTTCCTGCAGCGAAGATTTTCGGTCCTTACGAGGGGCAGTTGGACAACGGCGGCGAAAAGCTTGAACTTAGCATGCCCGGCGACGAAGACAAGTATGGCCGGCAGCACTACATTCGAGTTGACAGGGTTACTTACAGTGACGGCGCTCATTCGAGCGACTCGCCGGGTGGTGTCGACCTCTGGCCGACCGAAGCCGACGGCGGCGGTGATTCGCTGAATCGGATAGCGGCCAAGCTATATGGAAACGACCCGAACAACTGGACTAATGCCGCTCCATCTCCGGGCAGTTGAGGCCTCGGGGCCTATGCTGTGCTGCGGCGTTGACAGAATTAGGCGACTTTGTTATAATTATTATTTGATGGTGGCAAGGATTGTCGTCGGAATCGACAGAGCCTTGGAAATTAGGAAGTATTAGATGCACAGACTTCTTCGAGTGTGCCTGCTGATATTATTGGCCTCTGCGGCCATTGCCGTGGGGAGCGACTGCCCAAAGGGCGATCTGAGCCGGGATTGCTCGATCGACTTTGACGACGTTTGGACACTTGCTCAGCATTGGCTCAACCCTGCAGGCAGTCAGGGCGATATCATCGGCAGCGACGGGGTCAATATGGGCGACTTCGCTGCTCTGGCGGAGAACTGGGGCAAATCCGGGGTTGCGGTTGTAATCAATGAGCTCAATTTCGACCACGATGTCAAGACCGACCCTCTTGAATTTGTAGAATTGCACAATAGGACAACGGAAGATGTGGATATCTCGAACTGGTACTTTCGTTCCGGCATCACATACCAGTTCCCGGCGGATACGACTCTCTCGGCAGGCGGCTATATTGTTGTAGCACAGAATCCCGATCGGATTCGAGCCAAATATGGGGCGTTTTCCTGGTTGCTTTATGGACCTTGCACGGGCAAGCTGAGCAACAGCGGCGAGAGGGTCGAGCTCTGCGACGCCGACGGCAACGAGATCGATCAGGTCGATTACCAGCTCGGTTTTCCCTGGCCTACGGTCGGCGATTCGGTACCCGACACTGACCCGGCAAACGGAACCGGGCACTCAATTCAACTTCTCAATCCGTTTGTTGACAACGACCTCGGAGGCTCGTGGCGATCGCGCTATCCAACTCCCGCCGGGAAGAATTCTATCGCGCCTGTGTATAATTTGCCCCCGCACATGCGTCAAGTCAAGCATCTTCCGGAGGAGCCCCAGGCAGGCGAGGACGTGAAGATAACAGTGAAAGTAACCGATTCAGATGGTATCGCCGCCGTTACGCTCGACTACCAGCTTGTCGAGCCGGGCAACTATGTCACCTTGACTGATAGGTCATACGCTTTGGCATGGACCTCGTTATCGATGACAGACGACGGCATGGGAGGGGACGAAGAGGCCGGCGACGACACTTACACTGTCGTGCTTGACGGAACGATTCAGACAAACCGGTTGCTCGTACGCTATCGTATAACGGCGGTGGACAGTACCGGGGCGAGCATAACAGGCCCTTATGACGACGACCCGGTTCCCAATTTCGCATATTTCGTTTACGACGGGGTCCCCGCCTGGCACGGTGCGGTGCAGCCCGGCGTCACCGAGGTGGTCGAGTACGGCACGGATCTGATGCGGTCTCTGCCGGTTTATCATCTAATCAGCAAGAAAACCGACGTGGAGTCCTGCACCTGGC
>JAUVXL010000058.1 GCA_030603595.1 Sedimentisphaerales bacterium | reverse complement strand
AGAAAATCTTCTTTGTGATTTTCTTCAATAATCACTTGGCCGCTTAGAAAGAAGACGTTGCCGTTAAAAAGAAAAAATCAGGAAATGATTTTTTCTTTTGTTAAGTAGGCCTAACCTGCAATTTTGCAGAAGCCTTATACTAAAGAACGACAGGAGGTCGAGATACTATGGCCAAGAAGGGACCGGTTAAAGTTGGAGTAATAGGTTCGCAATTCCAGGGGGACATTCATGCCTGGTCTATCAAAGCGGTGCCGGATGCTGCCGAGGTCGTGGCGGTCGCTTCGCCGACGCCGGGGCACGCTGCCGAGCTTGCCAAGAGATACGACATGCCTCGCGCCTTCACCGATTACAAAGAGATGCTGGCCGAAGACGATATCGAGATGGTTACAATCACCGCGCCGAACAACCTGCACGCGCAGATGACAATCGACATCGCCAACGCGGGCAAGCATGTCGTCTGCGAAAAGCCCCTTTGCATGACGCTCGAAGAGGCCGACGAGATGATCGATACGTGCAAGAAAAAAGGCGTCCTGCTGTTGTACGCCGAGGAGCTTTTCTTTACGCCCAAATACGTCAAGGCCAAGGAAATGGCCGACCAGGGTGCGTTCGGCAAGGTCTATATGGTCAAGCAGAGCGAGAAGCACTTCGGCCCGCACGCCCCGTGGTTCTGGGACGTCGAAAAGAGCGGCGGGGGGGTATTCATGGACATGGGCTGCCACGGCATCGCCTTTTGCTATTGGTTCCTGGATCGGCCCGAAATCAAAAACGTCTATTGCCAGATGGGCACGCATGTCCACACAGAAAAGACCAAAGGCGAGGACAACTCGGTTTGCATTATCGAATTCGCCGGCGGCGCAGTGGGGCTTATCGAAGATAGCTGGGCCCGCCGAGGCGGTATGGAGGACCGCATCGAGGTCTATGGTGAAGGCGGAGTCACCTACGCCGATTTGCACATGGGCAACGCGCTGCCGACCTACAGCGAAACCGGCTACGGCTACGCGGTGGAAAAAGCGCCCTCGACCAAGGGCTGGACGTATCCGGTCTTCGACGAGCTTTGGAACTACGGCTTCCCGCAGGAGATGCGCCACTTCGCCCGTTGCGTCCGCGGCAAAGAAGAGCCGCAGGCGACCGGCGAAGACGGCCGTCTCGTACAGGAGGTGCTCTACGCTGGCTACCAATCCGCGGGGACAGGTCGAAAAGTCGAACTGCCCTTCCGGCCAAAAGATGTGAAAACACCAATCGAGCTATGGCTCAAAGGCAAAACCCAGGGGTAAATCGAGCATCGCCCGCGCAGAGTAAGAGCGGCTAAGAAGAATGAAGACCTCCCTCTGTCATTCCCGCGAAGCTTGTCCTCGACTCCAATCGGGGAGCGGGAATCCAGGGAACCAAGGGCCCGTGAGACCTCACTTGGTCACAGGCTCCAAGATTATGGCAAAAATAAACATAGACGCACTGTCCGAGAAAGAGATACAGACTATCCACGATGGCACGATGAAGATATTGCGCGATACCGGCGTGATGGTGCATCACGATGGAGCGTTGGATCTACTGGCCCAGGCCGGGGCTATGGTGGATAAGGATGCCAAAATTGCCCGCCTGTCCGAGAAGCTGGTGGTCGAGAGTATCGAGCAGGCGGCCAAGAAGTACATCCTCTACGGCAGGGACTCGCAGCGAACGGCGAGGCTCGGCTGCGGCGACCTCGTGCTGATGAGCAGCCCCGGCCAGTATAGCTGGATCGATACCGATACGCACCTGCGCCGCGCCGCCACGATAAACGATGCGCGCGAAGCGATAAAACTTGGCGATGCCCTGAGCAACATCACCATAGTAGGCTCAATGGCCCAACCCGAGGAGGTCTCGGAGGCGTGGCGCGATGTATTCCTCACCGGCGAACTCGTAAAAGGCACGATCAAGCCGACACGATGCTGGGTCAAGAACGGCAGGACAGCAAAATACATTCTTCAGATATACCGCGCCGTCGCCGGTGGCGCCGAAGCACTCCGCGATCGGCCGATGGTCGAGGCGTTCCTCGAACCGATCAGCCCGCTGCAGTTACCGCGAGACGGCTTGGACATCCTCAGGGAATTCGCCCAGGCGGGCCAGCCCGTCAGCATCGGCCCGATGGCAATGACATCGGCTACAGCGCCCGGGACCTTAGCGGGAACGTTGGCCCAGGAAAACGCAGAGATTCTGGCCGGCGTCGTGGTAGTCCAGCTATTTGCACCGAGCACGCCGATTACATACGGCGGGATACCGCATATTATGGACCCGCGGACGAGCATCTGTTCGTTCGGCTCGCCGGAGCAGGGCCTGATGGCTGTGGCGATGGTCCAGATGGCCCGGCACTACGGGTTTCCCGTCTATATCAACGTCGGCCTGACCGACGCCAAGCTCCCCGACGCCCAAGCAGGCATCGAGAAAGGCACTTCGCTGCTTCTCGGCGCACTGGCCGGGGCCGATACCTTCGGCCACTGCGGTATATGCGGCACCGACCACGCGGCTGGCTTACTGTGGCTGTATCTCGATAACGAGGCCGCCGAATACGTCAAGCGAATCGTCCGGGGCTTCGACGTCGATGAAGAGAAAGTGGCGACGGATGTTGTCGGCAAGGTTGGCCCGGCTGGGAATTTTCTGGCAGAGGAGCATACGGTAAAGCACTTTCGCCGGGAACTCTGGCTCCCCGGCCCGGCCTGGACAAGAGAAACCTGGGACCGATGGGAAAACCAGGGAAGCACTTCAATGGCCGACCGCGCCGCCTGCGAGGTCAATCGCATCCTTGAGACCCATAAAGTCGAACCAATAGACGAAGACCTGGCCCGCGAAATTGATCGCATTGTCGAATGCGCGAAACGCGAGCTTGGATAGCGCCCTGCTAAATTGCCGGGCTCATCAGCTTTACATTTTTCGAGGAGACAGCAATATGCAGGATCGCATCAAAACGGCCCCCAGAGGACAGATAAACATATCTCGCCGTGGTTTTCTGGAGAGCCTAACTGCGGCTGCAGCGTTCACGATTGTTCCACGCCACGTTCTGGGCGGGGCGGGCAATACGCCGCCGAGCGAGAAGCTCAATATAGCCGGCATCGGCGTTGGCGGCCAGGGCGCCTCTGATCTGCAACAACTCGAAAGCCAGAACATCGTCGCCCTCTGCGATGTGGACCAGAACCGCGCCGCCGGAACGTTCAAACGCTACCCCAAGGCCAAACAGTATCGGGACTTTCGCAAAATGCTCGATAAGCAAAAGGACATCGACGCCGTCATGGTCGCGACTCCCGACCACGTCCACGCCATCGCAAGCATAACCGCCATCAAGATGGGCAAGCACGTCTATTGCGAAAAACCGCTGACGCACACGGTTTATGAGGCCCGCAAGTTCGCCCAGGCCGCACGCGAACACAAGGTCGCCACGCAAATGGGCATCCAAGGCCATTCCGGCGAGGGTATTCGCAGGCTTTGCGAGTGGATATGGGACGGCGCTATCGGCGAGGTCCGCGAGGTTCATAGCTGGACCGACAGGCCCGCCCGCTGGTGGCCGCAAGGCGTCGGCCGACCGAAAGATACCCCGCCCGCTCCCGACTCGCTCGACTGGGACCTCTGGCTCGGTCCGGCCCCGAATCGCCCCTACAATCCCGCTTATGTCCCATTCAAATGGCGGGGCTGGTGGGCATTCGGCACAGGGCCGCTCGGCGATATGGGCATCCATAACTCCTCGCCCATCTTCTGGGCCCTCAAGCTGCGCTACCCGAAGAGCGTCGAGTTGATATCGCAACAAGGCTGCAACGAAGAAACAGGCCCAACGAAAGCGATTGTCCGCTACGAATTCCCCGCCCGCGGCGATATGCCGCCCGTTACCCTGACCTGGTACGACGGCGGCAACGAGCCGCCGCGACCGGCCGAACTCGAAGAAGGCCGCCGAATCGGAGACAACGACGGCGGCAGTCTGTTTGTCGGCAGTAAGGGAAAGATCCTCGCACCCGGCTGGTGCGCCGCAAGCCCGCGGATCATCCCCGAGGCCAAGATGAAAGAGTACAACCAGCCCCCCAAGACCATCCCCCGCTCGCCCGGCCACCACGCCGAATGGATCGAGGCATGCAAGACCGGCAAGCCAACAACCGCCAACTTCGACTTCGCCGGCCACCTCACCGAAGCCATGTTAGCCGGCAATATAGCCGTAAGAACAGGGGGAAAATTGATGTGGGACGGCCCGAGCATGACCTGCACAAACATCCCCCAAGCCAATCAATACACCCACTGCCTCTACAGAAAGGGATGGGCACTATAGCACTCACCGCCTTACAGAATGAAGCGAGGCAACTTTGAGCGATTGTGTACACGACCGGCAACTGCAAGGTCCGTCCGTGGCGGACTCAACTACCCTCCTTCATCCACTACTCTGCTACGATGCAGACGACCAGGAAATTGGCTATTTAGTTTCTGTTGCGGAAAGCCGAAATCGCCGATGTCACCCCTGCGAAGCTTGTCCTCGACCCCGATCGGGGAGCAGGGGTCCACGCCGAAAAAATGGATTCCTGCTTTCGCAGGAATGACAAACACTGTTTCCGCAACAAGAACTATTTAGGGATTATTATCCTCACACCAATGCAGAGCCATTATCATAAAGTCCCGGAAGTCTATGATGCAATCCCCATTCACATCACCTGCAACGATAGTCTCGCACGGTGGTTTCCCAGAGTATGACTTGCTCGCCTCGGCAGTTCCTCCGTACGCCCCCATATTGACAACCCCACCATTAGGAAAAGGTTCTTGGCCGATAGGGGACATTGGATCACCCGCATTAATGCAGGGGCTGGTTACATCGTCATAGACCCATGTTTGGGTCGTAGAATCGTATCTGCCTGCTTGGGATTTTAGGCGGTAGTCGCCATAGTCCGGATCGGCGAAGCAGGGATCGACATCAATATTGCCCAAACCGGGCCAGCCACCCTGCACATCGCTATATCTGACAATCGAAGTCTCGTGGATCTGGTCGGACGAATTGTCCCAAACGATACAGTTTTCTATAATTCCGGCACAGTTATTAAATGCACCTCCTTCATCCGCGTAGTTCCCGACAACCGTATTGTTGAGAATGTAGCCATTACAATTGCAGAATCCGCCCCCCCTGCCGCCTCCGAATCCGGAAGCTTCGTTACTTGCGACAAGATTATTATGAATTATGCCGTCGCAGCCATAAAGTCCTCCGCCGGCAGGAATTGAGTCGCTGCAATGACCTTCATTTTCAGAAATTATATTATATCGAATAATACCGTCACAATCAAAGAGGCCTCCTCCCCGGGCACTGCTTAGAAACCAATAGGCGGTTATTATATTGCCCGAGATGATGTTGTATTCGATTGTGGCCCGGGCGCCATGACCGATGATACCGCCGCCCCCGCCCGAAGTTCCAGTACCGTTGGTGAGAGTGAAACCGGAAAGCACGCAATCCGGCAATTCCTGGCCGGCAAAAGTGACTACGGAGCCATAGGGTGAGGCGTCAATGATTGTGGCGGCGACGACATTGGGATCTGTCGGGTCGGTGGAGCGGAGAGTTATTATCTTGCCTTTGAAGTTAATCTTTTCATAGTACCTTCCCGGCTGAACGATAATCTCGTCTCCGATAAGGCTTTGGTTTATGGCTTCCTGAATAGTGTTATACTGCTCGGGGACATGCAGTGTGCGCGGTGTGTGCGGATAGATACGAACCAATATCTCTGCATTCAACGTTACATCGCCTTTGTTGTACTGAGCATAAATAGTGACATCTTCCGCCACGTTTATATCTTCGGTTCTCAATAATCCGCTGTCATCAATACTTGCATGAATATTTGGGTCAAGCGACCATGCTGCGGCTGAAGTTGCATTCAATGTATTACCACTCTCAAAAAGAGCGATAGCATTATAATTTCCTGAAGCTGTTTCCTCGACATTATTAGGCCCTGTTATTTCAAGCCCAATTAGCGTCTCGTAGCCTGGCAACTGTACAAACATCACATTATCCATCGAATAAGTAGTTGTAGGCACTTTAACGTAGCTAATCTCTGTAAACTCGGGCCCAAATGTAAATGTCTCAAAATCCGAAATTCCGCCGGGCCCGTCAATTAGCCCGTCAAGGGCAAAGCTCGAGGTTTGAACCGTGCCGTCGGTTTTATGGCAATCAAATCTTACATTCATACGCTCGGCAAAACGCGTGCTATATTCCGCAAGGTCCACACTAATCAATGTAAATGGTGTGGAATCTACAAAACTAAACGTTAGAGTTTGCGCAGGCCCTTTAGCAAAGTGGAGATACGCAGACCCATTATCCGGGGTCGCACTACGCCCGGAATCATATTGAGAAAATCCATTTGGCCCGGTGAAAAGAATACCTTGTTCAAACCAATCGTCCATCGACGTAACCCCGCCTGGTATCAAAGGAGGATCAAACGTAATGACCTCAGCCTGCAGCAAAGAAGCAGTTGAAATAAGAATAACTAAAACCGCCAAAGACCGCCTAATGCTTATTTCCGTTTTCATGATTTGCCCCTGCAAAAAACAGCCATCCCGATGCCGTCGGGATTTCGCGGGTTCTGCTGAGAATCCACTATACCATAAATTCTCCATTTCTGCAACCTTCAAAGTACCTCAGAATACAGGAAAAGACACCTTTCTGACGTTTTAGAGACGTCTCTACTCTACAGTGCGAAAAACAGGCTCGAAATCCCCGGCGGAAAATCAAAAGTTCTGCCAAATTTTCAAATTGTGCGTAGTTTCCTTCTCGCCTCTCAAGCATGTTTGGTTTGTTGGCTGGGATCATCAGGTTTTTCTCAATTGGCTATCATTTCTTGACGAAATCACTTTGTGCGCTTATGATATGATGCGGGTGGTTGGGCACAGGAGGAGAGGCCAAATAGTAAGAGTAATAGATTTTATGCAGGTGCTTCTATGAAGATGGAGATGCGGGGAATGTTGCGGATGGAGCAGCGGCTCAAGCTCGCTCCGCACATGATCCAGTCTATGGAGATTCTCCAGCTTCCCATCCTCGCACTGCAGGAGAGAATAGAGCAGGAGCTTAACAGCAATCCGGTCCTGGAGTTGGCCGAGCCCCAGGACGCCGAACAAGGCGAGAGCGACGATCAGCAGTCCACCGACGAGGCAAGCGAGGATATGAGCGAAAAGGACCTCGTCGTCGATACCGACAACAACAAGGTCGAGGACTTCGAGAGACTTGACAGCATCAACGACGACTCTCACGATTATAGGGATTATATGAATCAGGCCGGGCCCTACCGCAGGCGCGCTCGAAGCGATGAGCCCGACAGAAAACTCGAAGCAATTAAGAACACCGCCGCACCGCCGCAGTCACTGCACGATCATCTCGCTGAGCAGTGGCGATTTGTCGATGCCGAGCCGGCCGTTAAGAAAGCCGGCAATATGATCATAGACTACATCGACCGGAGGGGATACCTGACCGTTCGCCTCGAACAACTCCACAACAAGGACAAAAACGATTTCACGCTCGACGACCTGAAAGAAGCCCTGTATCTCGTCCAGCAATTGGAGCCGCCGGGGGTCGGGGCGAGAGACCTGCGAGACTGCCTGCTCATCCAGATGGCGCAGAGCAGCGAGGATATGAGTTTTGAGATTCGGCTTGTGACGGATCACATGGAAGCCCTTCTCGATAATCGGCTGCCCCATATCGCCAGAAAAATGCACTGCAGTATCGAAGCGGTTAATCGCGCCGTTGAGCATATGAGCAAGCTCGACACTTCGCCCGGCCTGCAGATCGGGCACCACCGAAATCATCCCGTTAGCGCGGACGTGATCGTTGAGGAGTCTGAAAAGGCGGGGGAATACACTGTCCGGCTGGCCGATTCGAGCATGCCGAGTCTGCGAGTGAGCGACTACTACTCGAAAATGGTTCGGGATACCGGCGTCGGGCAGAACACAAAGAAGTTCCTCCAGAACAACATCCGCTCGGCCCAATGGATTATAGACGCCATCGAACAGAGGAAGAGCACGCTGCTGCGAGTAACCAGGGCCATCGTCAAGTATCAGAAGGATTTCTTCGAGAAGGGGCAGTTGTACCTTCATCCGCTGCCGATGTCCAAAGTAGCCGATGAGGTCGGCGTGCACCTGGCGACGGTATCGCGCGCGGTGGCGGGCAAGTATATGCAGTACGCATCGGGGGTTTTGCCTTTGCGGAAGTTCTTCAGCGGCGGGATGGAGGATGCAAACGGGCGGGCTCGAAGCTGGGAGGCGATAAGGGGGAAATTGCAGCAGATTATTGACGCCGAGAACAAGGCCAAACCGCTGAGCGACGACCAAATCCGCAAGAAACTGGCCGAAGCAGGCATCGAAAACCTCGCCAGAAGAACGGTTGCAAAATACCGTAAACTCATGAACATCCCGGCAGCGAGATTTAGAAAGAAGTATTAACCGCCGGCTCAATTCGTCCGAAACGCTTGCCCAACAGTGCGAATACACGGAACGTGGGGCGGATTGCATATTTCAGATTCATCGTTTTATAAGTTAGTGAGGAGGGAACCACGCAATAAATTGCGGGGCTGAATATGGTCGGCGAGGCGGATAGAATATCCGATTATGAAAAATTGGCCCACGGCGGGGTTGTTTACGGGTTCAAGGGTCGATATACTGAATGGTGGCTCTTGAGAGCACAACGGGTGATTGTCTATAACCGACCTGACTGTTAGAGCAGTTCAGGAAGAAAGAGGTGGCACTGCAATGAGAACGAAAGATGGTTTGAACCGGCGTGAGTTTATTAAGAGGACTGCTGCTTGTGGGATTGGGCTTAGTATTGTTCCGGCGGGTGTTTTGGGGGGGCGCAGGCGGGTTGGTCCGAGTGGTAAGTTGAATATTGCTCTTGTCGGCGCGGGGACTCAGGGGCTAAGCCAGTTGCGTGGGTGGATAAAACGTAGCGACTTGCAGTTTATCTCTGTCTGCGATCCGAATAGAGAGACCCGGGATTATCCGCAGTGGGGCGGGTCCCAGGGCGAGAAATACGGGGCTTCCGGAGGCAGGGAGGTCGGCCGACGCATGGTGAATGAATCCTATGCCAAGGATAGGAATAAGGGGACTTATAAGGGGTGTTCGGCATACGCTGATTTTAGAGAGATGCTCGAAAAAGAGAAAGACCTCGATGCAGTCTTTATTATGACTCCTGATCATCTTCATGCGACGATTGCAATTGCCGCGATGAAGAGAAAAGTAATGGCCGGGACGCATAAGCCTATTGCGAACTTCATGTATGAGGCGAGGCTGACGTGCGAGACGGCTAAAGAGACGGGCGTTCCTACTCAGTTGTTCGCCTTTCAGGACCCGCGGGAGAATTACACTGTGCGGGAGTGGATCAAGCGTGGAGTTATCGGGAAAGTCAAAGAGTTGCACCGATGGACAAACCGCCCTGTGTGGCCGCAAGGCTCGCCTTATCTGCCTGCGAATACGCCCCCGATACCGGATGGTTTTGACTGGGACTTGTGGCTGGGGCCGTCACTGCCTCGGACCTATTCGCCGGACTATACGCATACCGTTTTTCGGGGCTGGTATGAATTCGGGGCCGGATGCCTGGCCGATATGGGGTATTACGGATTCTGGGTGGACTGGCGCGTGTTGAATCTCGGGATGCCGGTGACGGCGGAGGCCAATGCGAGCTTTACGTGCGAGGTTAAGGATTTTCGCAGCAGCCCGGTTAAGAATGAGCTTTCCTTTCCCTACGGAGCGACGATTCGCTGGAAGGTTCCTGTGAAGGGGACGAATGAGACGATGGATGTCTTTTGGTACGAGGGCGGGATTCGGCCGAGGACGCCCGATGCCCTGATAGAAAAGGGCGGGCAGTTGGCTAAAGAGGGCGTAATGTTCGTCGGGGAGAAGGGAATTATTCTGGCCGACTATAGCTATCGCAACGTTCGGCTGCTCGGGGTTAAGAACGGCGATGAAGTTGCCGCTTCTATAAAGGCGCCGGAAGTGAAATTGATGGGCCAGACAGACGAGATGGTGAACTTCTTCAAGGGCGGGAAACGTTCGCGGGGCGATTTTGTGAACGCCCAAACGATAGCCGAGGCGATCTGCCTGGGGAACCTGGCAATCAGGGCGGGGCAAAGACTGCAGTGGGACGAGAAGAATCTGAAAGTGACCAACGTTGCCGAGGCGAATCAGTATGTGAGGCGCGAATATCGCAAGGGGTGGGAGTTATAGGTTAGAGAGCTTCGTTTGACGTTTACATTTGGCTCGCCGCACAAGTGCCGTGCGGCAATTGCAGTCAGGGCGGTGGTCTAAGAGTAGTGCGTTGCGTATCGCTCCATTGCGTCCATCAGTGCTTCAACGTTTTTTAGCGGGACTCCGGGGTACAGGCCGTAGATCATCATCAGGCCGCCGTCCGGGCTGCCGAGTTTCTCGACCTCTTCGCGGATAAGCGCGTCGATATCGGTCGGCGAGCCGAACCGCGTCACCTGCACGCGGTCGATGTCGAGGTCGATACACACTTTGCCTTTGAGATGCCCGGCGATCCAGTCGATTCCGTTTACGAGGTCCTGGATATTGAGCACATCCAAGCCGCCATCGGTGAGGTCGCCGGCGAGGTCGCGAATGTCACCGTCCGAGTGCATGTGGATAATGCACCCGGCGTCACGGGCGGGCTTTATCAACCTCTGATAGCTCGGCTTGATAAACCTGCGAAACTGCTCCGGCGAGAGCATAGGCCCTGCCTGCATCCCAAGGTCCTCGGGATAGCCCATCCACTCGGCCCCGAGTTCGATGTACTTATTCACAACGCCCAAATTAAACTCCTCGACCATTTCTATTAGCCTGCCCAATCGCAGTTCGTCATCGGCCATATCGAAGAGCAGGTTCTCGTAGCCGCGAATATCAGCGAGCGTTTGGAACGTATGCCCATGCTGCAGAGAATCATTGGCCAGTCGCCCGACAGCTCGCGGCCTTCGAGATGCCTCGGCTACGCGGCCCCACTTCGCAGGGCCCAGGCGAAGGGTAGTGTTCGGATCGGGGGCGGCAAACGCATCGAATTTGTCCCAACTCTCCAAAGGACGCTCTGTCACGGTGCCCACAATCCCGTCGTCGGTCGTCTCCCAGATGCACCCCCAGCCGTCGGTATATCTCTCGCCCGCCTTCTCCCAGGGCGCAAATTCCGGCTCGGCATCAATCGCCGATTCATCAAATCCGGGAAACAAAATCGAATGCCCCGCCATCAACTCGCCCAGCGCATCGGCCGGATAATGATGCCAACAAGCAGAGTTGATGTGAAAATCCACAGGAATACACAAGGGCCGGTCAAACCTAACGGTACGCACCAGGTTCTCAAACTCATCAATCACGGCCTCGGCCCAACTCCCTATGTGTGAATTCTCTCGCGTCCGGGCCGGAATAGTCGGCTATTGTTTGTCCGGTTCCTCTTAGTTTGTATTTGTATATTACGAGTCCTTCGAGTCCTACGGGGCCGCGGGCGTGGATTTTGTTTGTGCTTATTCCCACTTCTGCTCCGAGGCCGTATCGGAAGCCGTCGCTGAATCTTGTGCTGCAGTTGTGGAATACGTTTCCCGAATCTACGAGGCTCATAAACCGCTCGGCTGCATCTTTGTTCGCGGTGACAATCGCATCGGTATGGCCGGAGCCGTAGCGGTTGATGTGGTCGATTGCCTCGTCCAGCCCGGCGACCACTTTTATCGAAAGGATGTAGTCGAGGTACTCGGTGGACCAGTCTTCTTCGGTTGCGGGCTTGACGTTTATAATCGCAGCGCTTCTTTCGCAGCCGCGGAGTTCGACATTTTTCTCGTCCAGGGCGGCCTTGACTTTGGGCAGGAATTCTTGGGCTATTTTGTTGGCTACGAGCAGGGTCTCTGCGGCGTTGCATACCGCGACGTACTGGCATTTCGAATCGACGGCGATATTGACGGCCATATTTGGGTCCGCCTCGGCGTCGATATAGACGTGGCATATTCCGTCGGCGTGGCCGAGGACGGGGATATTGGTATTGTCCATAATGTAGCGGACGAATTCGTTGGAGCCGCGGGGGATAATCAGGTCGATATGGTGATCCTGCGAGAGCATCTCGGCGACGTCCTGGCGTGTTTCGAGCAGTTGAATCCAGCCTTGGGGTATGCCGGCCTTCTCGCTCGCTTCGGCAATCACCTCGGCGAGGGCTCTATTTGTATTCACGGCTTCGCTGCCGCCCTTGAGCAGGACTGCGTTGCCGCTTTTTAAGCACAGGGTCGAAATCTGCACCAGCGCATCCGGCCGAGACTCGAAGACGACGCCGATAACGCCGATAGGGCAGCTAACCTTATAAAGCTCCAGGCCGGCATCGAGTTCGGTAGCGGAAATGACCTGGCCGACCGGGTCGGACAATTTTATAAGACTCTCAATGCCCGCACAAACTGCTGACAGTTTCTCTTTGTCAAACTTGAGGCGCTTGAGCAGCGGGACGGCCAGGTTGTCCTTTTCAGCGGTGGCGAGGTCTTGCTTGTTGGCTGCGATTATCTGGTGGGCGGCTGCGCTGAGGACGGCGGCTATCTCGGCCAGAGCGGCGTTTTTCTGGTCCGCACCCACTGCAGCGAGCCGAATCGAAGCGGCTTTGGCCGCCGCGGCTGTCTCGGAAATACTCATTTGGATTTTCCCTTGACTATTTGAGGTTGACTTCCTAAAACTGGGATCGGGTTATACGCTCGGTGTCCGAGTATATACAGGCAGCGAGCGACAATCAACCGCGAATTGCCAAGCGGGTGTAGCTTAGTGGTAAAGCCCCAGCCTTCCAAGCTGGCTATGTGGGTTCGACTCCCATCACCCGCTTTTGGCTCTGCTCAGGGTGATTATTGAGGTGAAATAGCTCGATAGGCGGAGCGATTGGGCTTTGATTCTGCCTGAGAATGACGGGTTGCGGCGGAAATCCGGCCGAGTCGAACATTTGGGGGGGGATTACGTAAAAGGGGGAGTTACTTCGTCAAATTCTGCTTATGGGGGCGAAGTTGTAGGTTTGTACTGGGTGATTTAGACAGTTCTAATTCCCCACTGAGTCTCGTGAGAATGGCGCTGTCAGTGCTGTAAAGGCGTTGTTTTTACGGTTCTAAAGCTGCGCCGGGTAATAGGCCGATAAGACATCCTACAAGGAGTCGGTAGTCGTGGCTTACCGCCGGCAGGATGAGCAGTTTAAGGGGTATGATATGAAAGGTCGCCTACATAGCTTCTGGATGATAGCGCTTGTTGCGATTTGCAGCATTCGAGTATTTGGTGCGGGTCATGTTGTTGGACTTGGCATTGAGCCGTTATGGAGCGTTGGGATTATTACGGATACGCAGACGACCGAGCGGGGGCATATTGCTTCGCTTCTGAGCCGGCTCAAGGCGGAAGGGCCGGATATGGTCATCCATATTGGCGACACCAGCTTCGAGTGGTCGAACCAGTTCGTTTTGAAGG
Source organism: Sedimentisphaerales bacterium (assembly GCA_030603595.1). Classification (GTDB taxonomy): domain Bacteria; phylum Planctomycetota; class Phycisphaerae; order Sedimentisphaerales; family Anaerobacaceae; genus JAFGCD01. The sequence continues at coordinate 8,221 of JAUVXL010000058.1, read as the reverse complement.
CAGTGGCTGATTTGGTTGACAGCGAAGCAGGCGGGATCGAGTTTCATTTGGCCCCGGGTAATCACGATATGCGTAACGGGGCGCTGAAGGCGCATTTGCGCAGGGCGGCGACGCAGGGCGTGTTTCGTCTCGATAAAGGGCCGACTTTCGGCGGGCGCGGCTACCTTCATAGCCGGGTCGCGGCGTATGTTCCTGACCCGTTGCTGCCTGTCTGGAACCCTGATATTGTCAACCACCCGGCCTGGCAAACCGACCTGAATGTCAGGTTTGCGGATTTGGGGGGCGATTCGAAGCATTGCCGTTACGTGTTCAAGAGAGGCGGGATTCGGTTTATCGTCTGCGACTGGTCGTACAGCGACGAGCAGAGAGAGTGGATTCGTAACATCATCACACAGCCGGACGATAGTTCCGTTTCCATAGTCCTGCACCACGCGCACTACGTGGATAAGCTATTGCGTTACTTCGAGGGGCTGGAAGGGCGGCACAATGTCAAGCTCGTCCTCACCGGGCACGACCATCGATATAATCACGAGAAGCACGGGGAGATTACGTATATCACCAGCGCGGGGATCGCGCGGAGCCAGCGGGGCTGCGATGTTATGATGTTGCGGGTCTATAGGGATTACCTGCGGCTGGACCGATACATAATTCCCAAAGGCGCTTCGGGAGCGAGAGTATCGGGGCCGGAGCCTATATGGATGTGCAAGGGCAGCTTCAGCCAGTACCGGCGACCGGAACTGCCCAGGAGGCGGATCCCTGCATACGTCAAGGGCAGCGGCACTGGTCCCGATCCCGGCGTGTTCTACGACCGCGAGAAGTAACCACCGCGCAGCCTTGGCGAGAGACCATTCCAACAAACCAGGGCCATCTTACTGTTGTTCCCGGATGACTACTGTGTCTCTTGGTTTCAGGTCGAGATCGAATTTCAGGTTTGTCTGGCAAGAGAGATTGTCTAAAATCAGGTTCAGCCTTCTGGTGGTCTCGGTCCAGTCGGGGATGTTGCCCATTTGAGCGAAGTCGAGAAATCTGTTTATAGTGCTCCCGGCTGAGATTTCCCGTTCGCTCGCGGTGACGGTGGGCGGTTGCCTTAATGAAGTTCCGCCGAAGGCGGTTAATTCGACGGGCTGCCATTGCGAGTCCCCCCGTGCCGGGATACTGAGGGTCCCGACTAACGGGACGCAATCTGCAGGCTCCTGACAAAAGAGATTGCTTGGGCCCCAAAGGGCTCGGCTTCACTCGCAATGACAACCCATCAGTTGAACCGTAAAAGAGCACTGTCATCATGGCTCCGCTAATATAGATACGGCAGGGCGGCGAAATGTTACCTTTTTTTCCGCGCTTTTTCGTCAATTCTGCGATATTTCCGACGGATTTCTTCCCGGCGTGCCGGGACTCGACGTGACGAGAGGGGACGGGGGTCTTGGCGACCGAGTCAAAGCGGGACGAAATGCTGCTTACAGTCTCCTACACCGGACGCGGCGGGCAAGTCGATTTCAGATTGGGTGAGGGCTTTTTCTTTCGGCATTTCCGAGAATGTTAGCTATAGCTGAATCTGCGATATTTGAGTAGGGGGGCTTCGGGCGGGGGGCGATGGGGTGCGGATCAATTCATCGGAAAATGCTACTTATAGTCTCATAGACTGGGAGTATCGGGTGATCAATAATCCTTCCTATGAGTAAAGAGAACATACTTAGAGCGTTCGCGCGAAACGTGAAGAAGTTGCGCCTCGAAAAAAGATGGTCGCAGGGGTATGGTTGGGGCGGGGACTACTTTGATTGAGGCCAAGCTTTTGGGGAGGGATGCTATCGGGCTTGATATTAACCCGGAGGCGGTTGAATTAGCGAAGAAGGCCTTGCAATTCAAACATCGGCCGGCGAGCAGGCAGGAGGTGAAAGTCGGGGATGCGAGGCGTTTGTCATCTATAGAGGACAGCGCGATTGACCTTGTTTTGACGCATCCTCCTTATATGAATATTATTCGGTATTCGGAGGGTAAGATAGCCGAAGACCTCTCGAATATCGGGAGTTTGCCGAAGTTCTGCGATGAGATTGAGGTGGTTGCTCGTGAACTGTATCGGGTGGTTCGGCCGAATCGGTATTGTGCAATCCTGATGGGGGATACGAGAAGGGGCCGGCACTATGTGCCGTTGGCGTTTAATGTTATGCGGCGGTTTCAAAAAGTGGGCTTCATCCTTAAAGAAGATATTATCAAGGTGCAGCATAATTGCAGTGCCACGCAGCGCTGGAAGTGGAAGGCCAAGCGGGATAAGTTCTACCTTATTATGCACGAGCATCTGTTCATCTTCAGGAAGCCGGGGGCGGGGGAGGATGTTTCCCGGCTGAAATACAGCCGGTTGATTTCAGATTCAAGATTTCAGATTTCAGATTGAGCTGCAGGCGGAAGGGAGGAGATTGCCGCGTCGCTTCGCTCCTCGCAATGACCGTTTTCAATAGATCCCTCGACTGCGCTCGGGATGACGGGCGGCTGGGCATTTGTTTGTTTTTCGGAAGCCGAGCGCGGGGGAGGATTTGTCGCGACTGAGATACAGTAGGGCGTTAGAGCCCTAAATCCGAAGCACGATCCACCCCGGCGGATGCAAGCAAATCCGAAATCCTCCGCAGGACACCTTACGGTGGAAACAAATCCGAAGCACCGAAATTCTAATTTCACAAACGAGATTGCCACGTCGTCCGCCTTCGGCGGACTCCTCGCAATGACGGGGGGGGGGAGGATTTGTCGCGGGATTCTAAGGTTATGTTAAGTAGTTGTGTTCTCGGTCCTGGTTCTTTCGAGGGTTTCCATTAGAGGTTTGATTTTTAGGGCGGTTTTGTAGGTGAGGATGTTTTCCCCGGGGGTGGCGCCTTCTCGGATGGATTTTTCCGGCAGTGCAATCAGGATTTTGTGGTGGGCAAATTGCTGTAAGGTTTGTCGTTTGTAGGCGAGGTATTCGGGTGTCCAGAAGCCGACGATCTCGAGGAATACCTGTGTGCCGGTTTTGTGGCGGAAGGTGAAATCGGGACTGAAGGTCTTTTGATGATCGTATAGGATCTCGCCTTCGCGAATCAGTTGCCAGCCGTTGCGTTCGGGCCCGAATTTCTTGGCGAAGGACTCTTCCAAAGCGGAATCAAACTCGTCCGGCGGCGGCAAGTGGCTGGTGAAGCCATCCTTGTCGCAGAGGACGAGCTTTGCGGGTTGGTTCCAGGGAGTTTTAACCAACGCCGTCATCTTCCAGCCTTTGCAGGCGAGTAATGCGGGCAGGAACTTTGCAAAGTTGACGCCGTATCGACGCGTCCCTCGCAGCACCGAAGCCGGACCGGAGAAGACTATGCGATATTTCGACGGGCCCAGCCGGACAATCTCGTGAAGAAGGCGAGCTAATTTTGCATAGCGGACAATAGTCTTGAGATCATCGGTGGCCGTGACGGTCATGCTCTCGGCTTTGTAAAGGCATGCCTGAAGCTGGGCGACGTTGTAGCGAGAGAGCAGAGCGGCCGGGTCAGGGCAGCCGGCAAACCTCTCCAATTTCTGGTAGGCCATAACATCGGCGTAGAGAGCCTGTTCGATTTGGTCCCAGGGGGCGGCGAGTTTGTCCGCAAGCTGGGATTTTACGCCCTTTTCCTCATGTTCAAAGAGTCGATCCGGCTGCTCGACAAGCGGGTGAAAACGCGCCGCTTGAGAGAATACCTCTAATCTTAGTTTTCCCGCTTCGCCTGAAGGGTCGGCCTGGAAGGCGCTGCCGTCATCGAGCAATTTGCAGAATGCCTGGATTCTGCGAACGGGGCAATCGGGTTCGTCGGCAAAGACGGCCTCGATCTGTTGGTGGAGCCGGCGGCGCTGCCGGCCTATGCCATTGCGATATACAGAGAGAATCTTCTCGGCATAATCGAGATAGTGCCGATGTGTTTTCTGTCTCAGGCGGTCGGGAACGGCCCGGCCCGCCTTATATTCTACGATGGACTGTTCGCTCGTAAGCATCGCTTCTTCGCCTCTTTCGGGATCGCATAACTTCCTTTGTATTCTCGCAGACCACCTCGTACAGAGTGGCTCTGGCATTGCCCGACCTCCTCAGCACCCGGCCGAGCCGTTGCTTGGCCTGACGTGTCGAGCCCTGCCCGCCGATAACCACCGCCACTTTCGCCTCAGGCACATCCACGCCTTCGTCAAGAACACGGTTGGCGACCAGGACGCCGAATTGCCCTTCGGCAAAGCCTTGCAGGACGGCCAGTCGCTCGCGTTTTCGAGTGTGTGAGAGTATGGTCGGCACGAGGAAGCGTTTTGAGACCTCTATCGCCATTGCGTTTGAGCCTGCGAAGACAATTGTTTTCCGGCCGTTGTGAAGTCGAAAGATATCCTCCAGCACGCGGAGCTTCTCAGCGGCGCGGTTCTCAATAGATTGCTTGAGATAGTAGGCCTTTTGTGCATGGCGGGCCTGCGGGTCCTTGCCTGATTCTTTGCATAGATCTCGCCATGAGTAACCCGGAATATCGTTACGGCGTGATATGAGGAAGTGGCGAATTGCCCGGCTGCATTGGTCGTAAGTTGCCTGCTCACGGTCGTTCAACGCGACCGGAATACGCACCACGTCGAAATCGGCGAGGGTCGAACCTTTGGCTCTTTTGAATGGCATATTATATACGACCGGGCCGATGAGCCAATCCAGGTCTTTGTGGAGCCCGTCTGAGCGTTCGGGCGTGGCCGTCAGTCCGAGTCGCATTGCCGCGGTGCTCAGGATAGCAGCCTCGCGGCGGCACTTTCCCGGCAGATGGTGCTCTTCATCGAAGATCAGCAGCCCGAATCCGGCGCCCATCTTGTCCATGTGGATATATGCGCTGTCATAGGTTGTCACCGTGATTGGCTTTATATTGGATAAGCCGTCGCCGACAATACCGGCGTCATAGCCGAAGGTCGCCAATATCCGCCGGTGCCACTGGTACATCAGGTCGCGAACCGGAGCGACGACCAAGGTTGCGACTTTTGTCTCGGCCATCGCGGCGAACGCCACCTCGGTCTTCCCCGTTCCGGTCGGCATTATCACCTGCCCGCGACAACCTTCTCGCGTCCATGCTGCAAGTGCTTCGGCCTGCTCGGGCCTGAGTTGCGGCAGTTCGATCTTCGGCCACGAAACGCGGGCCGGCTGCGGTAGGTCGTCCCGCAGGTGCGGCGAAAACTTGTGATTCAACGTGGAGCCAATCGAAGCATAATGGATCGCATCGCACCGCCACGCGCCGACGCGAGCGTCCCACACCCAAACAGATGAGCCGGGAACGTTGGGCGACTCTCTGCATTGCAAGCCTCTCAGCAGGAGCGTGCCGCGATCAAACGACAAGGACATTCGTTTCTGTGATTCCATTGCGGTCATTGGGCCTACATAATAACAGAGATGAGCCCTTTCAGCCACACCGCAACTGTTGCCGGCGGACGAGGAATGAATTGAAAAGAAGCGAGGTTTCGTATAAGATCACTTCGGCAGATTCGATGAGTGCTGCTCGAATATAAGGTTATAGTATGCCGATTTGGGGTCAAGAATGAAAATATCACGCTTGTTTGTCATAGCATTGATTTTGAGCACGGCGTTTGCCGCGTTTGGCGCGGACTGGTCGCAGTGGGGCGGGAGGAATAACCGGAATATGGTCTCTTCGGAGAAGAACCTGCCGGAGTCCTTTGAAGCGGATAAAGACAAGGCCGCTGCCGGTACTGCCAAGAACGTAAAATGGATAGCCAGGCTTGGCGCTTATGCTTACGGCAACCCGACCGTGGCAGAGGGCAGGGTCTTCGTCGGCACGAACGCTCAGATGCTGTCTGCCGATCCGCGGTACGACTATACCAGGGGCGGCCTTCTAAAGTGTTTCAAAGAAGACGACGGCGAGCTGCTCTGGCAGTTCGCGGTCCCCGAGCGGCGCGACCTTCCGCCTGGTATCCACTTCGGCCATCAGTACCTTGGCATTTGCTCATCGCCAACCGTTGACGGCAACCGGCTATACATCGTTACCGGCGCCGGCGACGTCGTATGTCTGGACGTCGCCGGGCAGGCCAACGGCAATGACGGCCCCTTCAAGGACGAAGGAAAGTATATGGCCGGGCCCGGCAAAGAACCAATTGAGTTGGGCGAAAAGGACGGCGACATTATCTGGCGGTTCGATCCGATTGACGAACTGGGCGTCTTCCCTCACGATGCCGCCAGTTGTTCGGCTCTTGTCGTGGATGATATGCTCTATGTGGGCACATCAAACGGCGTGGACGAGCCTCACAAGAAGGTGCTCGCTCCGATGGCGCCCAGCCTGATAGTTCTGGACAAGAGAACCGGTCGACTTCTCGCCACCGACGACGAGAAAATCGGCACGCGTATATGGCACGCGCAGTGGGCCTCCCCATCATCGGGCAAGGTAGGCGGTAAGACGCTCGTCTTTTTCGGGGGCGGGGACGGTATATGCTATGCCTTCGAAGCCCTGACCGACGCCGGCGACAAACCTGTTCACCTAAAGAAGGTTTGGTCTTACGACGGCAATCCGCCCGAGTTCAGATTCCTCGACGGCAAGGAAATCCCTTACTATCGCGGCGACAAGCGCAAATCAAACAGCCCCAACAAGAACGACGGCAAGTACCTCGGCCCCAGCCAGATCATAGCCACCCCCGTTCTATACAAGGACCGCATATACGTAGCCATCGGCCAGGATCCCGCCCACGGACGCGGAAGGGGGTTGTTCCACTGCATCGACGCGACCAAAAAAGGAGATATCACCAAGACCGGCTGTATCTGGACCTACGACGGCCTGGACCGCAGTATGGCCACGGCCGCGGTCGCCGACGGATTAGTGTATTTGGTCGATATTGCCGGGCGGCTCCATTGCCTCGATGCCGATACGGGACAGCGGTGCTGGGCTTATGATACGAATAACGAGACGTGGGGCGGCCCGCTCCTCGCCGACGGCAAGCTGTACTTCGGCAATAAGAGAGACTTCTATATCATGGCGGCCGGCCGGGAAGCGAAGTTGCTCAGTTCGATGCGAATGTCGGCCCCCGTCCACAGTACGGCAATCGCGGCAAACGGAGTCGTCTATATCGCCTCGAATCGATTCCTCTGGGCGACCGCCATGACAAAATAGCACCGTGTCGTGGCCATCTTGGCCGCGGTCGCACGGGCTTCAAGCCCGTGCCCTGCCACTAAGATGGAAGCCGGTTGTACGGCTATTGGTCCCTGTATGTCCAATGTTTGTTAAGTGAGACCATCAAAAGCGCCTGTCATTCCCGCGAAGGCGGGAATCCAGAGGTCTAATAACAGTGTAAACCAGTGTCGGAAAACAGGATAGTTCAGTCGCAGTACGTTATAATAGACCGCACCGTCCGACCAGGACTTGCTGCTGAATATGGAGAACGATATGAATAGACGCCAATTTCTAACAACCGCAGGCATCGGAGCAGCGGCCCTGACCTTTCCGGGCTGTGCGAGCGCGCAGAAGCGCACCGCATCGCCCCGCCGCCCCAATATCCTCCTCATCGTCTCCGATGACCAGGGCTACAACGACCTCGGCTGCTACGGCTCAGCCGAGATCAAAACGCCCAATCTCGACAAGCTCGCCGCCGACGGCGTTCGGCTGACCAGCTTTTACGTAACCTGGCCCGCCTGCACCCCATCCCGCGGCAGCCTGCTCACCGGCCGATACCCCCAGCGAAACGGCACTTATGACATGTTCCGCAACGACAAAGTCGATTACGACTACAAATACGGCCCAGCCGAATACGCCGTCTCATGGGAGCAGGTCGGCGGAATGGATACCCGCGAGGTCCTCATCCCCCGCGTCTTGAACCAGGCCGGCTACGTTAGCGGAATCTTCGGCAAATGGGACCTCGGCCAACTCCGCCGCTACCTCCCCCTCCAGCGAGGCTTCGACGAATTCTACGGCTTCACAAACACCGGTATCGACTACTGGACCCACGAACGCTACGGCGTACCATCAATGCGCCGCAATAACAACCCAACAACCGAAGACAAAGGCAAATTCGCAACCGACCTATTCGAACGCGAGGCCCTCCAATTTATCAAGAAACACAAAAACCGCCAGTTCTTCTGCTACGTCCCCTTCAACGCCCCCCACGGAGCATCAAACCTCAACCGCCCCCGCCCCGGCGTCCAGGCGCCACTCGAATACATCCAAAAGCACTACGCCCCCTACGACGCCAATAACCCAAATACAAAAGAATCCCGCAGAAAAAGATACATGGC
>JAUVXL010000039.1 GCA_030603595.1 Sedimentisphaerales bacterium | reverse complement strand
CCCAGGTTGATAACCCGGTCGTCCCCGGCGAAATTGAACTCGAAGCTTACCTTTGTCTGGTTGAGGCCCGGCGCAAGGCCCGGCGGTATCTCGTAGGACAGTTGCAGCGTTACGGAATTCGCATCCCCCGGGGCGAGCCGGTCTATCGTCGCGAACACCGTCACCGAATCGCCCGGCAGGTTCGGCTCATTGGGGCAGTCGAAAGAGACCTGCGCCGCCGTTACATCGAGGTTCTCCATATCCAGGGCCTCATTGCCAAGTGCATCTGTTACATTACTTAGAGTTATATCCTGATGCGCAGTTGTGCCTATATAAAACGCCGGACAATCTTCATGTATAAATGCCCCCGGATAGGCATAAGCATCCCCAATCGGCCAATGTGCGCTCATCAGATCAATGCTCCCATCATGCGGACTTGCCGGCGCAGGATCCGTCTCCGCCGCCCATATCTTGCCTTTTCCTTGATATACCGGATCCTGGCCAAGGTCCATGGCCGAATGGTTCATGACTTTCCACAAATAGCCGTTGTTTACTTCGATGTTGTTTTCCCGGGCGTATTGGAGTTGGAGAGCGATAAGACCGGCTGCGTGTGGAACTGCGAATGATGTTCCCCAGATCCACCATGTGGTATTGTCAGGCTTTATTGCTGGAACTCTTGCGCCTGGAGCAATGATATCTACGCCACCATTAGATGCACCCCTATCGTCATCCCAAATGAGTTGATCCTCTCCATGCGCACCTACGGAAACAACGTTATCAAATGCTGCAGGATATCTTGAAACATCACTTCCCTCATTACCAGAAGCTGCAACCAACACAATACCCATATCATAGGCAGTATTACAAGTTTCTTCTAAAGCTGGTTTCCATACTGTTTCCCACGATGGAACACTCTCATGCAATATGCCAAAACTCATATTTATCACATCGGCTCGATCATTGGTGCTAGGGTTGCCATCAGGATTCATGGCCCATTCCAAACCGGCTATTACATCACTTAGCAACCCGGATAAGTCACTATCATAAATTCGCAACATATAATACTGAGCATTAAATGCGACACCCACCATTTTAAGCTCTCCCTCGCCAACAGCCATAGATACTAGCTTTGTTCCGTGGTCCTCGTTAACATCATCAGTGAATGGATCATTATCATCATCAACAAAATCTATACCACCTAAATAATTGACATCAAGATCAGGTAGTGTATAATTTACTCCTGTATCAATAAAAGCAATTTTAATTCCCGTACCGTCCAGATTATATTTATTCCAAACAGCTTGAGAATTTAAACCAGCTTCCAAATTGTTCCATCTCACAGTCGCCGGCCCATCAAATGCAAGAGTCATCTGTTCAATTACTCTCTCTTCCCATTGGCTTTTCGGCCGGGCGGAGGATTCCGGTTGCGGGGCTTTTATTATCATGTCGGGGGCGACTTGGTTTATGGCCGGTTCCTTTTTCAGGGCGGGTATCTTGGTTTTGTCTATCTCGCAGACGAGTGCGTCGAGGGTCTTTAGGTCGTGGATTATGCGGACATCGTATTTTTCGACGACGGCCTTATCCGCGGGGCCGTCGAAGAGGATTATGACCCTTTCGCAGCCACGGGTGTGGAGTTGGTCGAGATATGCCTCGGTAGATGATTTCCGGCCGGCTGAGAACGCCGCTGCGCCCGCAAACAGGGCCAGGAACAAGATAAAGCCGGCGTATCCGGTATTCTTCACAATGTATCGCTCCTCCTTAAGGGCTGTAACAAAATGAGGTTTCCCCGGCCTTTGGATGTCTGGATTCCCGCTTGCGCGGGAATGACAGAGGCGGAGTCCTCATTATCTCAGGCGTCTTTTACTTTGTCTATTCTACCTGAAATCGGGACCGAAATCAAGCAGAATCCAGCGGCGCCCGCGGCCCGCAGCGCGGGTTTGGCCGGATTTTCCGGCACGTGATTGGGGTGTTCGTCAATACTTGATCATAAGGCACAACACAGCCGCTATCGTCATTGCGAGGCCCCCTTGGGGCCGTGGCAATCTCCGGCTCTCGAGTCCGCCTCCGGCGGAAGATTGCCGTCCGCCGGTGGCGGACCTACGACTCCTTCGCAATGACGTAGCGCGTAATCCTTTGTCAGAAAGAGTCTTATAGCGGGCCACCCCCTGGTTCTCCCGAGCGACCTGGGTTGCCAGAAAAGTTAGCCGCGGGCGCGATGCCACCCCCTGCAACACTCTCGGAACGCAACTGCCCCCGTATCCGCCCATAATTTGCGATTTTAAGGTGAAATTCCGACGATACTATATTTTGAACTGTTGATTTGCATTCCGGCGGCAAACAAGTATAATGTTCGGCGGTTGTAAGAAAACCGCCGCAACCGGCACAGAATGACAGGATGAGTTTATGCTAAAATACAGGATACAACCTCAAGCTCTGCTTGCAATTGCCCTTTTGGCCGCCTTTTCAACCGTATCGGCAGATGTCTGGCGGCTCGACAGCGACCAGAACTGGGCGGCAATATCACCGCAGGACAAATTCCTCGTCGCCGTCGCCGAGGTCAAGAAACTCGTAAACACAGGCCAAACCGAGCTCGCCCGCATAGCATACGAACAATTGAGAAAAGACTTCCCTGAACTCGACGGACCCGACCTCAATGCCTTCATCGAGGCGGAATTGCTCTTTTCGCAGGGCCAATTCACAAAGGCATACAGGGCATACGAAAAGATTATCAAGGAGAACCCCCAAAGCAGACTCCGCCCGGCAGTGCTCGACCGTCAGTTTGCAATTGGAACTGCATATCTCGGCGGGCAGAAAAAACGCATCCTGAAAATTGTGAATCTGAAAGGCGATGCCGAAGGTGTCAGAATAATGGAGAAAATCACCGACGCCGCGGGAATCCAGTCGCCGCTGGGCCTTAGAGCCTCGCTCGCAATCGCAGAGAACTACCACAAGAGAGAATTGTTCAACGATGAGTATCTAAAGTGGTGGGAGATTTCGCTGCAATACAAAACCGGCCAAATCGCAAAAAGCGCGCTGATCGGAATGGCCGCTTCAAAACACGCTATCTATAACCAGCACCCGGAAGAGGAACGGTGTTTCTACGACCCCGCCAATCTCAGCACCGCAAAGACGTACTACCAAAGATTCGTATTGACATACCCCCAAGACGCCAAGAGACTCGGAATCGACGCCATAATTAAACAAATACATGAGCAATTAGCCGAAAAGCAGCTTACCATCGCCCGATACTATCACAGGACCGGCCACATCCAGTCGGCAAACCTCTACTACGACATGGTGCTGCAGGACTATCCGCAAACAAATGCCGCCCAGGCCGCAACCCAGGGCCGAGCCGGAAGAATTCAACCATAAGAGATCAGACAAATGAAAACCGCCAATCATAAAAAGACAGAAGTCAGAAGACAGAAGTCAGAAGACAGAAGTCAGAAGACAGAAGACAGAAGAGCCGGGAGCGTAAGCGACCGGGTGAGACACAATACGACGTACGCGATACGCAATACGCAATACGAGATGCGCGATACGAGATGCGAGATGCCTTCCCGCCACCTCTCACTGGTTCTGGCCTCTCTCTTGGCCCTCGCACTAAGTGGATGTGCCGGAATGTTCGGCTATTCCGATGAATCGCTCTTCCCGGAGAACGTCAAAAGCGTCCGCCTCGAAATGTTTGACAACCTAACCTTCCGACGCGGCACCGAATACGACCTCTCAGACGCACTGGCCAAGAGAATCGAATCAGACACACCGTACAAAATAGTAACCAGTGCGGACCGCGCAGACACCGTAATCAGCGGACGAATCACCTCTATCGGCAATTTAGGACTCAGCCGCGAACGAGAACTCGGAGGCATACTCGAACAAGAACTGGAAATCGTCGCACTGGTCGACTGGAAGAACCTCAAGACCGGCGAACTGCTCATAGAACATGAAACCGTCAGGGCCTCGGCAAGCTATACAACCCTGCAAAACCAGGATTTTCAGTACGCCTCGGCCCTCGTCGCAAACAAACTCGCCGCAAAAATCGTAGAACTGATGGAAACAGAATGGTAAATACCTTGGCTGATGATTCATATGACCGATAATCAAGATAAAAAGCCCAACCCACGACGCCGCACCTCACAGAACAAGCCGGGCAAGAAATCCCCTCTGCCGACCTACAGGCGAGGCCCGTTCAATTGGCTCATTATACTGCTCATCGTCATCACCGGCATGATGATATTGAACCAATCACGAGGCATTAAGGAACTCAGATGGGACGAATTCGTCAAGCACGTCGAGGACAAGAATATCAAGAGTATCAAAGTCGGGGACACCGAAATATCCGGCAAATTCACCGAGGCCTATGTCCAGGAGCACGAAGGCGTCTCCAAATTCGCCGTGGATTACAAGCCGGAAGTGGACGATATCTGGCTAACGGAGCTCCGCAAACAGATGATCGCGGACGGCGTCGAGATAGAAACCGCCCCGCCCCGAATCTGGCTTTACATGCTCATGCAGTGGCTCCTGCCGTTGATAATCCTCGTTGCCGTATTCTACTTCCTCTTCGCGCGCAATCTTCGCGGCGGCGCCGGAGGAATGCTGATGTCCTTCGGCAGAAGCAAACATCGAATCCATAGCAAGGACCGAGCTAAAGTGAATTTCCAGGACGTCGCAGGTATAGAGGAAGCAAAGGAGGAACTCTCCGAAATCATCGAGTTCCTCAAGAATCCGAAAAAATTCCAACGACTCGGAGGCCGCATACCACGTGGAGTCCTGCTCATAGGACCGCCTGGATGTGGAAAAACGCTGCTCGCAAAGGCAATAGCCGGCGAGGCCGATGTCCCCTTCTTCAGCATATCGGGCAGTGATTTCGTTGAAATGTTCGTCGGAGTCGGAGCCTCAAGAGTGCGCGACCTCTTCAAGCAGGCGAAAGATAACTCGCCCTGCATCATCTTTCTCGACGAAGTGGACGCAATAGGACGAAAACGAGGACCCGGCTTTGTCGGCGGCGGGCACGATGAACGCGAGCAGACACTAAACGCAATCCTCGTCGAGATGGACGGCTTCGAGACGAACGACCAGGTAATCGTAATCGCGGCAACAAACCGAGCCGACATCCTCGACCACGCCCTGACGCGACCGGGAAGATTCGACAGGCAGGTCTTTGTCCCACTGCCCGACCTCAAGGGAAGGGTGGAAATCCTCAAGGTCCACGCAAAAAAGGTTAAACTCGCAGCCGACGCCAACCTCGAAAGGGTCGCGCGCGGCACACCGATGTTCAGCGGAGCGGACCTGGCTGCAATAATCAACGAAGCCGCACTGGCCGCGACCATGGCCGAAAAGAAAAGCATCGAAACGGCCGACCTTGAAGAGGCCAGAGACAAGGTCAGATGGGGAAGGGCTAAGAGAAGCCGCGTCATTGATAAAAATGAAAAGGAAATCACCGCCTACCACGAAGCCGGGCACACACTCGTCCAGTCCCTCCTCGAAGAGGCCGACCCGCTCCACAAAGTCAGCATCATACCGAGAGGCCCGATGGGAGGAGCAACTTTCGCCCTGCCCGAAAAGGACAGAACAATATTCACCAAGAAATACTGCATGGCCTTGCTCCAGGTCTGCTTCGGAGGCAGAATCGCAGAAGAACTGTTCTTCGACGACGTTACCAGCGGTGCGCAGTCCGACATACAGCAGGCCACAAGAATCGCCAAGCAGATGGTCCTGACCTGGGGAATGAGCAGCGAGCTTGGCCTGATCAGCTACGGACCCGATTCGGGGCTGGGCGAGTCCTCATACGTAATGCCCGGAGACAAGGAGTATTCAGAGCGAACCGCCGAGAAAATCGATCACGAAATCAAAGAATTCACCGACGAGGCATACACCGATGCAAAAGACCTCATCGGGAAGAATAAAAATAGCCTCGAAAAAATCGCAAAAGCCCTCTTGAAGTACGAAACGCTCGACGCCGACGACGTCCAATTGCTGCTGGATGGCGGCGAACTCGATAAGCCAACAGTCGCAGACCTCCTCGCAGCAGAGCAGGCAAAGAACAACAACTCCAAGCCCGAAAAGAAAAAAACCAAAAACGAAGAGCCGAACAATTAACGTAGCACTTTGTCAAGTGTGATTTTGTGGGTCAAAACCTGCGCTGAAACCGCAGGCTAAATATTTAGCCCCACGTTTTACGTGGGGTTCTCGCCTATGGCCGATAGAATTGCTGCAATTCGTTGGATAGTCCTGGTTCTCGGGGTCACTTGTTGCACCTGGGCGCAGGATACAAACCAGCCGACCTCGGGCAAAGCCAGTAGCGCCGGCGAGACGCTTGAACTGGCAAGACACCTAAACGAGTCCTCATCGGTCCGTATCGAGCCGGCCAGATTGGACAATAAGTTCGGAATCGCCCTGATCTTCGAGGGAACAGACGACCTCCACTACTACGCAAAGCCCGAAACCGCCCCCGCCCCCGGCTTCGAGCTGCAGGCCACAGCCAATTCCGAATACTTCGATTTCCAACAGGCGGTCTTCTCCAAATGGCACCCTTTCACAGACGCACTTGGAAACAGAATCGAGGTCTTCAGCGGGAATTTCCTCGTCTTTATACCCATGACCCCGACAAAAACACCGGCACCGAACACCGCTGACATCGAAGTCGCCGTCTCAGGCATCGCCTGCACCTCCCTGATTTGCCTAAGCCCCTTCAAGCACAAGCTGCACGCTACCATTGACTGGACCCAAAATGAATCCTGGAAAGAAATTGGCCTTGAAACGACCAGCCGCCCCGGCAGTCCAATTCAAACGCTGGTTTATCCGGTTCTCTTTGTCCTGTTGTTGACGTTCCTGGCGCTGTTGGCATTGCGCATCCGCCGCTCCAAAGCACCATACATCCTGTTGATGATATTCGTTCTTCTGCTGCTGTGCGGCATATTCTTCGGCGAAGTCGGCAAAGTGCTCCGAAACGCAACATTGCTCTGCTTGGATTGCATAGGAATCGGATAACACCATGCGAAGTGTTCTATGGAGAAGAATCTGCCAAGTCCTCTGTGTGGCGTTGACCAATTCCTATTGGTTCTCGCTCGTCTCAAGAACGATATACCAGGGCCCGTTGAAGGGCTTCTGCGTACCGGGGCTGAATTGTTACGCCTGCCCTCTGGCCCTGTTTGCCTGCCCGATCGGCACAATTCAGCACTTCGTAGCCCATGGCGCATACTATATTACTCTATACACGATCGGCATCCTGGGCATAACCGGCGCTCTGGTGGGCAGAATGGCTTGCGGCTGGATATGCCCCTTCGGCCTGCTGCAAGACCTGCTCTTTAAGATTCGGTCCCGCAAATTCTCTCTGCCTCGTTGGCTAAGCTATGGAAAATACGCCGCGCTGGGGATTCTGGTCCTTGCAATCCCCTTCGTTACCAAACAGCCCTGGTTCTGCAAGCTCTGCCCCGCAGGCGGACTCGAAGGCGCAATACCGATGCTAATACTGGATCCGTCCCTGCGCGAGCTGCTCGGGCCAATGTTCGCACTCAAAATGCTCATCGTCGTCTTCTTTCTCGGCGCGATGGTCACCGTCAAGAGACCATTCTGCAGGGCCGCGTGTCCCTTGGGAGCGATCTTTTCCTTCTTTAATCGAGCAAGCATCTTTAGACTCTCAGTTGATCAAGCCAAGTGTACGAAATGCAATAAATGCTATCGCGTATGCCCGACGGATCTCAAGGTTTACGAAAATCCCAATGCCGCCGACTGTATCCGCTGCCTCGACTGCAAAGACGTATGCCCCGAAAGCGCTATATCATATACGCTTTCCGGGTTTCCTCTTAAGGAACCAAAGGAGGCAATAGAAAATGTCTAAGCCACATGCAATAAGTATCTTCCTTCTTGCACTCCTGGTCTTCATCCTCGTCGGGTGCGGCAAAAAGCAGCCCGACTATGGATACGCCCCGCCATTCACCTTGCCCGGCGTGGACGGAAACCAAATCAGCCTCTCAGATTTCGAAGGCAAGGTTTTGATCGTAGCCTTCTGGACAACCTGGTGCACCGGCTGTGTCGCCGAGATACCACATTTCATCGAGTTGTATGACGAATACAAAGAACAAGGCCTTGAGATAATCGGCATCTCGCTGGACCAAGGCCGAGCCAACGACGTCAAGCCCTTCCTCAAGAAGAAACCCGTCAATTACACGATACTCATCGGCAATCTAAATGTATCCAACCGATACAAAACGAAAGGAATCCTCCCGACAACCTTCGTCATCGACAAGACAGGCAAAATCAGACGAAAATATGTCGGCTCCCGAAAAAGAAAAGTCTTTGAGAAAGACATTAAGACCATGCTGAGCGAAACGATAGAATCACTGCAGCCGGCCTCAGACAAGGAAGCGAAATGACAAAGAGGATCAAGATAAGTATCGACAAGGCCGAAGCCGCCCAGCGAATCAAGAGAATCTATCCCGTACTCAAAGAGGCGTACCCCAACGCAACAATCGCGCTGAAATTCGTCAATCCCCTCGAGCTGCTCATCGCAACAATCCTCTCGGCCCAGTGCACCGATAAGCGCGTCAACATGGTCACCAAAGACCTCTTCAAAAAATACAAATCCCCCGCCGACTGGATAGAAACCGACGTCGAAGAAATCCAGAACGATATCCGCAGCACAGGCTTCTACCGCAACAAGGCAATCAACATAAAAGGCGCCTGCGAAAAAATAGTCGAGGATTTCAACGGCAAAGTGCCCGCAACGATGGAAGAGCTGCTCACCCTTCCCGGCGTAGGCCGAAAAACCGCCAATTGCGTCCTCGGCGACGCATTCGGCATACCGGGAATTACCTGCGATACCCACGTTATACGCCTCTCCCGACGACTTGCACTGTCCGATAACAAGGACCCTGTAAAGTTAGAATTCGATTTGGCCGAAATAGTACCTAAAAGAAATTGGACGAAATTCAGCCACTTGATCATTACCCACGGACGAACATTCTGTATGGCGCGTAAGCCAAATTGTCCGGATTGCCCGATAGCAAAATATTGCCCTGCGGCAAACAAGCCGGGACTATGGTAAAAAAGGAGAAATCTGTAAATGATGGAAACGCTCGAAAATCCGGTGCAAGACCTCTGGCGAATATTCAGAGTTATGGCCGAGTTCACTGAAGGATTCGAGGAACTCGCATCCGTAGGACCGGCTGTATCAATCTTCGGCTCGGCACGCACGGAACCCACCGACAAGTACTACAAACTCGCCGTCCAGACCGCTTCCGAGCTCGCAAAGGCGGGCTTCGCCGTGATAACAGGAGGTGGCGGCGGAATAATGGAAGCCGCCAACAAAGGCGCCGCCCAGGCAAAAGGCCAAAGCATCGGCCTCAACATCGAACTGCCTATGGAGCAGCTTCCAAACGAATACCAGAACCTCTCCCTGAACTTCAGATACTTCTTCTGTCGCAAGGTAATGTTCCTGAAGTACGCCCACGGCTTCATAGTCTTCCCCGGCGGATTCGGGACCATGGACGAATTCTTCGAGTCGCTCGTCTTAATCCAGACCCTAAAACAGGCCTCCTTCCCCGTAGTCCTGATGGGCAGCGATTTCTGGGCCGGCCTCATCGAATGGATAAAGTCAAAAATGCTCGGCGACCATAGTTATATCTCGCCCGAGGACATGGACGTATTCACCGTAGTGGACGATCCCAGGGCCGCCGTAAAAATAATGGTGGAATTCAAAGAAAGCCCAAAACAAAGCGGACTCGACCTGCCCCCGGGAATGAAAAAAACCAAAAACATCCCAAGAGTAACATAACCCCGATTCCATCACTCCGAGCAAATGTGATTTACGTTGCCGTTCTGCGCCAGCTTCGTCCTCACCACCGCACAAACACACAACAAACCAAAAAACCACCTCATACAAACCTCCATATCAAAAATCTACATACAACGCACCAACCATCCTATTCGAGTGGCAGCCTCAAGCGAAGCTTGGGGATGGATAGCCCTCGTTTTGACCCATCAAATCTCAACCATCTCCCCATCTTTCACAATCTTAACATTATCCCCAAAAAGTTCAGGATATTTTTCGGGGAAGAAAGTGTGAATAGGAATTATAAATTCAGGCCCTATCGCTCCGACAAACTTCTTCAAATCATCAATGTAGGCATGCCCACTGCAATGAACATGTAAAACAGGCACCTTGTTCTCTTCCCAGAACGGCTTTACATCAGGAAAGTATCCTTCCCACATAGAATAAATCAACGTTGTCTCTTCCAAGTGTCCCTTCTTTGAAAAAATCTGTCTGGTTCTGTATGAGTCCTTGATTACCAGCCTATCCTTGACATCCTGCATCTGGTCGTACGTTATCTTTGCTGACTTGAACTGGAACAAGCTCTTGTCCTCAGCCATTTTGTCCGTATAGCTGTTAGGAACAAAGAAGATTCTTATGTTCTCTCCCCAGTCAAACTGAGGTATATTTGGAGATATCTTCTTCACCTTATGCAGAATAAGTGCTGTATAAGGATCTATTATAAGAATCCTATTGCTTCTCTTGCAAGCTCTATAAACAGAGACCAACCTGTCAATGTTCTGAGAAGAACAAGCCAGAAAATACATCTGTTCTTTGTTTCTGAATAACTCAACCAACTTTTCCTCTACGTCTTTTTCACCTCTGTATTCTCCTTGTTCCCTACCCATCATTGAACCTTCAAGGAGCAAATATGAGATATTCTCTGGAGGTCGCCTCAGCATATTCTCAAAGAGGATGCTCTTTCTTCCATGTCCCCTGAAATCGCCTGAATAGAAGATTCTTTTTCCTTCAGCCTCTATTACAAATGCCAAAGCAGCAAAACCGGAATGATCAACCAAATATGGTGTTATGGTGAAATCCCCTTCTTGAAACTGTTCCCATACTGTAACTGGTTTCACATTAGTTGCTGTGTAATTCGTCTGCCCGAAAAAATGGGAAACTTCAATCAGTTCCTTGCACCCTTCACTGAGATAAACAGGTATCTTGGAATTGATGAAGGTTAATAGACCGTAGTGATCCTGGTGGGGATGGCTCAACAAAACTGCATCAATAGTTGCCTGCTCACCTTCATATAGTCCTTCTATATCAGGCAGCACTCCACTTTGGATCAAATCCTCCCTTGACTTGCCCTTGATCTTCTTAGAATCAAACCGCTCCATATCCTCATCAACCAGAGGCAATCCAAAATCAATGAGTATTCTCGAAACTCCTGATTGTAGTTCTACACAGGTCCCCCCTATTTCTTTCGAACCTCTGTGGATTGTTAGGAACATTTATCAGCTTTCCACATATTGTCAATTTTCACAGCAGAAATATTTCCAATCAAGTAGTGTTGAATTCCAGCAAGACTTTCATCACCAAGGAGTAGTTCTTGCATACGTCCTGTCTGCTGGTCTCTATCATAGCCAAAGACCAGCAAAGTCACTTTTTTGTGTATGTCCTCTGGCTCGGGAAGATTGCAGCCAAACAGATCGTTCATGATTTCCACATAGTTACAGTATTGGTCAAGAATATCTTTGCGCTCCTCTTCAATTTGTTCTTGATACCGCTCAATTTGAGATACTACTCTTGGTGAAGTCCCCTTCACCGCCCACAGTTCAGAGTTGGAGTAATGCTTGGCTTCATAAAACCTGAGTTGCTGAGTCTTTTTGTTAAAGAGCAAGATGTCAATACGATCCTGAGACCTTTCTTCTGATTTTGCCTTGAATGATATTTCGATATCCAAAACAACGATATCTAAATCATTCTTGGTGAAGGGGTACTTATGATAAAGTCTTGAAACACCTTTAGCCTCAACACCAGAGTATAGAGAACAGTTCTCTTTGATCTGTTCATATCCACGAGAGAAACTATTGATGATTTTGACCTTCTGCCGCAGATCCGACTCTGAAATGTAGTCACTATTCGACTCTATTGCAGAAGCATACTTCTTGTGAGTAGAGAATCCTTTGACATAGAAAAAGAGCTTTCCACCCTTGTGATAGAAGTCAATACGCCCCGCCCTAATTGCAGGGAATACAGTCCCTTCCTCAATATCTGGTTTGAGCTTTTCCGTGAAAAGCCTATCACCCTTCAATCCGTCAATTGTAACACTGCCAAGATTTCTTTCGAACATTGCAAGTCTCCCGCGACTTTGGGCGGCATTTCAATATCCCCATCACATTAACAATATAACAGAACAACATATAGCGTCTTTCACCACCTATCTACCTCATTAAAAACAAAATGTCAACATTCTTATACTCGCCCCGTCAGATTTATCCCTTGGGGACCTGTCCCCATTTTCCGGGATGCCCTCACCCCACCCAAAAAAACAAACCCAATCAAACACAATTCTCAATTCCCTCGGCCTCGTCAAGGTGCCCGAGTAAATATTCTCGCCCCGGCCCGCCGAGGTGCTGCCAGGGGAGGATTTCGTCACGGTCGAACTGCCTCTGTGCGGCGGTTTCGACATTCGTTCCGAACTTCCTGAACGCCTCTTTCCACATTTCATAATCAAAACACTCATCCCACAGGTCAAATCTCGCCCCGTTTCGCCAGGCCGCTTCGATTATTTGACCGCACCGGCGGTCGCCTCGGCCTATGGCCGATTCCAAGACGCTTCGCTGGATATTGTGAAACTTAAACCGCAAAAACCTCGCCCGCAACCGATCCTTCTCATTGAGTATCAGCCCCTTGGCCCGCTGGAAATACTCCATCGGCTTTTGGCCCAGCCAGGCGAACGGCGTATGCGCCTTCGGCACAAACCAGCTAACCGCAACATTAATCTGCCCCACTTTGCCGCTAACTTCCTTGCGAAGCATCGCCAAGTCATAAGAAAGCTGCGCAATCCGGGCGATATCCTCCTCCGTTTCGCCCGGCAAGCCCAGCATAAAATACAGCTTCAACCGCTGCCACCCGGCCCCATACGCCGCCTCGACCGCAGCAAACAAATCCTCATCCTTCAACGGCTTATTAACAACTCGCCTCAGCCGCTCGCTCGCCGCCTCGACGGCAATCGTAAGCCCCCCTTTGCGAACCCCCTTGACCAGCTTCGGCAGCAGCTTCAACTGCTTATCCACCCGCAGGCTCGGCAAAGACACCCCAACATGCCTCTCGGCAAAATACTCCCTCAAACCCGCCACCAATTCCTCCAACTTAGGATAATCCGCGCTCGACAGGCTAAGCAGACTAACCGTATCGAACCCCGTTGCGTGATAATTCGCCTTGGCAATCTCGATAATCCTCTCGATACTGCGATACCGAATCGGCCGGCGGCAGAAACTCGCCTGGCAGAACCGGCACCGCCCCGGACAGCCCCGCATAATCTCAACGCTAACCCGCTCATGCACCGCCTCCACAAAAGGCACTATAGGGCGCTGCGGCACCGGCGCATTATCAAAATCCTCCACAACCGCATTAGCAAATTCCAGCCGCAACCCGTCCTCCTTGGCTTTGAACGACTTTATCCGCTCGGCCTTATACTCGAACTCATAGAAGCGAGGCACATAAGCCCACTCAAACCTCTTCGCCGCCTCGACCAGCATCTCTTTCTTGGTAGCGCCCGCCCTTTTGAACTCCCTGACCAACTCCGCCAATTCAACAACAGCCTCCTCCCCCTCGCCCAACAAAAACAAATCAACAAAATCCGCCATCGGCTCGCAGTAATTCGACATCCCCCCCCCGCCGATTATCAAAGGTTCGTCTAACCCCCGATCGTCGCTTCGCACCGCAATCCCGCCCAAATCCAGCATATTCAAAACGTTCGCATAGCATAATTCGTTCGTAAGGCTGAACCCCACAATATCGAAACTCGATACCGCCACCTTCGACTCCAGGCTGAACAGCGGTATATTTTTCTCCCGCATCACTTTCTCCGCATCTATCCAAGGGGCAAAGACTCGCTCGGCCGCCACGCCCTCGATCCTGTTGAGACAATCGTAAATAATCGCCAGGCCCGTATGCGACATCCCAATCTCATACACATCCGGAAAGCACAGCGCCACCCTCACCTCGCATTGAGCCAAATCCTTCTTAACTTGGTTCACCTCTCCGGCGATATACCGCCCCGGCCTCCGAACAAACGGCAAAAACTCCCCCTCGACCCGCTCACTCAATATTATCACGTCTTTTGCAAACATCCTCGCAATTATACCCATTCGTTTCCCAATTTACCACATCTGCGCCCCCGCAATGTGGCACGAGCATCCCCTACTACGCCCATCCCGTGCCACGACCGGTGGCGGCCTCAAGCCCAACGGGCTTGGGGGTGGCCAAACCACCAGACGCAGACAACCCAAAAAAGTGGAACTCCGCTACAAACTCTGGTAACATCTAAGCCCGAAAGGCAACTCATGAGCACACAGGTAAAATGCATACTGATAGTAGTTGTTGGCCTCCTCTTGGCAGTGCCGCTGTATCTCCTCCTCGCCGGCGGCCCCGGCCGCCCCGATAGCCCCAATCTCGTCAGGGCTGAGAGCGGCGTCCAACTCGTTATGGGAACATTCGCCCGCGCCGTCGCAATCACAGACAATATCGCCACCGGCAACCAATGCGTAGAATCGGCCCTCGACGAAATCAACAACGTTGACAATCTGATGAGCGACTTCAAGGAGGACTCAGAGATCAGCCGAGTCAACAGAGATGCATTCGCCCGCCCCGTCAAGGCAGGCCCCACCACCTTCGAGGTAATCCAAAGGAGCATCGAAATCAGCAAACTCACCGACGGCGCATTCGACATCACCGTCGGCCCACTCGTAAAGCTCTTCCGCACCGCCAGGGACACCGGCAAAGCCCCCGCACCCGACCAAATCGCCGACGCCAAAGCCAAAGTAGGCTACGAGAAACTCGTTCTAAACGACGCCGATCAAACCGTCCGCTTCACCGTAGAGGGAATGAGCCTCGACCTCGGCGGAATTGCAAAAGGATACGCCGTCGATAAGGCAATCGAAGTGATGCAGCAACACGGAGCACTCGGCGCAATGGTCGATATCGGAGGCGACGTTAGATGCTTCGGCACCCCGCCGAAAGGCAAAGAAACCTGGATCATCGGCCTCCAGGACCCCAACACCAACGCCGGCCCCGGACTATTCTTGAAACTGAAGATCGGAAACGCCGCCGTAACCACAAGCGGAGACTACCAGCAATACGCAATAATAGACGGCAAGAGACAATCACACATCCTCGACCGAAAAACCGGAAAAAGCGTACAAGGACTCTCAAGTATCACAATAATCGCCCAAAACGCAACAACAGCAGACGCACTCGCAACAGCAGTAACAGTGCTCGGCCCCGAAAAAGGACTCCACCTGATAGAAGACATCCCAAACACAGAAGCATTCCTAATCTCCCCCGCCCCAACCTACAAACTAACAAAAACCACCGCCGCACAAAAATACATCAAAGAACCACCCGCATCAAAATAGAAGACAACCCCTCCGTTTAGCCGCCGTCGGCACGACGGCGAGAAACACTCCGCCTACGCCTTCGCGGCAGCAGCCTTCTCCTTAGGCTGACGAGGTTCCGGGGCCGTCGGCCCGCGATAGACTATCACACCGGTCGGGCATTTTGTCATCGCCGTCTCCGCCTGCTCGTCCGGCTCATATTTTGTGTAGTCCAATCGCGCCAGATTATCCGTAACACCGAACTGGTCCGTCTGCTTGGCGCAAATCCCGCACCCGATACAACCGACCTTGCACATCGCCCGCGCTGCTCTGCCCGTCTCGATACTGTTACACGCAACTGTCATCATATTCTCGTGCCCGAACGGGACCATCTCGATCAGTCCCCGCGGGCAGGCTTTCGAGCAAGCCGTGCACCCGGTGCATTTCTCGTAATCGACCGTGGCCAGCCCATCGACAACGTGCAGCGCATCGAACTTGCACGCCCTCGTGCAATCCCCGAAACCCAAACACCCGAATTTGCACGCCTGCGCGTTAGCTAAAGCATTGGCCGCCGTACAGCTCGGTATCCCGTAATACTCCGCGTGAAATGTTTTCTGGTCCCTGCGGCTTCGGCAGTGCACTATCGGCCGTTTCGCAGGACCCGAATCGCTTACCTGAAGATTCAATATCGCGGCGATGGCGTCCAGCACTTCCGCCCCGCCGGGCGCACAGGCCCCGAGAAGCTCCGGATCCGCCAGTACAGCCTTGGCATACTGCCCGCACCCTGCAAAACCGCACGCGCCGCAGTCAAGATTCGGCAACGCCTCGTGAATTTGCTCTATCTTGGGATCGATCTCGACTTTGAACTTCTCGCTCGCGACCAAAAGCACAACCGCAAACCCGGTCCCAAGCCCAAGCAGGGTAGCCCCGGCCAGAAATATCTTAACGACACCATCGCCCCCGGCCCCCGCCCCGGCCAGCAAGGCGACATACGATATACCACATACGACATACGAACAAATCATCTAATCATTCCCGCAAAACCCATGAAAGCCATAGCAAGCAAGCCGGCGGTTATCAGCGTAATCGGCGCACCTTTAAGGCACTCGGGCACATCCGCCAACTGCAGATTCTCCCGAATGCCGGCCATTATGCATATCGCCATTGTAAAGCCTATCCCCGCCCCGAAGCTCTGCACTACAGCCAAAATCAAGCTATCGACCCCCCACAAATTCAGAAACAGGCACAGCCCCAATATCGCACAGTTCGTCGTTATCAAGGGCAGGAATATCCCGAAGCTGTCATAGAGCGACGGAAAAAACTTCCGCACATACATCTCGACAAGCTGCACCGCCCCGGCTATCACCAATATAAAGCAAACGTAACGCGCAACCTCAAGGCCCAGAGGCATCAGAATCCAGTTATTGATCATATAGGTCAGCGTCCCGCTGAGCGTCACCACAAACGTCACCGCCATCCCCATCCCGAAGGCCATATCGATCCTGCCCGAAACGCCGAGATACGGGCAGATGCCCAGAAACTTCGTAAACACCAGGTTATTGATTATGACTATGGATATAAAAGCCAAAAGCAAACCACTAAGCGTATCCATAAACCGTACTCCTTAAGCTCGACCTTTGCTCGTCAGGTTCACGAGACCCAGCATAAGCCCCAACGTTACGAATGCCCCCACCGGCATACCCATCGCCGCCCACGGGACATAAGCATCCGGCATCACCGCCACCTCGAATATCTTGCCCGTCGCCAGCAGTTCCCGGATGCTCGCCAGGACGCAGAGCGTGCCGGTAAAGCCGACGCCCATCCCGACCGCGTCGATAACACTCACCACAACTCCGTTCTTACTCGCGCAGGCCTCGGCCCGGCAGATAATTATACAGTTCACGATAATCAGCGGAACGTAAGGCCCGAGCACCTCGCTCATATCCGGCATAAACGCCCGCAAAACCAAATCCGCTATCGTAACAAAAGTCGCAATCGTAAGCGTGAACATCAAAATACGCAGGTGCGGCTTGAGAAGATTCCGCATCAGGCTGATAATTACATTGCTGCACACCAATACGAAGATCACGCAGCACCCCATAGTCAGCGCCGGCTTAACCGCTGCGGTAACCGCCAGAGTCGGGCACATCCCAAGGAGCAGCCGAAATACCGGATTCTCACGCCACAACCCGGCCAACAGCGTATCTCTGTAAACACCCGCTTTCGCCTCAACTTCATTTGTCATCGCCAATAAGACCTTTCTTTTCCATCTGCTCTTTTATCCGCGTCAAAGTATCATTCAATATCGCAACCACCGCCTCGCTGCTTATCGTCGCCCCGCTTATCGCGATAATTTCCGAATCGATCTTAGCCGCATTGCCACTCGTCAAAACTTTAAGTTCGCCGATCGGCGCGCCCTTGAACTGGTCGCGATAGAAATGGTCCTTGATCTTGTCCCCAAACCCGGGCGTCTCATTACTCATTAGAACATCGTAGCCGGCCAGCTTCTCAAAATCCGCATCGACCGCCACGACCAGATCGATCTTGTCCGCAAAGCCCGACCCGCTCACGGCAAAGCTCCACCCCACGCACTTCCCACCGTCCGCCTCGCCCTGATAAACCGATACTTCAGAATTCTTGCCCCGACTCGACGCAATTTCGATCCTCTCTGTCACTTCACGGAAGTGAATTGCATCGGGCAGCAAGCCCTTCGCCAGCGTGTTCAGCTTGTCAATCCGGTTCTGCTCGATTGTCGGCGCCAAAGCATAATTAGTAGCCGCCAAAAGCAGCCCGAAAACAAACGAAGAAACAATCAGAAGCCAACTCTGCTCAATAAAATGTCTCAATCCACCCATACCAAAAACCTTCTTTTCCCACCAAAGTCTCTGTCAACGTTATAGTTGTCATTCCGAGCGCAGCCGAGGAATCTATTTGAATACTCGCCGCCGTAAGGCGGCCTTCATAATTCTGCTCTTCACACTTTCATCTCTAATATCTCTCAGTGTCTTAGTGCCTTCGTGGCTAATAATTTCTACTATCACTTCGTGTCTTAGTGTCTTCGTGGCTAAACATTCGGCTTTCCTCCCGCGGGCACGCGCTTGCATAACCTATCTATGAGCGGCGTCACTGCGTTCATAATGAGAACGGAGAACATCACGCCTTCCGGATACCCACCGACGATCCTTATGAGCATCGTCAATGCGCCGACGCCGATACCGAAAATCCACATCCCCCGCCGAGTCAAAGGCGCAGTAACCGGGTCCGCGGCGATGAAGAACGCACACAACAGCAACCCGCCGCTCGTCAAATGATAGAACGGCTGCACATAAGAATACGAGTCTATCCAATAGGCTATCGTCCCGAAAACAAAAGCCGACAGCACAACAGCCAACGGAATATGAAAAGCTACCGTTCTTCGCATCAAGAGATAAACCGCGCCGATCACTAATGCAATAACGCTCGTCTCGCCCAGACACCCCCCCACCTCGCCGGTCACCGTCCACTTGAAATTCTGCTCGGCATAAATATCCGCCCCCAATTCGTTGTTGATAGCCATTTTGCTCCACGCCAACGGCGTCGCCTGAGTCCTTGCGTGAATCATATTCTCCGGCGCGATCTTCGGCATCTTTGCATCAAGGGTCGCAGGCGTAGCCCACGTCGTCATCAAAGCTCCGAAAGAAACAGCCAGAAAAGTCCGCCCAACCATCGCAGGATTAAAAATATTCGACCCCAAACCGCCAAAAACCATCTTCCCAATCGCAATAGCAAAGACGCTGCCGATTACAGCCGTCCACACCGGCAGCCTCGGCGGAAGGGATAACGCAAGAATAATACCCGTAACAACCGCACTGAAGTCACCGAGCGAACATGCCTTCTTGCGGATGGTATTGCAGATAAACTCCGTTGCAACCGATGCAATAACGCAAGTGGCAACAAGAATCAGCGCACGCAGCCGAAAATAATAACCCGCAGCAGCCATCGCAGGAGCCAGGCTGATGACAACATCCACCATCACCGACCGCGTAGAAAGAGGATGGCTAATATGAGGTGAAAAAGAAACACTTATATCTCTAAGCATCTATCACTGTCCTTCTATTGTCATTCCGACCGAAGCCCATTAGGGGCGAAGCGGAGGAATCTATAACAACAACTTCGCCGAAGGCGAATCAACAACTCTGTCTTCTGACCTCTGTTCTCCTTCGTGCCTTACTGCCTTCGTGGCTAATCACCTACTGAGGCATCCTTTTCTTCTGCCTGGCGACAAATATCTTGCCCGTCTTTATATACCCCGTAAGCTCGATATTCGCCGGGCAAACATAACTGCAGCACCCGCACTCCGTACACGCACTGAGGTAATAGCTCTGAGCCAAATCCAAAAGATTGCTCTTGACCGCATGTGCGATCTTCGTGGGATTGAGGTTTTCCGGACACACCTCCAAGCAACGACCGCAACGAATACAAGGCGTTTGTTGCCTTGCGAATTTCGCCTTGCCGATTTGCTCTTTAGTCAACACCGTTATCGCGCCGCTCGCCTTGGTGAGCGGCGTATCCAGGTCCGCTATCGCCAGCCCCATCATCGGCCCGCCCATAAGGACCTTCGCCGATTTCTGAGTCACCCCCCCGCAAAACTCCATCAAATTACCCACCGAGGTCCCTATAGCAACGTAATAATTGCCGGGCTTCGCAATCGCCTCTCCGCTCACCGTAACCACACGATGCGTCAAAGCCCGCCCATTAACAACAGCATCCGCAATCGCAGCCGTCGTCGCAACGTTCAGCACCAGAACCCCGATCATAGGAGGAATGCCGCCCGTCGGAACGTGCTTCTTCATAACCGAGTTGATAAGCTGCCTCTCCCCGCCCTGCGGATATTTCGTTTTAACAACAGCCACTTCGATATCGTCACTGCCCCGCAGCGCTGTGCTCACAGCCTCTATCGCCGCCGGTTTGTTATCCTCGATAGTGAAAAACACCCGTGAACAACCCGACGCCACTTTTGCAAGCCTAACGCCCGCAATAATCTGACTCGTCCGCTCCAACATCATCCGGTAATCGCAGGTAATATAAGGCTCGCACTCGCAACCGTTAATAATCATCGTCTCTTTCGGCATCTGGGCGTTCGGCTCGACCTTCACCCTCGTCGGAAACCCCGCCCCGCCCATACCGACAAGACCCGCCTCACGAATCGCCTCGCATATCTGCTCCGACGAATACTTGCTCGCGTCGAAATCCCCGTTCAACTCCCACGCAGCCTGCACCGGCGCCGTCTCAGCCTCCGCAGCAATCACCACCGCCTGCACACGCCCTAAGACGGCATGAGAACGCAATCCGATCTCCTTGACCTTTCCCGCTATCGGAGAATGGACCGGAGCCGAGACAAACGCATCGCAATCCCCGACCTTCTGCCCGGCCTCAACCTCGGCGCCCTTCTCCACAACAGCCCGGCACGGCGCCCCTATATGCTGGCTCAGCATGACCGCAACCTCTTTTACCGCAGGCCCGGACTGGATCGCAATCTCGCAAGTAATACCCTTCTTCTCCGGAGGATGCACACCGCCGCGAAAAGAAAGTCTGCCCTTAATATATGCTTCCATATAAGAGATTCGCCAAAATAACAATACTACCTTAAAATCTGCTACATGATTCCCCGATGACTTGACCTACTGGTTACGGCTGAGCCGCCGGTGGATAACCCTTGCCACCAATATCCACAAGAACGTCGCTCCGACAGCAGTAAATAAACCCAGCCCCATTCGCAATTCAACCATATTCGTAAAGAAACCGACAGCTTTCTCAACACCCGCCAAACACACAATAAAAATAAGCATCGGCACCAGAAAAACAATAATGACGCTCAGAGTAATCGAAGGATCGCCCACTCCTCCCAATTTGCCGTAAACCTCGCGACAATCGTGCCTCTGACGGCAACCTTCACACTTTTCTTGGCCATTCATACTTTTTGCTTCCACGCAGGACAAAGAACCTTTATAATAACTTACTTGCTATTCTTCAAACATTATTTTCTTAAATTTCCTATGCATGGTTATGAACAAACATTTTAGACCTATCATACTCGCCTTAATCCTTTCGCTCGGCGCAGGCTGTGCGAGAAATCCAATAACAGGAAAGAGCGAGCTTATGCTGATCCCGGAGCAGCAGGACATCGAGATCGGCAAGAAGTACGCTCCAGAAATCGAAAAGCAGATGGGCGGGAGAATCCAGGACCAGGCCTTACAGAACTACATTAACTCCGTCGGGCAAAAGATCGCACGTGTCAGCCACAATCAGAGCTTCAAATACCAATTCACAGCCCTACAGGACAAATCCGTAAACGCCTTCGCCCTGCCCGGAGGATACATATTCATCACAAAAGGAATGCTCCAAAACCTTGAAACCGAGGCACAGCTTGCAGGAATACTGGGCCACGAAATCGTGCACGTCGTCGCAAGAGACGTCGCAAACGCTATGAGCACTCAGATCGGCATAGACCTCCTGCTCTCTGCCGTGACATCAGAAAAAACTCCCCAAACCGTCCTAACCGTCGCCCAATTAGGAACGCAGATAATGAGCCTCCGCTTCAGCAGACAGGATGAGAGAGAAGCAGATCTCGGAGGACTCGACTATATGATTGCCGCCGGATACAACCCCTATGGACTCGTCGAAAGTATGGAAATGCTCGCCGCTCAAAACCGGGAAAGGCCCATCGAATTCCTTTCCACCCATCCGGCCCCGGAAAACCGCTCCGCCTATCTCAAGCAGAGTATCACGACAAAACAATTCAGCCTCGCCAATACGAGAATAGGCAAAGAAGAATACAAAACCGCGGTCCTAAACCGCCTGAATTGACCAAAATCAACCCGCAGGCAAGGGCATAATTCTCCCGCGCGCAATACGCAACCGCCGCACACTACCAAACGCAAAATATGCGATGCCGGCAAAAGACCTCCTGCGCACACAGACTTTCGCCCCTTTGTTTACACGCTGCACGCCCGCCTACTTCTCATTCTTCGCCTCCTCATGCGCGCTGTATTTGCATTTCGGGCATCGGTCAGCAAAGTCCCCCGGCCCGGATTCGCCGGAGATGAAAACATTCTCGCACTTTGGGCATTTTATCGCCTCGAATACACTCGCCTTTCCGCATTTCTCACAGATCATCCCTGGCTCCGTGTCATCAGCCAAATGCTCTCTCTGGAACTCCTGATACGCTCTCTCGTTCATCTCATATACAGCACCGCAGCGAGAATTCACGCACTTGACCCAAATCGTCGCGTCTTCCGCAATCTCCCTTCTTATGGGACCGCCGCTCCGCCCACCGCTCCTAAAAAAAGTAATATAGGCAGCCGCAGCAAGACAAACAACAATAATACCGATCATTACCGGCTTCTTTTTTGCTTCATCCATAGCAATATCTCCAAAACAATAATACTTCAACCTATATCGGAATCCATATCAATACCTTACCATCCGCCACCCAACCTGTCAAACGCTCATTCATCTCAACTCACAAATCCCCTGCATCAATATCACTCGCCCCGAACTGCCCCATCTGCAAAATCTTCCCCGGCTCCTCAGGCATCCCCGTCCGTCCCGACAGATAAGCCGACTCGATCACCGCCATACTTTTGAGGTTCTCCCGTCCGCTGCTCCGAACTTTCATCTCCTCGGCGGGGAGTACGCTAAGGCCAAAATCCCCAACCACCCCGGTCATGCAGGCAACCGCATCCTTCTCGCATTCGAGATCCTCGACGACCCGGCTCTTCCCGTCACGAACCGTAAGCCGCCTGTCGTTAACAACCACAATTCTATCCTTCCCGCACACCTTCACAAACTCCTGCCTCGGCCAAACACTGCTTCGGCTCGACACTATAACGTTCCCAAGAAGCCTGTCGGAGAACTTCATCGCAACAACCGCAGTATCCTCCGTCAAGCTAAGCCGCCGCCGCCTGTCAATCGCATCATTCGTGCTCAGACAATACACTTGTTCCGGTATAGGAAAATTCCACATTATCTGATCGAGCATCCCGAAACTATTCTGCAACAGCACACCCCCGCCGGCAAGCTTCGGATCGCTTTGCCACCCCGCACGCTGCACACCCGCATAACAGCAAAAAACCGATACCAGAAAAACCTCATCAACCACACCATCCTTGATATACTCGTGCAAAGTCGAAAAGCTCCTCGCATACCGCCTCGGATTGGCAATAGCAAACTTAACATCCTCCTCATCCGCAAGCCTCACCAATTCAGCCGACTCCTCGAAATCACGTCCCGCCGGAGCAGCCTTGAGAACATTGAAACGCTTCTTCATCGCAAGACGAACGTATTCCTCGCAACTGTACATCCCCTCTGCAACAATAAGGCAACGCACCTGCTCATCCTCAAGCTGCGAATCCATCGCCGTTATCACCTGCCGATAATCGTCGTAAGCCGCGCATCCATATTCCGCTCCCAACCTCTCCGCAAGCCCCCCATCCTTGTCAGCAACAGCCTGAATACGAAAATGCTCGCTCCCCGACGCCGCCTTGAGCAGTACCTGCCCCTCATCATTAAGCCCTAACACAACAGTATCGATCTTCTGCTTGCTCATCTTATCTCTAATTTTAGGCTCCTAACCCAAAAAAGGCAAATCCCAAAAACATTTCCCCCACACACCTCCGCAGTTCGCACGCCAACCGCAGCCAGTCCCAAGCCCAGCCGAACCCGTCCGGAATGCCGCTTCGTCGCCCATAATCCCCGATTCTGCCCGCTAAGCCCGTTTCAATCGAATTCTTCCCACCAATCGCAAGATCCTTAGCCTCTATAAGTGCCGATAAAACCAGAGCTTAGGCCAGTAGAAACAAGTTTGCCAAAAAAAATACGTCCTATAACAGCCTTTTTCCCTTGACAGCGGCTGCAAATCCACTGTAAACTGGCCGTTCGTTCAGAAGGTGTATTGAATTTGTTCTTTCAAGCAGGCGCAGGTTAAGGTGAAGATTAATCATTGCTTGTTTGTTTAGTGCGTTGCTTAAGGCTGGTAAGAGTGAGTGTCAGGTCATTCGAAATGGGCCGATGGTGACAAACGGTTTGGCTCGTTGCCAAATAAAAAGAATTTAAGTTCTCTGGGAGGAGCTTAAGATGAAGAAATTGATTACTTTATGTTTCCTTGTGATTCTGGGAGCGGGCTCAGCCGCTTCGGCGACTACCACATCTCAGATATGGTACTTTGACGATGACAATCCGACGCCTATGCCGGATGTTGTCAACAACGGCCCGGGGATCGATCCGGCAACGCTGTACGTAACCCCCGGCCTGGGTGGCAACTGGACGAATGGTGCATGGGAACTGTCGGGCGAGATGGACATAATTCTCGACAACGACCCAACGCCGCGAGAGCTAAAGACAATCCAGATTTGGCTAACGTGGCAAAAGGGCATCCTCAATTCCGCCCTGCCGGATCAACCCCTTGTTGCTGTTAGTGCGGTCGGGATGGAGGCCATGACGATGAACGTCGCTCATGATCCCATCGCGGGCACACCGTGGACACTCTCGTTCTACGACATCGTCATCACGCCGAATCCACCCGAAGAGTGGATCGCAATCAAGGGCAATATTGTTGTCGATGAATTGATGATCGAGACCGAATGCATCCCTGAGCCGGCAACTATGGGGCTCCTCGGTCTTGGTAGTCTTGCCCTGCTTCGGTATCGCAGGAAACGCTGATACTCACAGAAGTATTGGTTAACCAATAAGTTTGTACAAATTCGGGGTCCACGCCGCAAGATGCAGCGCGGACCCCGTGCCTTTGCCGACCGCATCCGCCCTAACCGCCCCTCCCCCCCAAACCCCATCGCAGAATAAATCTTGCATATCCCAACCGGAACCCTATAATTAAACACGACCACCGGATTTGACAAAACTTGGACGGCGAAATAATTGATTCCGCCAACGGCGGACCTTCGGCATTGATTAAGGATAATTGATTCCTTCAAGTATGCTCAGGACAAGTATTGGTGCTCCGATGATGGCGGCGTTAGAGAACGAACCACAGATACCCATGGCACAAGTTTCACAGATTGCACGGGTTTTGAAATAGCAAACTGAATGGCCACAGACAACACGAAGTTTCTTGACGGGATTGACGGGATGAGCATCACAATAAATGAGAAAAAACAATGTCGAGCCTTGAAACTCAACAAAAAGCAATGCACCCGCGATGCACGCAAAGATTCCAAATACTGCTGGCAACACCGACTCAGCCGTTTTGGCGATGCTCACTGGTACAACAACGCGAAAACCCAAACATACATCCTGGGTCTGGCAGGCATTTTGGTTACCATTGTGTTCACGCTTATTAGTCCAACAGCCACCACCATAGATGGAGACAAAAACATTATTGCAGGAGGAAATGTTAGTACCGGCATAGACTCCGATGCAGCACTAACAATTCTTGTTGACACATCTGCTAAACTCGGACGGTCAAAAGCGGAAAACGAGC
>JAUVXL010000268.1 GCA_030603595.1 Sedimentisphaerales bacterium | reverse complement strand
CAGGCCAATCAATATCGTACCGAGCGAGGCTGGTTCGGCGACCGCAACTTCACGTTCAAGGACATGCCAACCGGCGTGCAAAAGCTCGCCGGCGTGCCGTTTTCGATTTACGAATTCCCCACGTCACCGGTCCCGACAGTGTTGATGCTCGGCGGCAAAGGCATCCCGAATGATCCGGCCGGGGAAATCCGAGGCATCCCGGTGAACCGCAAAGCCGACGCCTTGTTTTTTCTGCACACGATGCGGCTCGACGCTCGAATGAACAACCGGGACCGAAAGGATAAGAAGACCTATGAGACCCTCCGCTACATCGTGACATACGCCGATGGAAAGACCGGAAATATTCCGATCCGCGCCGAGATAGACATCGACAGCTACCGTCAGAAACAGCCCAAAGCGATTCCCGGTGCGCAAATCGCCTGGACGGCGCCGTTCGGCGACACGGGATATTCCGCTGTGGCCTACTCCAAACAGTGGAACAACCCCAGGCCCGAGGCAGTGATCAAGAGCATTGATATGGTTTACGGGGAAGAGCTTCGAGGCGTGCCCGTCCTGATAGCCCTGACAACCGCCTCGGCGGAATAGGCCAATGCAACGGCTCCGCCGAATCGTCCTTGAACCGACAGAGCCGCTCGTGTATACTCATACGACTTTTACAAAAAGCATTACAGCCCCTGTCGCGATGAATACACAACCGGATTTCGAGGACCAAACCACTACTGCCGCTTCTCTGCCTACTCATTCTAATCACCCTGATGCCGCCCTCACAGGGCCAAGCCAGTGAATCCCAGGCCCTTGCCTCAGAAGCTCAACGCACCGCCGATCGCTTCCTGTACTTCGCCACTGGATTCTTCACGTCCGCAAAAGAGGCTCTGGCCGATGCGATAGCCTCGCAGAACGGCGCCGGCGCCGGACTCGGCGTCGCACCGGGAACACCGGGCGGCAACTCCGGCAGAGGCGCTTATGGCGGCTACGACTCGTTCGCGCACCTGCCCAAGTTCGCCGACGAGCAGGAATGCTCATTTTCTATCTTCCACATAGTCCACAATTCGCCACTTGCCCCATAGCTTCGGCGTGAGTTCGGCTTCGCTGGGGACGTCGGCGGTGATGGCGGTGGCCTTGTTCGTCCAGTAGACTCGCTGAGTCGTCTGGCCATTGGCACCGCGTAGCACGCCGAGATCCGCTCGGTAGGTTTCGCCGGACTTCGGTTGCCAATGCAGCGCGGCCAGCGAGACGCTAATCTCGAAGTTGCCCTGTTTGTCGGTTACGAGCGTGACGTGCTCGGTGACATCTTCGACGACGTCGATCGTGATGGTGCGCCAGGGGCTGCTGAAGGCAACCGGCTCTTTGGCGCCCGGGACTTTGGCGCGATATAGCAGGGCGAGTGTTTTGCCTTCAATCTGTGTGATTAGCAACCGCTGATCGCCGGGCGCCGGTGCATTGCGATTGGGTGCAGCAGCAGGATCCGTGGCGAGCATCATGTCGAGGCAGCCGCCGTGTTTGAACGGTGCGTTGGGTGTTTCACCGCTGTTGTTGAGCAGGTTTTTCTCGGTTGTGCGCCAGGCGGCATAGAGATGCGTGTCGGTCAACGCGACGGCGGCACTGACTTCATACGGGCGGGAGTGGCTGTCGAAATTAGCCGCAGTGCCGCGGCGGTCGATGAAGGCCCAGTCCGTCGTCGCGGGCCAATCGTCGAACCGGCCATCGACTTGGGGCGAGGTCTTGCGAAAGGGTACTTTGAGGATGCCGCTGCCTCGTTGCTGCTGGCGTCTCGCTTCGGTTTGGGCGAACCAGTCTCGGGCCCGATGGAGATCGCCGGCGGTGACCGCGATCGTTTGCTCGGGCAGACGCGAGAGTGTTTCGAGTCCGTCTACGCGTACGAGGCTGGTGCGGCCGCCATCGACGAGAAATACCTTGCCGTCGGGCGTTTGCGTGATGCTGGGCCAGAAGTTCTCGTCGTGCAGCGAGATGTCGGTTACGTCCATGTTGCGAACGGCTGCCGGCGCAGCCCAGTTCGGGCGCAAGCGGATGTCGTGGAATAGCGTGCTCACGAACAGGCCGTCGGCGGTGATGAGATACATATTGCCCATGTTGCCGTTGATACAGAACATGGGACCGACCTTGCCTTGAATCCAACCGCCGAGCAGCCGCGTGTGACCGACGACCATGCCGGGATGATCCGGCACGGCGGCTTCATGGCTGCCACCCGCCGGCAGGGCCAAGGTCTTCTGGCTTCGTCAAGGCATAGCGTGGTACGCCCGTGTAATCGAAGGTAGCGGGAAAACGCATGTTCCGTCCGTCGAATCGGGAGACGACGAATGAAAGATCGTTCATCACGGTGACGCCCCTGCACGATGCTTTGGCAAACTGCACCTCGGCAGGTTGCGGACGTCCGTCATTGTTCGCATCGGTCCAGGCAAAAGCGGCTGAGACTTCCCGTCGGGGCCTTTCCTCCTCCGGCTTCGTTCCTTCCGGCCAGCGGCTGCGAAACTCCGCTTCGCGTAACACGAACCAGGAGTGAGCGTTGCCGAGGGCGGCGACCAACCGAGCCTGCCTTGCGCCATCGAGCCAGGTGAACGCGACGTCGTCACCGTGGGTGGGGATGTGCGTGTAGCAACTGGTGAAGTAGCGGCGGCCCTTTTGCCGAGCCGGATAGAGCGGTGTGTCGGGTGAGTAAGGACCGTAGTGTTCCGCCAGCAATGGATTGGGACGGGCAAAAACGCGGACGAGCGAATCGACGCCGGTCTTCCAGTCGAGTTTGAACTCCATACCTTTGTAAAAGAAGCGGGCGCGGTCCTGCGGATCGAGGACGCCGCCGCCGCCATACTCGGTGGGTCCGTAGAAGGCCCGCACGAGTTTACCATTGGCAGTCCATACGGAGACACGTCGCGGATAATTGTCACACTCGGCAACCCACACCCGGCCTTGCGTATCGACCGCTATCGTCGGTGCGCCTGTCCAGTGGCCGCCGACCCAGCGCTGTCCGCCAAGTTTTGTGCCGTCCTCATGCAGCCACTGCAAGCCATGCCCGCCCTCGGCGACGAAGGCGCCCATGAAGATGAGCGGCTTGCCATCGGTCGTCCGGGTTCCGGAAACGACGGCCATACTGGTCGGCGGGGTGTGCGTGGTCAGCCAGCAGCCCGTGTTGTCCGCGGTTCGCCAGGCGGGTTTGCCGGCGTTGTAGATGCTGAATTCGTAATGCAGTTTCAAGGGCTTATGCCACAGACCTCACACCTTGTAGGTGCCTGGCGCGACGAACCGGGCGGGAATATGATAGACCCCGTGTCTGGCGGCCTCGGGATCGCGCAACAGGTCGTCGCTGCCGTCCCACCACGCGGTGTTTTTGCCCGCGGGAAACGGAGCTTCGCTGACGAGATTCCGAACTCGCTTGTTTTTCGTGTCCTCTATCACCAGCGTCACCACACCGGCTTCGGGCAGTGCGAACTTTACCGGTATCGGTGGCGGCTCTTCACTGGTTTTGGGCAAAACGAGGGTAGTTATTACTACAGCGCAACTTAGCACTGCAAAACCCGGTTTATTGTTAAAACCCGAAGCACGAAATCCGAAATCCGAAACAATATCAAATGTTCAAAATCCCAATTTTCAAAACAAAAGCACCGATTTGGCTTGGCATTGTCGTTTGAGATTTTGGTCACTTGAATTTCGTATTTGTTTCGTATTTCGATATTCGGATTTCGAGTTTACATATTTAGCATAACCGCTTACGTAACAAGGTGTTACCCCTTTTTCTTCAGGGGTAAGTTGCGCTGTCGTATTAGTTACGTCGGATATAAAAAATGTGCATAAAAAACAAGAAGTTGACGGATTGTAGTACGAAGAGCCTTCCGGCCGGTTTTGCTTGGCCGCATTCTCACAACATAGAGAACGCACAAAGCCGAGGCGCCGAAGATCATCCAGCGCATCCTTCTCCGTAAGCCACCTTCGCTCGTTCCCCCATTACGTTTTCGTTGCCCCGACGACCCACATACTCCAACACCCGACCCGCCTGAAAGCCCCTCCCCCGGCCAGATAGAATGACAATACCAGCCAGGCTCTGTAACCCAAATAGATATATGTCGTTGGGTTACAGAGCAACACTTGCTTTCTTTTTGTGCAAACCTCTCTGTGAGCGCCCAAATACGTCGTCAGCGGCCGCAGCCCCTGAACTCGCCTTCTTCGCATCACGCCCTCTGCCTCCCATCCCGCCTCATAATGCAACTCCGCCTACCAGGTTCTGTAACCCAAATAGATATAGCCTGTTGGGTTACAGAGCAGGGCTTGCGTTTTCTCTTGTGAAATCCCCTTTGTGGTTGCCCTGCTCATGTTCAGCCCGTGGCTGCGGATTTCGCTTCGCTTGCAAATAAATGCATCAACTGCGCCCGCGACCCGCGATGTGTCTTGGTGTAGATCCGGCCGAAATGGATGTGAACCGTCCCGGGACTCATGCCCAGCCGGGATGCGATTTCCTCAGTGGAATCAACCCCCGATAGGAGCAAACGCATAAGCTCCTTCTGTCTGGGCGACAGTGTGTACTCCGCGGCAAGGAGATTGAATTGTCGTTCCGATACAATCATAGCATTCCGAGCCATTTGCAATTTGTCTCCTCAAATCGGTTTCCATCCCAGCATATTGCCGCCTCTCTAATACTACAGCGCAACTTAGCACTGCAAAACCCGGTTTATTGTTAAAACCCGAAGCACGAAATCCGAAATCCGAAACAATATCAAATGTTCAAAATCCCAATTTTCAAAACAAAAGCACCGATTTGGCTTGGCATTGTC
>JAUVXL010000099.1 GCA_030603595.1 Sedimentisphaerales bacterium | reverse complement strand
GGGTTGGGGAGCGGTGGTTTGTTTGGTGTTGGTCGAGGTGGCGGGATATAGGTTGCGGATGGGGCAATCGGGTGGGTTAGGCGGGAGAATCGTCGCAAGTCGGGCTTGAAATTGGCCGAATTATTAGGTGTTTTGGCCTTTTTGAGGTGG
Organism: Sedimentisphaerales bacterium; assembly: GCA_030603595.1. Classification (GTDB taxonomy): domain Bacteria; phylum Planctomycetota; class Phycisphaerae; order Sedimentisphaerales; family Anaerobacaceae; genus JAFGCD01. The sequence continues at coordinate 13,844 of JAUVXL010000099.1, read as the reverse complement.
GCTTCATTCTTTGCTTTTGACGGGCATTTTGTGCGTTTTCCGGGCGAAAGCGGGAACTTTTGGCCGTATTCGATGTCTCATAAATAGGCGATGCTCAAATTAGGACGTTAAACGCGCATGAGTATTTGCATTTAGGGCCCGGAAAGGGTGGTTTGGGCCGGAGTTTTCTTTGCCGGTATGTCCGGTAAGAATAGAAGGTGTGTAGTGATTTTTTCGTTTATCGGGTTATGGGGTGATTCACCATGATAAATCTTCGATTTTCTCAGAAGAGCGGCGGTAGGATTTTTGCGTTTTTTGCAGGCGTGTTGCTGCTTTTCGGCTGGGGCTTTTCTGCGGTCTATGGCGCCTCGGGCGGCGGCTTTCGGATATTTACTCTTAAGCACATATCCGCCGAGCAGGGCGTCAAGTATCTTTCGGATGTTGGTATTGGTCCGGTTTCCGGGCTTTCGGGGTCGCCGTCGCTGCTTGTTACGGGCAAGCCGGAGGATGTGGCCAGAGCGAAGGCCGTATTGGATCTTGTCGATGCACAACAGCAATTCGGCATCAAGGCGATGGGCGCATCGTTGAAGGCCGAAATCTTGCCTGCGAGCGAGGCTATTTCCGAGAAGGCCGGCGGCATATCGGTCGGGACATTCTCTGCTCCGCCCAAAGACGCTGGCGGGGCGATAGTCGATGTGCACAACGGTTCGCTGGTGATCATTGCGCAGGCCAGCCGGCTCGACAGGGTAGTTTCCGCAGTCGGTAAGTTGCTGCGGGATAAGAAGAACGGTGCCTCCGAGCAAGAGGCTTCGGTCGGGCCGGTGAAGGAAGCGCCCAAGCCGGTTAAGGCCACGCCCAGGCCGGTGATACCGAAGATCGGCAAGGTTGAGGTTGTCCGCCCTGTCGATGCGAACGCTCTGCGAAAAGGGCCGCTCGGACCGCCCGCCGCTGGCGGGCCGCGATTGGTCAAGGTCGAGCAGCCCAAGAAGTTTGTCGGGGGGCTATACGAGCCGCAGCCCGGACCCGGCGTCGGCGGCGAGTTGAAAGTCACCCTGCCTCCCAAGCTCGATATAATCAAGTTATTGCAGTTGGCCGGGGAGTTCCTCAACTTGAACTTTATGTACGACCCGACCAAGGTGAAAGGGGAAGTAACGATCCTTTGGACGGGGAACCAAAAGGGCACTATCAAGGTCAGTGAGTTGTATCCCCTGATGGAATCGGTGCTTCAATTCCACGGCTTTGCAATGACGCGCAATGCGGGCGCCAATATGGTGACGGTTACTCTTCTGGCTGAGGCCAAAGATCCGTCGTTTGTTGAGACCGAGGCCGACAAGATAACCGAGTATGGGCATGTGGTTGTGACGCGAATCTTCAAGTTGGAACACATAGATGCAACGAGCGCGAAGAATCTTTTGGACGGCATGAAGCTGGGTGAGAGTTCGCCGGTGGGGGATGGGAAAGTGCTGTTTGTGACGGGTTACGCGTATCGTATGCCTCGGGTCGAGCGGCTGTTGAAGATGATCGACAAGCCCGGCAAGCCTAAGAGGATCCGTTTCAGACAGTTGAAATTTACGATGGCCACCGCTCTGGCTCCGAAGGTAAAGACTCTTGCCGAGCAGTTGGGCGCGGTGCAGATAACGGTGGGCCAGATGGCTTCGTCGTCCGGCCCGACGACTTCCAACCAGCGCAAGCCCGGTGAGACGACGGCGGCCTACGCAAGGCGATTGGCCGCTGAGAGGGCAGCGAGGACCAGAAGGAGCGCGGCGCCCAGTACGCCCAGTACGGCGGTCCAGCCTGGCGTCTATCTCGATGCAGACGAGAGAACGAACCGGGTCTTGATGATAGGCTTTGACGAAGAACTGGATGCCGTCGAGGAGTTGATAGATACTCTGGACGTCGAGCAGACCGACCTGCGAACGTTGAAAGTATATGAGATCAAGAACATTGACGCCGACCAAGCGAGAAAGAAGCTGCAGGAGCTTCAGGTAATCAGCGGCGGCGGGCTTTCTTCTTCGTCGAGCTCGCGGATTACGGGCGGGGCCAGCCGGGTCGGAGCTGCGACGAAGTCGGTGGCGACGCCGAGGCCTGGGACGAGCACGACATCATCAATAGGCAGCACCGGCGGCGGGCTGCAGGGGCTTGTCGAAGAGCCGTTGGTAGTGATAATCGAGCCGACCAACTCGCTGCTGGTCAATGCAACCGCCGAGCAGCACGCCCAGGTAGAGCTGATTCTAAAATACGTCGATGCGGAAACGGATACGAGTACGATACCGTATGTTATCTATCCCCTAGAGAACCAGAAGCCCGAGGATTTGGCGGCGATCTTAGAGAAGCTGATTCAGGAGACCATTAAGGATAAAGAGGGCAAGATAGAGAAGGTTGTAAAGAAAACCGACGAAGATATCGTGATTGTCCCGGATGAGAATACGTTCTCGATAATCGTATATGCGAGCAAGAAGAACCAGGAGTGGATCAAGAATCTGATAGAAACCCTCGACAAGCGCAGGCCGCAGGTTCTGATTGATGTGACGCTGGTTAAGATCTGGAAGGATGAAGAATTCAGCTATGGGCTCAATCTGGCCAAGAGCTTCCCCGATCTGGTCTCCACTTCACAGTTCGGAGGGACTATTTTACCGGGGAAAGAGCCGGTGACAAGCAAGAGTATTATCGATGCCCTTGATGCTGCTGGGCGGAAAAGATTTGTCGATTTCCAATCTCATGGAGGCTCGGCTACGGGCTTCTATGGAGATGAGCACGTCCAGGCCCTGTTAACAGCGGTTCAGACGAAGAACTATGGCCGTATATTGGCCAAGCCGAAGATCCTCGTCAATGACAACGAGCAAGGCAGTATAAGCACGACGAAGACGACGTATATTAGGAAGACATCGTCTCTGCCTATAACTACGCAGGATACGAGCGGCGACAGGGTTAACACGGTGACAACGGCAATTGATTATGAGGGCTACGAGGCCGGGATAACACTGGATATTACGCCTCATATCAGTGAAGGTGATTTGCTTCGTCTTGAGATTGTACTTACCAGGTCGGATTTCGAGGAAAAAACCGGGGGCGATGAAGCCACTACCGGAGACGAGCCGCCGCCTAATACAACCAGCAGCGATATCACGACTGTCGTTACCGTTCCCGACGGCAGCACGATAATCTTGGGAGGGATGATAACACTTGGCCAGAGCAAAGGCGGGTCGAAAGTGCCTTTGCTTGGCGATCTGCCGCTTATTGGAGCATTGTTCAGGAGTTCCGGAGAGAAGGACAGGCAGGATAAGCTGTATATATTCGTCAAGGCTGAAATCATAAGGCCGGCTGAAACTCTTACTCAGGGCCTGCCTGATCTGGAGAGGATATCGGATCGGAACAGACTGGCGTTCGAGCGATTCGAGAATGAGTTTCAGAGCTACAAGAACTTCCCCGGGATAAAGCCGCATTCCACAGAGCCGCCCAAGGTGCTCGATACGGAGTAAGCGGTGAACAATCCGGGCGGAAATTAGTAGAATTAGACAGCACAGGGCTTAGAATCTTAGACGTGCATGAAAGATTTACTCTTACGAACTGCAGAGCGCACCGAATTGATCAACCACGATCAACTGCGCAAGTTCTTCGACGAGAATAAGGGGCAGGGACGGATTGACGAGGCGATGCTGGGCTGTCCTTACTTCACGGAAGACGCGGTATTGAGACTTTTTGCCGAGGCTTTGGGTTGGGAGTATTTAGCTGATATACCTGTGAACTCTGTGCCGGCAGAATTCATCGAGTCCGTCCCGGCGACTTACGCTCAGCACCATTTTCTTATCGGGATAAGGCCGGAGGGGGGCAACGGCGAGCTTACGATAGTGCTCTCCAAGCCGTTGGATGCGAACGCTCTGGATAACGTCTCGAAGATGACGGGGCTGCCCGTGCGGGCGGCGATATCGACTCGGACCACCATTACGGCTGTTATAGACGTTGCTTACGAGCAGCGGTCGACTGTTATCGAGGAAGTTGCCGAGGAGCTTGATCAGCAGAATCTGGACCAGCTTGTCGATGAGGTTTCGGCTTCGGACGATTTGCTCGACGTTGTGAATCGGCCCCCGGTTATCAGGCTGGTTAATGATATTCTGTTTCGCGCTTTGCAGCTTCGGGCGAGCGATATTCACGTTCATCCTTACGAAGCGAAGGTTCAAATTCGGTATCGTATCGACGGTATTCTATACGATGTGCTGAGTCTGAACCGCAATGTCCTTCCTCTGGTGGTGTCTCGAATCAAGGTTATGGCTGGGATGGATATTGCCGAGCGTCGTCTTCCACAGGACGGCAGGTGCAGCGTTCGGCTGGGTCAGCGCGAGGTCGATCTGCGTATCAGCACGGTTCCGACGAGCTACGGCGAGCGGAGCGTTCTTCGGCTGCTCGACAAGAGCAAGGGCCTGTTCACTCTGAACGAGCTTGGTATGTGGGAGGACGACCTCAAGAGGTTCGACTCTCTGCTGCATCACTCTCACGGGGTGATCTTCGTGACGGGCCCGACTGGCAGCGGCAAGAGCACGACACTTTACGCCAGCCTGAACAGATTGAACTCATCGGAGAAGAACGTCCTGACTATCGAAGACCCGATTGAGTATCAACTCGCCGGGATAAGCCAGATTCAGGTTGCCTCGAAGAAGGGGATGACGTTTGCCACGTCGCTGAGGCATGTTCTTCGTCAGGACCCGGATGTGATTATGGTCGGCGAGGTCCGCGATATCGAGACGGCTCGTATGGCGATCCAGTCGTCATTGACGGGGCATTTGGTTTTCAGCACATTGCATACTAACGATTCTGCCGGAGCTATTAGCCGGCTTTTGGATCTGGGCGTGGAGCCTTACCTTGTAAGCTCGTCGTTGATTGCGATATTGGCTCAGCGGTTGGTGCGGACGGTTTGCCCGAACTGCAAAGAGCCGACCGAGCCTTCGGAGCGGGACTTAAAGGCGCTTGGTCTTACGAACGGCAAGGTCTCGGCGTCTCTCAAGGCGGGGGGCGAGTTTTTTGTGGGCGCCGGTTGCGATAAGTGCTTCAAGACGGGCTATCGCGGGCGAACGGGGATATACGAGTTGCTCCTGATAGACGAAAACATTCAGGACAAGATATACAAAAGGGAAACGGCCGGTACAATAAAGAAACTCGCTCTCAAGGCGGGAATGCAGACTCTGAGAATGGACGGCGCCCGGAAGGTGCTTGCAGGTGTGACCACCGTTTCGGAGGTATTGAGAGTAACACAGGCCGATGTGATATGACATAGGGACTATGCCGAGATACCATTACACAGCTATAGCAGCAGGCGGCAAGAAGGTGCGAGGCGCGATCGCCGCTGAGACCTCTTATGCTGCGCGAATGCAGTTGCGGGCGCGGAGTATCCATCCCACGAGCGTTTCGGAGGTCAGTTCGAGTTCGGAGCGCAAGACGGCTTTCTTTTCGATTTTCTCCAGGGCCGGCAAGACCCAGCTTATTGATTTCACGCAGCAGATGGCGACGCTGCTGAATTCCGGTATCAAGCTGACCGAGGCCCTTTCGGTTCTTACTTTGCAAGTTTCGGATTCGAGGTTCAAGAATGCGATTACGGATATTCGCGACCGGGTCGTCACGGGCGAGTCGTTCACAGAGGCGATGGGCGACTACGGCGACTATTTCGACGTTATATACGTCAGCATGATCCGCGTCGGCGAGGTCACCGGTACGATGGCCGAGAGCTTTTCGATTATAGGCAACTTCATGCAGAAGCGCCAGCGAGTGGAGTCGAAGGTGAAAACGGCGATGGTGTATCCGCTCTTCTTGATGACGTTCTGCCTGGCGGCGGTTCTGATCCTGACGATCAAGGTAATTCCGAGCATAACCGAACAAATTGTGAAAACGGGCCAGGATCTGCCGTGGATCACCAAGCAAATGATGAACGTAAGCTATGTGCTGACGAGCCTGTGGGTTTTGGTTGTTATCGGTGGTGTCATCGCGATTATCTGGGGCGCCAGGCGTTTTTTCAAGACCGAGCGAGGGGCGTATTTGCGGGACAAGGTTTTGCTTTCGCTGCCGATATTCGGGCCTTTGATAAAGCAGCGTGTTGTGGCGCGTTTTGCCTCGACGCTTTCGACTCTGTTGGGTTCGGGCCTCTCGATGGCCGAATCCCTTCGCGTAGTTGCCGAGGTTACGGGCAACATGCTGATGAAGCGGGCTGTTCAGCATTCCCGCGAGCGGATATTGGCCGGGGCCGATATTGCGACGCCGTTGCGGGACAGCGGCGTGATCGACCCGGCTATTGCTCACATGGTTGCTGTAGGCGAGAAGAGCGGCGAGTTAGAGACGATGCTCAAGAATATCAGCGAAAACTTAGAGGCTTCGACGGATGTAGTTATTGAGAGGTTGAGCGCGGCGGTTGAGCCGCTTATCATAGTGGTTATGGCGGCAATAATCGGCGTGATTGCATACGCGACGATATTGCCGATCCTCGAGGTTTCCTCGGGAAAGTTTTAAGTGTAATTCCATGGAATAGTTATTTTTTAGGAGCCTGATATGGAGGCTAAAAGAGAAAGAAAGAAACGGGCAAGAAGCGGTTTTACGATGATCGAGCTTGTGGCGATGCTGATTATCATAGGTTTGCTTGCAGCGGTTGTGGGCAAGAACGTGATAGGCAAGATAGAAAGGGCCAAGGTCGAGACGACCAAAGCGAACCTGAAAAGCCTTCATTCCGCTGTCACCAATTTCAAGATGGATACGGGGCGATACCCGACGGAAGAGGAAGGATTAGTCGTGCTTGTGGAGGATCCCGGCGATGAAGGCTGGGAGCCCGGGGGATACCTGGACACTACTGAAATTCCGAAAGACGGCTGGAAGAACGATTTCTATTATGAGCTTGAACCAGCCAGCGGCATGCCGTTTGTGATCACCAGCTTCGGCGCCGACGGCGAGGAAAGCGGCGAGGGCTACGATGCCGATTTGCTCAGCACAGATGCTTGAGGGTCGCCCCAGGGCTGTGCCGCCGCAGCACCCGGCGCATCTTTGCGTCGGTCGGCTTGATCGCCGTCGGGGTTTTACTTTCATCGAATTGATGATCGTAATTGTGATAATCGGGCTACTCGCAACTGTAGCTCAATTACGTCTTTCAGGGTTGTTAAGGAAGAACAGGTTCAGGGCACAAGTTCAGGAGTTTGTATCGGCGCTTCGGATGGCGGTTACGGCGGCGTCCGAGAGCGACCGGAGATACGAAGTGGTTGTTGACCTTGCCGAGCAGAGCTTTATGCTTCGCGAGATAACATCGCCGGATTTATACGAGGTCCTGGAAGAAGAGATAATAACCGAGAAATATTTTAGTGAGAACTGCCATGTTGCCTATGTTCAATTCGACGACGGTGAATATACCAATGAGGACCGAGCGAAGTTTTGGGCCGGTCACGCCGGGTGGGCCTACGGCGGGGTGGTCGTTTTTCTCGATTCCGAACAACGGCCTCACTCGGTTGTGGTGAACCGTTTGAGCAGGATGATAACGTTGACCGAAGGCGAGGTCGCTCTTTTGGAGCCGAAAGCCAAAGATGATGTTCCGTTCTAAAATTAGTTCGTTGCAGCGCCTCTGCAAGAAGAAAAGTCTGTTGCGTTCGATGCGTCAGTCGAGGCGTAAAGGATTCGGTCTGGCCGAAGTTGTGGCGGCTTTAGTGATACTGGGGTTTTTCAGTTCCGGTATGATGGTCGTAATAAACCGCTGTACGGCCTGGGCCGCCAATTCGGCGATGAAAATGCAGGCATTCGAGATTGCACGCGAGAATATGGAGAAACTTCTGAGCCTGAATTCGGTTGAAGAGGCCAGCGAAGGCGGCGACAGCGAAAAGTATCCTGGGATCAGATGGCAAACGGATGTTGGGACGTTTTACGAGCCGGTGACGTCGCGTATGTGGGTCCGTGCGGTCTGCTCGACTCAGTACGACGACGACGACGGCGAAGAGCAGACGATCGAACTGGAACACTGGCTGACCAATATCAGCAAGGAGCAGTTGCTCGAAATAATGGAGCGTGACGAGAAGGACAAAGAGCGACTTGCCGGCCAGGTCTTCGAGACAATTGAGGAGGCCGCTTTATATGCCGGTGTCGAGGCCGAAACGATCGAGGAATGGATCGACAAGGGCCTGGTCCCGCTCGATGACGGCACAATTCCCAAGCATAACCTCGATATTTTCGCGGATAACGACGGCAGTCCGCCCGCCGAGCAGATTCAGTCGCAGATTGAAACAGAGGCGGAGTTGAAGGCGCAACAGCAGGACACGTCCGACGGGCAGGACCCGACATCGGACGGCGACGATTCGTGGCTTGACGAGATTGATCCTACGACGGGTATGACGCAAAGAGAGATCAGAGATAATCCTGAGGCATTCTGGGACAAGGTAATGGAGATTCTGTCGAATAGGTAGTGTTGGTTGATACCGCTGATATTGTGGTTGGATATGATGAGAAATGACGGTTTGGACAAGTTTGGATGGAGGGGTGGTCTTTCGCTGGCCGAGGTGCTTGCAGCACTGGTTATAGGCTCGATGGTTCTTATTGCGCTGCTCGGTATTTATAGTCGCGCCGAGCGTGCGACCGCGGCGGTGAACCGCAAGCTGGACAGCTCCCGGCTGCCCGGGGAGATACTGCAGCGTATCGCCGAAGACATCGACAAGCTGATTTCGCCGGGCTCTGAGACCAAGATTACGATTGAGAATAAGCTTAAGCACGGTTATCCGGCGGCGAGGATGGAGATTGTGCGGACGATTAAGGACAGCAAGAACAAGGATGTGACGCTTGAGGAGATCATCTGGCAGGGCTACTACGACATCGAAAGCGATATGGACGGTCTGGTCCTGTATCGCGGGCACAGCGGCATCACGTCGGAGGACAAGCTGCTTGACGACCAGCGCGCCGAGTGGGAAAAGGGTTATCCCATGGTGCCGATTTGTTCGGGAGTTATGTTCTTCGAAATAGTGGTTCCGAGCGGTGAGAATCTCTTAGAGAAATGGACGAGCAATACCCTGCCGAAGGGTATTAGAGTGAGCATATCGTTCACCGAGCCGGTGAAGACACCCGATGGCGATTATGAAGTTATGGACGAGTATAAGACCACGCGGACAATAGCTCTCGACAGGACAAGATCGATCAAGTTCGACTTGATTCGGGAAAAAGATGGGCAGGATAAGGGTAGTGCAAAACCAAAAGTTAGATAACCTGCCCGCGCGCAACCGTGCGGGGATAGTGCTGCTGATAACGTTGGTGTTGTTAGTGGTTCTTTCGACACTGGCCTATACGCTAAACGCTCGTGTTACGGCGCAGCGTCAGCGCGACCAGTACGTCATAGACTACAGCCAGGCGCGTTATAGCTGCGACTCTGCGGTTAAGTATGCCCTTGCGACTTTGGAGGATCTCGATCCCGCTTTGATCAGCCGGCCGAACTCGCCGGACTTCTCGGATATATATGCGATGAGCGAGGAAGACTACCAGGAGCTTTTGGAGCAGTTGGCCCTTGAGGCCGGATACCTTGATGAGAAAAAGGAGGAGGACGCGAGTTCAGACAGTTACAGCGATCTCCTCAGAAGCCTTGAGGCCAACGACGTCGGCGACAGCAATGACAGTAATGATAATATCGATGCCGACCCGCTTGATTTGGTTGAAATTCCGGGTCCCTACGGACCGGCGTGGCCTTTTGTGACCGAGCCGACTGAATTCGAGTTGGGTACGGCTAAGGTTAAGATCGAAATCGAAGACGAAAATGCGAAGTATCCGCTCGGCTGGGCGCTTCTCAGTGACCCAAAGATCAAGCGTGAGGCGCAGGCCGGCTTCCAGACCTTTTGCGAATGGATGGGCATGAGCGGGGAGGACATGACCTTGCTTGAGGAACAACTCGCGGTCGTAGGCGAGATAAGGCCGTTCAAAGTCGAATTCAAACCGATAACGAGAACGGAAAGAACGACGACGCCGAGTCCATCGACAAAAACGAAATCGTCGAGCAGCAGCAAGAGCGGGACAACGAGCACCAGAAGGTCGTTGACGCGCGTGCGAAGGAAGACCGTATCCGCTGCTCAGCAGATAGCCGAGCAGAGCGGTCTTTATGCGAGGCTTTTTCACAGCTCGCTGCTTGATACCGAGGCACTTGCCAGACCGCTCGTCGTCAGCCAAAATCGGAAGGAGTCGGTATTGAAGTATTTGGGTGCGTGGGCGTCGATGAAGGTGAATATAAACACCGCGCCTCGCCATGTTTTGGAGACGGCTTTCATGTTCGGAGGCGACGCCGACAAGATCGCCGACGAGGTGATTCGCCAGAGACGCGTCAAACCTTTCGATACTATAAACGAGCTTAAAGAAACGCTGTATCGCTACAGCGCCTCGATTAAGAAGTGTGAGAAGTTCATTACGACGACGAGCAGGTTCTTCACTATTCGCGTCAGGGCGGTTAGTGGAGGCGCAGAGGCTTCGTCGATCATAGCGATCACAAAAGACGGCAAGAAAGTGCAGCGCGTTGCCGTGATCAACCTTTGAGTGCCAAGGCCTATGAGGGCTTTTTAGGAGTTTAGTCGAAGTGGAACTTAATAACTACCTTGGTATCTATATCAGCAAAGATGCTGCCACGGTTGTCTGTGTCGATTCGCAGAGCAAGGGCGGCGAGGTGGTCGGTTGTTTTAGTATCCGGGCCCAAGAGGAAGGCGAGGTGGCGCCGCAGGCCCTGGCGAATCTTGTCTCCCAGGGCTGCGCCGAGCGTGAGTGGGGATTCAGCGAAGTATCTGTTGCTTTGGATTGCGCGATGTTCATGCAGCACAACGTGCACAGCGATTTTGCCGATGTCAGGCAAATAGGGGCGACTATTCGGTTCGATACGGAAGAGGCGCTTGCGACGGACATCAGCGATGTTGCGATAGCTTTCCAGATAGTATCAGGCGACCGGAACGGTTCGGACCTGACGGTTTTCACGGCGAAGAAGAAGATGCTTTCGGACCTTCTCTTGTCGCTGCAGAGCGGCGGTATGGATCCTGTCGGTATTGAGCCGGACGTCAATTGCCTCTCGAGGTATATCGGGCGCAAGGTCGCCGGCGCCGAGGGCGGGCAGGGCAGGACAATGTTCGGGGTGCTTTCGGCGAGGCGCGGTTACTTGATGGCTCCGCATCAAAACGGGGCGGGCGAGCAGAAGGCGGCGCGCGTTCGGACGTTCTTAGTCGGCTCGGCGAAGGACCGCAGCGGGCTGCTCGCACGCGAGGCGATTATGACGACGGCGTTGACGGAGGACAGCGAGCCGATAAGCCGGGTGCGAGTCTTCGATTCTGCAGGGCCTGCGGAGTATGAGCAGCTTGGCGAGAGGCTGGGTATCGAGGCCGGTACAATCGAATTGGTCGGACCTGACGTGGCCGACGAGCAGGCCCTGGCGGATGTGGAACCGGTTGATTTTGCAATTGCCTACGGAGCGGCGCTCGGTCATCTCGACAAGGCGCCGGCGGTGAGCTTCCGCGACGATTTTATGCCGTATCAGGGCAAGAAGGTCAAGATGGAAAAGGCCCTGAGATTCTTCAGCATATCGGTAACTGTGCTGTTGATAGCGGTGGGGCTGTATTTTCAGACGCGGGTGTTTAACGTCAACAAAGATCAGACGAGAATCCGCGAGAAGTTCGCCCAAGACTACGCGATAGCAAACTCGAACATAAAGCTCGCGGACAATCTGACAATCAAACAAGCTGTTACCAGGCTCGAAAAGATAAGAAGAGGGCTTTCAGGCGTGCCGGCCGCCGCCGGCAAGGATTCGGTGGCCTCGAAGCTAACATTGGTGTTGGATGCGTTCAACAAGAGCGCGGCGCAGACTAAACTGAACATAACTAAGGTCAGGATTGGGGCGAGAAACATCAGCATATCGGGCTGGACCTCCAGCAGGGCAAATACGAACAGGTTTTTTGCCACCGTCAAGCAGACCGGGCTGGATATCGTTAAGACCAGCGTCGATGGAACCGAGCCTGGACGCGACAAGTTCAATATAACGGTCGAGCCCCGGAAGAAATAGCAGTTTTGGAAAAGGCTTATGAAGGACTTACACAAAAATTCGACTTTGTATTACATACTCGTGCCGATCTTAGTGGGCATTTGGCCTCTGCTTGTTTGGGCGATGTATCTGCCGAATGCAAAGGAGACTCTGAAAGACGATTGGGCCGGTTCCAAGAAAGGGCAGGGCATCGCGCTTAGGATTCTGACGCTCGACCCCGAACGGGCTGATACGGGCGATGCGAATGACGCCCCCGGAGATTTCAGCTATGCTGCGGCGGTGGACAAGGTTGCAGGAATATGCGGGATACCGGCAAGCAAATATAAGCTCACCACCGGGATGATCGTCACAAAAGACAAGCAGAAGAGCCAAAGCGCCCATCTCAGGATCGAGCAGATTGGTGTAGTCCAATTAGCGAGATTTCTTTCGCTGATTCAGTATAAATGGGGCACGCTGCAGTGTGATGATGTAAGCTTGAGCAGGCTCAAGGCCGAGGCTCGGCCGGACGTCTGGACCGTTGAGATGAAGTTCAACTACTATTTCTGACCCAGCCAATCCGCCTGCTCATGGACTGGCGAGGGGGGACTCAGGGCGAGATCGTAATCTATCTATCTGTAAAGAAAGCAGTTACGTGTTTTGAAGCCGCCACTCTGCTCGACCTGAATCCCGGGGATTTGCGAGAAGCCAAAAGAATCCGGTAGAAATTTGTTCTTTCTGGGGCCTTCCTGTTTTGTCGTCCAATTAAACGTCAGGCATCACTATATATGGTATATTGCCCATATAACCAGGGGGAGGTTCTGCGGATGGGTTCGGTGTTAAAATGGGCTTGCGGGGAGGGCTGTTGACAGTGTTGGCGGGGCTGATCATGCTGTGAATTGGCCCAAAAACGGCTCGTTCTTGCTGTTATACGAATATCGAACGTTTCTAAAGTTTTCGTCGTACTATTGTCGATATCAGTATTGAAATGACGTTCTTCTAAATCTGAAGGATGTTGCAGGCCTCACAAGGGATTAAGGGGGCATACAACATATAGTGGTTATTGGGTTTCTGGGCGAGAAAGGGATATTCTCGCGTCAGAGTCCGTGAGTTAAGGTAGTTTTGATGCTGGATTTTAATTGCAACGGTGATTTTGAAGGCCTGAGTCGATTTACGGACTCTCTGGACGAAGACCTGGGAGTAGAGCAGGATTTGGCTATGGAACGAATCCTTGAGAATATTCATAATACGCCGATAGGGCAAGTGCTTAAGAAGATCGCTTCGCTGCCTGGGGTCCGCAAGGAGAAGGTTCTGGGCGTGCGGCAGCAGCTTACCGAGGGCAAGTACGATCTTAGCGAGCGGCTCGATGTCGCTCTTGAGAAAGTTCTTGAGGATCTTGGGACGTAGAGTGCTCCATTGGGCGCCGTTAAGACGGTTTTGACCGTTTCGGAGGGGCGAGCAGATATATATAGTGCTCCCAGTTGAAATTTCCCGTTCGTTCGCGGGTAAGTAACTTTAGAACAAGAACTTAAAATCTCACTCACGGAAATCTATTGCCCTGAAGGGTATCTCCTCGATAACGGCTGGAGCATTGGCACGCTTGCCTGCGAAGTGCGCTCAGTGGTCGGCCCGTTACACTACTTGCGGCACATCTTCTTCGGTGGTTGGCGGTCATTTTGACTCTAACCTCGGTGATCTTCATTTTCCTTGCCTCTCCTTTCAAGGCTTCTGCAAAACTACAGGTTAGGCCTACTTAGGGCTTGCTGTGTAGAATTTAAGTTTAGTATTTACAATGCGATACATATGACTTATAGTATTGCAAGTGAAAAGGAATTATAGAAATACGCCCAAAATGCTTGCACATGGAGGTCGCAAATGTATCGCACAAACA
>JAUVXL010000044.1 GCA_030603595.1 Sedimentisphaerales bacterium | reverse complement strand
ATGTTTTTCGCCACGATTTGCTTTGAATCGATTTTGCCAACTGCTTCCCTTGCGGGATAACTGCTTTATGTTTTACTATCGTCTTCATATTACCTCTATCGGCAACCAGAAGACTGAAACTTTATTTATTTACAAGTCCTTATGATCGAGTATTGACGAATACCCCAATCACCTGCCGGAAAATCTGGCCACACCCTGCAGCCACATCTTTTTTTCCGAAGAAAAAAAGATATATGTTCTCAGCAGTTCAATAGGCAGCAGTCCTACTCCACACACCTACGTCACAATCCCCCAGTCTCCATTCTAATCTAAAAACTATTGATGATGAGACCTGTGGGGTGGGTAGGTGTTATTTGTTTCTAATTTTTATTAGGATTTAATATGAGTGGGGGTAGTTTTGCCCTGCTTGACAACATCAGAATGTATGGTAGAGTGGGTGGGGAGTATTGATGTAGTAATACTGAAAATGCTTTATTTGCCATGAAACCTGGCACAGCGTGACAGATTTGGTAAAAGTACTGAAAGGAAATTTTCATGGGAAGACGTAGAGATAGACTCGATAAAAGACGAGAAAAACAAATTAAAACGCGTAGTGCCAATGCCCATCGTAAGTCAAGAGAGCGTGCACGCAAAGCCGCAGCAAGTGCCCCCCAACTTGGCTGAAATTGCCACTATTTGGGATAAATTACCAGCAGCTATCCGTTCGGCGATTACCGGGTAGTGTCCGAACACCGCACTTGGTCGGCATGGTCTGAAGGCCATCCTGCCATGCTATAGAACCATAAACACCAGCATCATAAGGCATAGATTCTATTGACACATTACCCGGCGCGGATTAGAGTTTGATATGCAAGCTTGCCCCGGCATTAGCTGCCGCGGCTAAGACCGGGTTTGCGCTCGCGTTCATAGTGGAAAGGACCTACATCTCATGAATGACCAAACTCAACGACATGCAACATCCCCATTTCGCAGGCGATTGCTCGCCGCCCTGACATGCGGCATTATCTTATTCTTGCTATCAGCCCCTGTTGCATCGGCCGAGGACGCCGCCGAACTGCTCGAGCTATCGGGAATCGACGGCGGCCTAATCGTTCATCTGGGCTGCTCGGACGGGACGCTGACGACCGAGCTGCGCGCCGGCGATCAATACTTCGTCCACGGCCTCGATAGCGATGCAAAAGACGTCGCCGCGGGCCGGGCCAATCTCATCGAGCAGGGAATCTACGGCCCCGTAAGCATCGACAAATGGGACGGCAAGCTCCTGCCCTACGCCGACAATCTCGTTAATCTAATCGTCGCCGAGGACGCAAAGAAGCTCTCCGAAGATGAGATGCTCCGCGCCCTCGCCCCCAATGGCGTCGCCCTTATCCGAAGCAGAGGCAAGTGGGAAAGAATCGTCAAGCCCTGGCCAAAAGAGATCGACGAATGGACCCACTACCTCCACGCCGCAGACGGCAATCCCGTAGCCGACGACACTATCGTGGGCCCGCCCGAAAGGCTCCAGTGGATAGGCAGCCCGCAATGGTCGCGTCACCACGACCACATGGCGAGCATGACTTCCCTGGTCTCCGCCTCAGGCCGACTCTTCTATATCATCGACGAAGGCCCCACCGCCTCGATCCAGCTCCCGCCCAAATGGCGGCTCGTCGCCCGCGACGCATTCAACGGCGTAATCCTCTGGAAACGCAGCATCCCCCAGTGGAACAGCCATCAGTACCCCCTGAAAAGCGGCCCGGCCCACCTCCTCCGCCGCCTCGTAGCCGTGGGCGACCGCGTCTATGTAACCCTCGGAATCGACGCCCCCGTCACCGCCCTCGACGCAGCAACCGGCAAAACCGTACTGAAATACGAAGGCAGCGAACACACCAGAGAAATCATCGTCTCCGATGGCGTCGCCTTCTTCGTCGCCGACACCTCCCGCTCCCTCCTGCCCGATTGGCGCCGCAGGCATACATACGTCTGGGCCAACACAAGCGAGGCCAACCCCGGCTGGGGCTGGAAAGGAACACCGCGCAAGATACTCGCCTACGAAGCCGACTCCGGCCGGGCTCTCTGGCAGGCCAAAGCCCCCGTAGCCCCCTGCTCACTCGCCGCCGACGCAAAGCGAATCGTCTTTCACGACGGAGAAAAGCTCGTTTGCATCAACCGCACCAACGGCCAGAGACTGTGGGAAGGCGAAAAGACACCAACCGCCCTGCCCGTCCCCACCAACACAGGCCCCCGAGTCTTGATCTATAAAGACGTCGTCCTGCTCGCCCCCAACACCGGCAAGATGTCCGGCTGGGCCGCCAAAGACGGAAAGAAGCTCTGGGAGCAGCCACATCGACCCAGCGGCCACATGTCGCTAAAAGACCTCTTCGTAGTGCAGGGGCTAGTCTGGACAGGTTCAATCGCTGGCAGCAGCCAAGACGGCGCCTTCGCCGGCTACGACCCCGCAACCGGAACCCTCGCCAGAGAATTCCCCGCCGACGTGAAAGTCCACTGGTTCCACCACCGATGCTACCCGTCCAAGGCCGCCGGCAAATACCTCCTCACCGCACGCAACGGCACCGAGTACATCAACCTAACAACCGAACACTGGAAGCCGCACCACTGGGTCCGGGGCGGCTGCATCTACGGCGTCATGCCATGCAACGGAATGACATACGCCCCAATGGACTCCTGCGGATGCCAGCTCGAAGCAAAAATCACCGGCCTAAAGGCGCTCGCACCCGGACCTCTGCCGCAAGTATCCAAAGCCAGCCTCTCGGCCAAGGCCCGCCTGGAAAAAGGCCCCGCATATCGCAAAGCCCAAGGCCCCTCCGCCGATTCGGCCGACTGGCCCACATACCGCCATGACCCAAGCCGCAGCGGCGCCGCCTCCGCCGACGTACCCGCCAACCTCAACCGCGTATGGCAAACCAGACTAAAAGCCCCGCTAACCGCCCCAACCATCGCCGCCAGCAAGCTCTTCGTAGCATCCAAAAATACGCACACCCTCCACGCCCTCAACACGCAAACCGGAAAACAACTCTGGTCATACACAACCGGCGCACGCATCGATTCGCCCCCAACCTACTACAAAGGTCTCGTCCTCTTCGGCTCAGCAGATGGATACGTCTATGCGCTCCGCGCCGAAGACGGCCGCCTCGCCTGGAGATTCCGCGGCGCGCCTATAGACCGCAGAATGATGGCGTGGGAACAGCTCGAATCCGCCTGGCCCGTCCACGGAAGCGTACTCGTCTATAACGACGTTCTCTACTGCACCGCCGGCAGAAACATGTACATCGACGGCGGTGTCCGCTTGATCCGACTCGACCCGGTCACCGGCAAGCTCCTCGGCGAAAACGTAATGGACGACAAAGACCCCGTCACCGGCCAGGACATGCACATAGCATACCTCAAAAAAACCCAGGGCAACAACATGCCCGTCGCCCATTCCGACATCCTCTCATGCGACGGACGCAACTTATGGATGCGCTCCCAGAAGATCACATTCGACGGCAAGAGGATCGAGATCGCGCTGAAGAACGTTACCGACCAGGCCAACGAAGACTTCCACATCTTCTGCCAGAACGGCTTCCTCGACGACTCCTACTTCTTCCGCTCATACTGGACCTACGGACGACGCGTCAGCGGCGGATACGGGGGCTGGCCAAAAGCCGGTCGCCTCGTGCCATCAGGCAGAATCCTCTGCTTCGACGAGACCCGAGTCTATGGCTACGGCCGCAAACCTCAATACATGCTAAACTCATCCGTCCTCGAATACCACCTCTTCGCCGCCGAAAAGGTAGTCACCAAAGAAGCAATCGACCAATTAGGCAAAAACGACCGCGCCATGAACGCCCGGTCCAACCACAAAAACGCCATATCTTCCGACTGGCGAGTTCTCCACTTCTTCCCCCCCGAGAACCTAAGCGCCGCAAAACTCTACTGGAACCTCGATCAGCCCGCCCTAATCGCCCGCGCCATGACCGTCGCCGCCGACACCCTCTTCGTCGCCGGACCGCCCGACCTCCTCGACGAACGCCAGGCATATCACAACCCCGATGACCGCGAAGTCCGGGCCCGCCTCAAACGCCAGGCCGAAGCACTCGAAGGCCGCCTCGGCGGACAACTCTGGGCATTCAACAAAAAAGACGGAAAACTCGCCGCCCGCTACGCACTCGATACCTTCCCCGTTTTCGACGGAATGGCCGCCGCAGGAAACAGCCTCTATATGACAACTATCAACGGAAGCGTCATCCGCTTCTCAGGAACCGGAGGTGCAGTCCTCACCCCAATCGGCGACGTCCCCACCCAAATAATATGGCCCGAACCCGAAGACCCCAACTATCTCCTGGCCCCCGAAGAACCCAAAGAAGGAGACTTCGCAAAAGTCACTCGATGCAAAGTAACCGCCTCGAAGCTCGGCTACCGCCTCCGCGCCAAGGGCCAAAAGCAGGTCGGCATAGCTCTCAAGAAGCTCGATAAACCAATCATCGGCTCAGCGATCTTCAAAACCCGCATCAAAGCCGTCCCGGGCGACGGCCTGCTCAGCAACGGATACCTCGCATTCGGAGACAAACCAAACGACGCCACACTGATAAAATGCGGAGTCCGACTGAGAGCCGAAAACGTCTCAATAATCCAGGGACCACTCCTAACCGGCGACTCCGAAACCGAAAAGATACCCCCGCCCGGCAACAAAACAATCGAAATAACTGTTACCGTAAACCTCGAAACCCGCCAAATCACCTGCACGGCAGACAAGGTAACAGTAAAAGCCGAAATCAAAAAACCGCTCAAATCCATCACCCACATAGGATACGCAATAGACAGCGCCCTAATAGACGTCGCACCCGTAAAGATCACGACTCCATAACCAAGGCTTACCAAACCAACATATTTAGCCAGCGGTTTTACCGCAGGTTCTACTCACAGAATCCACGGCGAACGCCTGGGTCGCCACGTCATTCGCGTGGCCTCATCGTCGCCGGGGAATATTTCGGCCTTCGGGTCCCACTTAAGCGGCCTATCGAGCAGCATCGCGATATTCGCCAAATGACAAACCGTGCTGGAGCGGTGCCCAACCTCTGCGCTGCAAATCGGATCCTTCCGACTCTTTATGCAATCGAGGAAATTCCCTTTGTGGTCGTTGCTGTTATACAGATGAATCTCATTCGGCCCTATTACCGAGTCCAGAATTGACTTGGGCTCCGCATCCAGCTTGCCACGGTTGACATAGACCCATCCCTCGCTGCCCTCGAACCGCGTACCGCCGCCCCCCGTCTTGAGCAGCAGCTTAACACCGTTGGCATAAGTGTACTCGACATCCACTTTCGTTGACGTTGTGAAAAGCCCGGACTTCGGAAATTCACCCTTGCCCCGGATTTCCACCGGACCGCTGTCGTCGGCCTGGGCGCCCCACTGTGCAATATCCAAATGGTGCGCACCCCAATTCGTCACCTGACCGCCCGAATAATCGAGGAAGAAGCGGAACTGATAGTGGCATCGCTGAGTATGATAAGGCGCCCACAGAGCCGGCCCCAGCCACAAATCATAATCGAGATCCTTCGGCACCGGCGACGGCGTCCAGGTCGGCTCGCACTGCTTGTTGTTTCCGGGAATCCCAACTCTTATGGTATGCAGTTTCCCGATTCGCCCGTTGACCACATACTCGCAGCCCTTGCGAAAATTACTCGAAGACCGCTGTTGAGAACCCGTCTGAAAGACACGCCCATAGCGCTTAACCTCATCGGCCAGTTTCCTGCCCTCGGCTATCGTCAAAGTCAGCGGCTTCTCGCAAAAGACGTCCTTGCCCGCCCGCACCGCAGCAATCGAAACCGGAACATGCCAATGATCGGGCGTTCCGACAGACACCGCGTCGATATCCTCCCGGGCCAGCAGGCTGCGAAAATCATTGTACGATGATTCCGAGCTGATCCCCGCAGAATTGCGGGCCTTTTCTCTATGCCCTGCATCGACATCACATACAGCCAGTACCTCGCTGCCGCCCTTCTTCGAGTTGAATCTCCTCATATTTCCCGAACCCTGCCCGCCGACGCCGATGCAGCCGAATGTTATCCGTTCGCTCGGTGCATTCGCCCCGAAAACCGAGGACGGCACAATCGTAGGCAAAGCAAACGCGGCCCCGGCCAAAGCCGAACCCCTCAAAAAATCCCTGCGACTAACACTCTCTAATCTCTTCATTCGTCTGATTCTCATTATATCTTCCCTTCATGGTTATCTTCGTGTCCCCGCAAGGGTCCCCTAGGGCTTAGTGCCTTTGTGGTTATCCTAAAAACCGAATCGGTCGGTTTCAGTCAAGCTCCTTTATCCTCAAATTGCGAAACGCCAGCTTATCCCCGTGCCCGCAAAAAGCAATATACCCCTTCTTGTTCTTTAGCCCCGGATGCCCGTCAAGCACGCCCTTAGGCACATTCTCATCGGAAATATCCGCCTCGACAATCGTCGAGCCGTTCAGGTTCACGGTTATCTTCTTGCCCCTGGCGATAACCTCTTCGTAATTCCACTCGCCCTCGGGCCATGGCCGCCCCGGTTTTAGATACCCGAGCTTCGCGGCAACAACGCCGTAAATCGAACCGTGATACTGATAATCCCGCAGGCTCTTATACTTCGGCGACGTATTATCGAGTATCTGCAATTCCATCCCCTTATACGCAGCATCGCCCGTCAGCGGGGTGCGAATCCCAAGCCCGTTATTCGCCCCGGGCGTCAGCTTGAACTCGAACCGCATAATAAAATCGCCATACTCCTTCGCCGTATAGAGATTCCCACCGCCCAGCTTCGGCTCGACAACGATCATACCGTTCTTGGCGACATAGCCCTTGGTGTTCCCCTGCCATTTCGCAAGGTCATTGTCTTTGCCGTTAAACAAAAGCTCAAAGCCCTCAGCCGCTTCCTTCTCCGTTAGCGTATTCGGCTCCTTCGCTCGGACAATTTTGGGAATCTCGCGGATAAACACATTCCGGAAATACAGCTTGCTCCCGTGCGACTGAAGCTCGATCTGCCCCTTGGGATATATCGGCTTATCCCGCTCCCAGTAGTTCTCCATCACAACGTAATTAACTACAAGCACATCGTTGAGGAATACCGTGAGCTTATCGCCGACCATGATGAGCCTGAACCTATTCCACTGGCCCACAGGCTTATCCGCCACCTTCAAAGGCTTGCTCGGATTCTTCTGGTTGTTATAAAGCCCGCCCGAACCAACCTGCGCCCCGGAGCCGACCCTCGCAGTATCCCAAATCTGAACCTGAGGCGAACCACGCAGATAGATCCCGCTGTCGCCCCCCTTCTCGATCTTCCAATCGACTAACATCTCGAAATCGCCGTAGTCCCTCGCGGTGCACAAGCTGTGCCCCTTGCCGTCAAAGACCAACGCCCCGTCCTCGACCTTCCAATGCGCCCGCATATTCGCATCCGCCTTGACCTGCTTCGCCGCCAATTCCTCCTTGCTCATCTTCGCACGGGTCTTCGGATTCTCAACGAGCCCTTTCCACCCGCTAAGGTCCTCCCCGTTAAACAGCGTCCGAAACCCCTTAGGCGGCACATTCAATGCCTTATCCTTGCCCGAGGCCCCACAAGCCGGCCTAATCGCCCCAACCAGAAAAATGCTGATTACAAACAGAATCGTCCCCAAAGTAAGCTTCTTCATTCGATTACCCTTTCCAATACTGCCAAACTCTAAGCCATCAGCCGAGCCAATGCCCGGCAACCAAAAAACATAATAACCGATACCCAATAAGGGTGAAAGACGGGATTCGAACCCGCGACCCCTGGATCCACAATCCAGTGCTCTAACCGACTGAGCTACTTTCACCACGACAACCACTATTCTCAACGAATTCAGACCGTTTGTCAATAGCCGACTCTAAAATTGTGCCCGGCGGCCGACTGGAGCGCTTCGAGCAGCAGGGGCCGGGCCCAAGTAGCTGAATTCGACGGCGATTTGATACTGCCCCGGCCAGACGGCCCGATTTAGGGTGTGGCCAGATTCTCTGGCGACCCAATTCGATCATGTCATGCTGAGTGAAACGAAGCATCTGGCCGAGAAGCGAATGAACCAATCGAGTAGAAAGACTCTCTCGCCCCGCACCCCAGATTCTTCGTCCGCCCGAGGCGGGCTCAGAATGACAAATGACTGTAACACCTTGTCATCGAAAAGATTACGTCGTGCCGGGAAAGTCAGCCACGGCTCGATTTAGGCGCCCGTCAGTTGCGCTTGAATTCGGAGGTCGGGGACGATAGGATAGGTTTTTTGTCCCGGCAGGCCCGCCGCAGGCGGGTCAGGGGTCGAAGAAGACTGTCTCAGGCTTGCACGAAGAAGACTACGAAAAAGAGTTATACCCTTCAGGGTAATAAATTTACGCGAGTGAGATTTTAAGTTGTTGTTCTAAAGTTACTTACCCGCCCCTATGGGGCAGGCAGAACGAACGGAAGATTTCAAATGGTAGCACTATAGAAATTTATGGCCATCGTAACATTGCGTGACATCCACATTGCGTTCGGCATGGAGATCGTCCTCGATAAGCTGAATCTCCAGCTCCATGCGGCAGAGAAGGTCGGTATGGTCGGGGCCAACGGATCGGGCAAGAGCACGATCTTCAAGCTCATCGTCGGGCGGATCAAGCCGGATATGGGCGGACTTATCAAACAACGCGCCTTGCGCATCGGATACTTGCCGCAGGAGGCGACTTTCGGCAAGGATCGTACGGTCATCGAGGAGATGCACGCCAGCGTTGAGCATATACTAAAGCTCCAGAAGTCCATCCAGGTCGTATCCGGTGAAATGGAAAGCCTGAGCGGCTCGGCGTTGAAGGCCAAGATGAGACGGTACGACCGGCTCTGCCACGATTTCGAGATTGCCGGCGGCTATGAATACGAGACGCGCATCCTCGCGACCCTTGCCGGCATAGGCTTAGAACCGGAGTTGCATCAGGCAAAGACCTCGGCCCTTAGTGGCGGCCAACTCTCGCGTCTGGGCCTGGCGCAGGTCTTGATGCTCGATACCGACCTGCTGCTCCTCGACGAGCCGACAAACCACCTGGACCTGCAGGCGACAGAATGGCTCGAGAGATTCCTGGCAGGCTACAACGGAGCCGCCGTAATAATCAGCCACGATCGCTCACTATTGGATAAGGTCGCGTGCAAGATTATCGAAGTCGAAAAACGCCACGCCAACATCTGGAACGGCAACTACAGCAACTACATACAAACCAAGCAAACGGTCCGACTCCAACAGCATCGCGAACACATCAAGCGCGTCGAGATGGTCGAGCGGACGCTGGACTTCATAGCCCGCAACAAGGACCAGGAGGGCATGCGAAAAACAGCCCGCGGCCGGAAAACCCAATTGAACCGCTTGCTCAAGTTAAATCCCGACTTCCTCGATAAGCCCACGGATCAAAAGACAATCAACTTTTCGTTCGGCAAGTCCGAGAAGACGAGCAACCTCGTGCTCCGATGCGAAAAATTGGGCAAATCCTTCGGTGAATTGAAGCTGTTTTCGGATTTGACCTTTGACATTCTCCGCGGCGAGAGGCTCGGCATAACCGGGCCCAACGGCACGGGCAAGAGCACGTTTTTGAATCTGGCCCTGGGCCGGCTCGAACCGTCTGCAGGAATCGCTCGCATGGCGAAGACCCTGCGAATCGGGTATCTCGATCAGCATGGCGATGTGCTGGACGCTTCCAAGACCGTTCTCGAGGAGGCCGGCGGCGCAAATCCGAAGCTGTCCTCGGAACAGGTTCGCAATCAACTTGGCGCGTTTCTCCTCAGTGGCGACGACGTGTTCAAACAGTGCGGCGACCTCAGCGGCGGTCAGCGAAATCGCCTGATGCTCTGCAAATTGGTATTGAGCGAATCGGATGTCCTGGTAATGGACGAGCCGACGAACCATCTTGACATTGCCAGCCGGGAAACGCTCGAGACGGCACTGGCCAACTACACGGGAACCATGATTGTCGTTAGCCATGATCGTTATTTCCTGGACCGCGTTGTGGATAAGCTGCTGGTGGTCGGCACGGACGAACTGGGCGCTCGTTGCCTCGGCAAGACGGAATTCGTCTCCGTCAAACCGGTGTATTCATACTACTCATCGCTTGTTCGCAACCGCGTAGAGGCCCGCCAGGAGAAACAGACGCCGCGAGGCGCCGGCAGACGAAGGCGCCGCCCCGCCGCTGCCGCCGACAAGCCTCGGCAAAAGACGCCCGAAGAACTGCGACGCTTCAACAAATACTCCGTCGAACAACTCGAAGAGATGATCACCGAACACGAAAGGGAAGTTTCGGAGATAAAGGAACGCTTCGGCGATGCCGAAATCTACAAGAATCACGAACAACTCGCTCAACTGCAAATCACTTTCGACGCCACAACCGCCGAACTGAACCTGCTCTACAAAGCATACGAACGCAGGACAGAATAGAACTCTGGCAAAGTTGGCTATAGGCGCCGTCATTGCGAGCACCTCACCGGATTCTCAGGAGGCGCGCAAAAGAAAACGGCTCAACATCTGTCATTGCGAAGGAGCCGTAGGTCCGCCACCGGCGGACGGCAATCTCCTACCCCTCGCATTAAAAGAACCGTCCATTTTCTTAGGAGAAGGCTTCAAGGCCGACGCTGAAAGTCCCGATCCATCGGGGCGGCAATCCATACCCCTCGAAGGATCAAGCAGGCGTAGGGTGCGATATTTCGCACCAATTCGGCTTAGCGTGAGCTGTATTACCTGATCTTCAACGCGAAGAGCCTTTTCTGGGTGGGCAGGTAGAATACGCCATCCTGAACAACCGGCGTAATGCCGACCGACCTAAGACGCGAGCGGGAGAGCACCTCTTTTTCCCGGCCGACCTTCAGTACCCACAGGGCGCTCTTTTCGGTGCTGACATAGACCTTGCCGTTCACAATCACCGGCGAGGCACACCAAACGCCGCCCTCGAGTTCGTGCTGC
This sequence comes from Sedimentisphaerales bacterium, assembly GCA_030603595.1. Taxonomy (GTDB): domain Bacteria; phylum Planctomycetota; class Phycisphaerae; order Sedimentisphaerales; family Anaerobacaceae; genus JAFGCD01. The sequence goes on along the minus strand of JAUVXL010000044.1, from coordinate 13,408 downwards.
CAATAGTGTTCACCCGTATCGGCGTTGAAGCAATGGAGTCGGCCGGTGAAATCCGCAATGTAGGCAAGCCCGTCGTCAATCGCCACATCGACAATACTGCGATCTACCTTGCGGCTGGTCCAGACCTCCCTGCCCGTTGCGGCATCGAGGCAGGAGAGCATGCCCCGACCCGGGCCGTGGACCGGGCTCTGGCCGATAGAAACATATATACGCCCCTTGTGAACAACGGGAGTGGAAATGACTTCGCTGGGGCCGTCGGAACTCTTGTTCCGCCATTTTGCATAGGGGATTTTCTTCCCGTCCCGATAGCGATATTCGGGCGGATTGCAGTCATGTTTCCAAATCCTCTTGAGCGTTTTCGGCTTGTCGCCGGCCTTTGACGCGCCTACAGGCTCGAATGCATACATCACGCCGTCGCCGCCCCCGAAAAGGATCATAGCCCGGCCCCCGACCTCGGTGGCGACGGGGCTGGACCAGTTGCCGTGAAACATCCGCTCGCCGATCAACTCGCCGTCAACCGCTGCAAGCCGCCCGGTAAGCTTATCCAGCGCCATCAGACTCGGGGCCTTGGGATTGATAATGTCTTTATGCTTATCGTCCTGGCCGTTGGAGCTGCAGGCATAAACATAGTCGCCGTGCACGATCGGGCTGTTGCCGCAGACGTCGTGCGGATAGGCCTTCAACTCTTCGATTATATCGAACCGCCAGATGATATCGCCGTCGGCGGCGGTAAGCTTATAGGCCGGGTCCCTCATAACCATATACTCGGTCTCGCTCAAGAAGGGGCCGTTATTCCCGTCCGCCTGGCCCTTGCGGTCGAGACACAGAATCTCGCCCCGCGGGCTGACAATATACAGCCGGTCCCCGTCGATTGCCGGCCGCGAACAAACGCCGCACTTCCATTGGTTGAAATGAAGAGGCGCCTGCGTACCCTTCATATATCGTGGAATCGGCATCTGCCAGATCATCTCGCCGCTGCCCGCATCCAGGGCCATCAGAATCCCTCCCCCGGTCCGCCTGGCCGACGGGTGCTTCAACTCCATATCGTTGGTCCCTATGAACACCAGTCCCCGATCAATCCGCGGGACGGTATATTGATGCGTCCCCAATCGCACCTTCCACAGCAAATCCTCCGAGGCAAACGCGTCCGGCAGCGCGGATTCCTCCGAGGCCGCTCCATGCGCCAAACCGACAAAGGCAATCAACAACAGGACCGAAGCCTCGGCCGGCAAAGCCCCTCGTCGAGCCTCGTGTTTGCACTGTATTCTTCTGATAGCATTGGCTATTAGCGTCATAATGCTCCTTATTGAGCCTATTTGGGCTTTACTAACGATTGTTGGACAAGCCATTTGTTGAGGATGTACTCGCAACTCACTACTTTCTCGACCAAATCCAAGGGCAAATAATAGTAGTGGTTGGATGCCTCGAACCCGATCCTCGGGTCTTTGCGAGTGAGGGCAAAAAGACGCTCGGCAGTCACCATCTCATCGGCAAGTATGGTTCTAATCGTCTCAACTTTGGCTTGTTGATCCGCTTGGCTCAGCGAACCAGACAACAATTCGTTCCGGGCCAATGTAAAGCGAATCTGGTTGGCGACACTCTTGAAATGCAGATAGGCCGCCTGGGCCACGCCAAAATCGGCATTAGCATTCGCACGCCTTTGAGGCGTGGTTATCTTGCCAAGCGCTCTCTCGAAAGCGGAGAGACCCTCCAGCCACCCGGCGGCCATCTTCTCAAACTGCCCCGCCAATACGTCCGCCGGGTACGGACCTCGCCAGCCCTGGATATCGTCGTAAGGAAAGCCCACCATCGTCGCACGGTAGCCTGTAGGTTCAGCGTAAAGCAGGTTTGCAGGTCCGCATTGAGTCGGGCCGGCATAGACAAAACCTCCGTAGAAAGGATATTCGCCAAACGCGCCGCTGAACCCGGACCAGGCGGCCAGAACATCCGCAGCGGCTTCTGCGCCGTATCGAGACTCGGCCAATTCCCTCAGTGCCTCCCGGATCGTGGGCTTGGTTTCAGATTGGAATTGCTTGACGAGTTGCAGGTTCGGCGAGGGATACCCGCCAACCGTCCAGCTTAACATCAGCCCGTCAATGTCGGCTTTCGTCAAATTGCTGCAATGCTCGGCTACGAGATCCATCACAGGCAGGTACGGCACCGCGGACAACTCCCACGAACAGTTGACCTGCACCTTGGCAATAGTCTTCAGGCCCCGCTCTTTGGCGAGAGCCCAATGCCTCTGTGCGCGGGGCCCCGGCCCAACAGCGGAAATCGAATACTCCCCCACCGCACTATCCACTCCGCCGCGCTTTATGGGCTTGCCCCACTCGCTAACGCTCATAAGATAGACGTTATCAGGCAAAGCCTCTATGATCTTGGAGGCCCAATCAGGCCTGCCCCATCCGGAAGCAGTATTGTCGGGCCAGCCCCAATCCCAGACTATAACCTTCGCGTTGGGATTGCCTTCCCATACGCCTCTGGCAATAGTGCTGTTGATCTGTGCAATGACCTCCGGACCGGAGCGGGCCGAACAGCGCGGACAACCCGCCGCATTTCTGCTGTGACTGTAACAATTGGTCAGATTCTCAGAGGCTGTGATGGTGAATACGCCGCCCAAATCCGGCACGCTCTTGAATACGTAAGTTAGAGAACTCTCAATCCAGCGACGCACCTTCTCCGTCGAAGTGCAAAGTGCGCAGTAGTCGCCCTCGCGAACGCCCTTTATATCGTCTCTGCCCGCAAAAAAAGACGTCGGCATCGCACGCGGCTCGTTTATGTACAGGTATATCTTTATTCCGTAACTCCCGGCTCGCTTCACCAACTTGGCAAGGTTTGCTATTCGCAATTCATGCCCCTCTCCCAATTCCGGGAAAATCCCGCCCGGCGCCAACTCGCGCAATACCACATGTAGCCAAACCCCGTTGACGCCAAGCCCCGCCAGTCGCCCAAGCAACTCATTCGGATAAGGGTCAAGCTCCGGATTTAGTAATGGGTCGCCGAAAACGCCGAAGTAAGAGTACAGGAACCTAATCGGCTCTTCGGCGCCAACCGACGCTTTTACTCCACTTTGTATATCTGCCGAAGACATGCCCCGAATAAAATCAAATCTCGGCCTGGCAGGCTCGGCAAATTCACTCTTGAAGTGCGATTCGACAACATCTTTTATCTCCACACACCGCCTCATTACCGATTCATTGGGCTCTGCGTAGCAAAGAGGCGGACAGGAAGGCTTAAGAGACCCCAGCTTGATCCAGAGGAAATCATCTTCTCTCAGTGTGAAAGCGAGTTTTTGAGCATCCCAGTCCAGCAGGCTCAACAGTTGCTCATAGGGCAAAATGTGCCAGTTCCGACGGATGATCGATATGTAGCCGCGCTGTCGATATTCAACGGGCGGGCGGACATGCCCGGTCAGCCCCATTGATTGTCCGATCCGGCGGACCTTTTCCGGCGTTGTATCCAGGACTTCGCCCATTCGCTCCAGAGAAACCAGCTCCCAGTTCCTCCAGACAAAGGTATGCAATCGGTCGGGAAAATGTTTGAACCGTATTGGCTTCGGCGCACTGCCGCTCGGCAGAACGTCCGCGCCGGAAAGGCTGATATGAATCAGACAAGCAACGCATGCAAAGCTTACTACTGAGAATCGCCTGATCATATCAAAGCTCCTGTCCGATGTTTACTGTTTACCGTCGATTTCACCGTGTTTCACGAAATTCATAAGTTCTATATTAGCGAATCCGCCGCGGCAAAGCAACTTCTTCGAGCATTGCCTTGCAGTTTCGCCGCCCAAATGGTAATCTTCATGCCTGCTAAAGAAAGACAAGCCCGTGAATAGCAAGAATCGGACAAAACCAGGCCGGGGCGAATTAAGCAGACTGCTGATAAGGAACAGCGATATGACAGAGGAACATCCCGAATTGAATCAGAAACGCACGAGTGGTCAGGACACAAGTACAAAGGTGGAATTTGTCGCGGGCGTTACGACCTTTCTTACAATGGCCTATATAATTTTCGTCAATCCCGCTATTCTGAGCACCGCTACGGGTATGGACAAGCAGGCGCTGACAGCGGCAACGTGCCTTGTCAGCGGGATAGCCACACTTATCGTGGGGATAGTCGCCAAGGCGCCGATTGCCATGGCGCCGGGAATGGGCCTCAACGCCTTCTTTGCCTATCTGGTCAGCTCCGGGAAGATGGATTGGCAGACGGCTCTCGGGGTGGTGTTCATTTCAGGACTCTTCTTCCTGATATTGACTTTGTTGGGTTTGCGGAAAAGGCTTGTTGAAGCCATCCCCGCATCGCTTGTTTCGGCGCTTGCGGTGGGCATCGGTTTGTTTATCACGTTTATAGGCTTGGTGAAGTTAGGGCTGGTGGTCGGAGACGATCATACGTTGGTCAAAGCCGCGCCTCTGAGCAGCGTTATACTCATAGGCTTGTTTGGCTTGCTCATAATGATTGTCTTTGAAATGAGAAAGATGATCGGCGGGCTCGTTGTCGGGATACTGGCTTCGACGGTCCTTGCGGCTTTGCTGGGGAAGATAGATATGCCCCAAGAATACTTTTCCCGAAACTTGAATATTCAGGCGGTCGCTTTTCGACTGGATATTTTCGGGGCTCTAAAGTGGGGCTTCTTTGGGAGCATCTTCACGTTGATGTTCATAGATATGTTCGACAGTATCGGGACATTAGTGGCGTGCTGTCACCAGGCGAAAATGGTCGATGAGCAAGGGCAAGTAAAGGGTCTGGACAAACTTCTGGGAATCGATGCTCTGGCGACTATGATAGGCGCGGTATTGGGGACATCGACCACTACTTCCTACATCGAGTCCGCCGCCGGCATAGAACAAGGCGGGCGAAGGGGGTTGACTTCCATAGTGACGGGCCTCTTATTCCTGGCGGCTCTCCTGTTCGTGCCGATTATAGAGATAGTGCCGGACTATGCTACCGCGCCAGCTCTTATTATGGTGGGCCTGTTTATGATGAAGGAAGTCAAGAGGATTGAATTCGGAAATTTGGGCGAGGCGTTTCCGGCATTTATCATTATAGTAATGATCGCCCTGAGTTACAGCATAAGCACGGGCCTGGCGTTTGGCTTTATCTCGTTCACCCTTATAAAGGTCGTCTCCGGCAAGTTCAAAGAGATAAAGGGCGCGATGTGGATCATCACGCTTTTGTCTTTACTCTTCTTAACGATGGATCAACTGCCCGGCCTGATTGACTACCTCAGAGAGATAATGGGTGTCATTCTTGACAGAGTACTATTGCTTGTGTAATTCCAAGGGTTGGGTAAAATGGTGGGATAGCGAATATCGCCGTTTCGGCGGGAATGTGAATATTGTTGTTCCGCTCTTATAGGGAACAAAGAGAAGTTATAACACGATAAGGAGGTTATGTAATGGGCAAGGTTTCTATTGGTGTCAATATGGAATACGTGCGGCACGCCGACAAGTCGTTCGAGTGGGGCGTGGCCAAGGCCGCTGAATTGGGCTACGAATATGTCGAGCCGTGGGTCCACTTGGGACGCGAGCTAATGAGCGAGGCCGGGTACTATCAGACCGTCTCGATGTTGGACGACCCGTACCGCATCAAGCGGGCCTGTGAAAAGGCGGGCGTCAAGCTCTCCGGCCTGTCGTCGCACTGCCCGCTTTGCAAGCCGGATATAAGCGGCAATTACCTCAAGCAGGCCATTCGCTTCGCAGCCGAGTGCGGCGCCCCGGTGGTCAATACCGACGAAGGGCCCAAACCCGCCTGGACTACCGAAGAAGAGGACCACGTTCTGATGAAGTACGTACTGAGAGAAGCCGCGGCCTTTGCCGAGGAGCGAGGCATCCTGATAGGCATTGAGCCGCACCAGCAGTACAGCAAGCACCCGGACGGCCTGGACAAGATATATAACCTTGTCGATTCGGATGCTATCGGCATCAACTTCGACACCGGCAACAGCTACCTTTGCGGACACGACCCGATCGAGTGGCTAAAGCGAGTAAAGGATAGACTCGTCCATCTGCACGCAAAGGATATCTCCGTCGAGCAGTCCGAAGACGAGCGGGGTAAAGTCACAGGTACGCCAGCAGGCTGCGCGTGCGGCGAGGGCGTGATCGACTGGAAGAAAGTCATCGAGGTATGCAGCGATGCGCCGCGCGATATCGTGATGAGCGTCGAGTGCGGGACCATCGAACAGGCCGAAACAAGCATCAAAAATCTCAAGGCCCTCGTGTAATGAACTGTTTCCTAAAAAGAACGCACCAACTGTGTCATTGCGAAGGAGCGAAGCGACTACGGCAATCTCCTCACTCGCGTTGCAGGAACCGCCTATTCCTTCGACGGGTGGCAGCCTCAAGCCAGAAGTCGCAGATCCGCCTGTGGCGGGCTTGGGGATGGCAGACTGCAAAGTACTCCCTTTTGTCTCGGGACAGTTAGCTTCTGATGAGAAAGGCCAATATGAAACGAAGGGAATTCTTGCGAAGCGCCGGCATCGGAGCCGCTTCGGTCTTTCTGGGATCGGGGTGCTCTGCCGCAAAGCGAGTCGATGCCGGGAAAACACGCCGAAAACCGAATCTTGTCTTTGTCTTCGCCGACCAGTGGCGCGCCCAGGCTATGGGCTACGCGGGCAACAAGGACGTTAAGACGCCGAACCTCGACAAGCTCGCCGCCGAGAGCGTTAATTTTAGTAATGCGGTCTCCGGCTGTCCGGTCTGCAGCCCGTATCGTGCCAGCCTGATTACGGGCCGATACCCGCTGACCCACGGCGTCTTTCTAAACGACGTGCTCTTGAACGACGAGGCCGTCTCCCTCGCCCAGGCATACACCAAGGCCGGCTACGATACCGGCTATATCGGCAAATGGCACCTGGACGGCAACAGAAGAGCCGCCTTTATCCCGCGAGAAAGGCGACAGGGCTTCGACTTCTGGAAGGTCCTCGGCTGTACGCATAGCTACAACAACTCCTTCTACTACGCCGATGAGAATATCAAGCTCAAATGGGAAGGCTACGACTCGATCGCCCAGACGAGAGAGGCCCAGAGATATATTCGCTCGCATTCCAAAGGCAAGCCCTTTGCCCTGGTTCTCTCCTGGGGCCCGCCCCACGCGCCGTATCACACCGCCCCCCAGAAATACAGGGACATGTTCGAGCCCGAGAAGTTCAGTCTGCGCGGCAACGTACCCAAAGACCAAGAGGCCAAGGCACAAAAGACACTTGCAGGTTATTATGCGCATATTGCGGTCCTGGACGACTGCATAGCAGAACTTGTGGCGACGCTCAAAGAAACCGGAATAGAGAGACACACAATCTTCGTCTTCACCTCCGACCACGGCGACATGCTGCACTCCCGAGGCCAGATGAAAAAGCAAAGGCCCTATGATGAGTCCATTCGCGTCCCGTTCCTCCTGCGCTACCCCGCAGCGACGGGAAGCAAAGGCGGAACAATCGACATGCCGATAAATGCGCCTGATATTATGCCGACCCTGCTCGGCCTAAGCCGAATTGAAATACCAGAAACGGTCGAAGGGACGGACTTTAGCGACATCGTTACAGGAAAGGCCAAGCCGAAGGACAACGCCGCCCTGATTAGCTGCCAAAGCCCGTTCGGACAGTGGACCAGGAAGAACGGCGGCAAAGAGTATCGCGGCGTGAGAACGAAACGCTATACTTATGTCCGCGACCTCAACGGCCCCTGGCTGCTCTACGACAACGAAAAGGACCCCTACCAACTCGATAACCTTTGCAACAAGCCGCAGCACGCCAAACTGCAAAAGAAACTGGAGGGCCTGCTCTCGCAGAAACTCAAAAAAACAAATGACGAGTTCCTCGCGGGCCCGGACTACATCAAAAAATGGGGCTACAAAGTCAACGAGTCCGGAACCGTCGGATACACCAATTGAACAGACCAAGATGAGACCACAGATTCGCACCTGCACGTATATAGTTTCTGTTGCGGAAAGTCGAAAGCAATGTCACCCCTGCGAAGCTTGTCCTCGACCCCGATCCGGGAGCAGGGGTCTATGGCGAAAAAAACTGGATTCCTGCTTTCGCAGGAATGACAAATACTGCTTCCGCAACAAATTCTATCTGATAGTGTTGACCGCTACCTTGCTGCTTGTTGGCTCTTCGGCCGAGCCTGCAGTTTCAGGAGCAGGACCGGCCAAAAGCCCGCCGCCAAAGACCAAGGTCTGGGACACACAGTCGCCTTTTGCCGATGAAGTCGATCTCCACGATAGAACTGACTGGACTGTTGTTCCAAGCAATCTTCTTACACTTGAGGCCGACCCGTCAGCCGCCGTTTCAGACCCCAGTTACTATGGCAAAGAATACTCTTTCAAAGGAGATGCGGTAGTAGAGAACGAATACTTGACGGCCGTGTTCCAGTCCAAAAAAGGCAAAGTGGCCGCCTATTCCCGAGCGCATTCGAACGGGAAGAAAGTGGAATTTATTCCTCTTCAGCTAAGAGGAAAGCCCACGAACATTACTCAGTGCAGGATATTGCAGAATACAGGCGACGAGGCAAGCCTGAGAGTTACTTTTTCAGCCGAGGCGGCAAAGGATGATTTCTCTGCCGTTCTATCGTTCGGCGGCAAGCGGATTATCGAGATCAAACCGGCTGAAAATACCAAAGGAATCAGTCTGCTCAGTCCGATCGAGTATTGCGTGGCGCCGGCCTTTATCGGCGACGATCTCATATTCAGCCCGAAAGAGTATCCTTCGATGACGACACTCCACATCCCCTCGGATAATCTTTTCCTCGGATTGCTCAAAGGGCGTAACGACATGCTGGTTGTCACTTGGCCGAAGGGAAACCAGAGGATCAGACTCATCTTGGATAGTGAAAACCAAGAGCCCCGTCTGATCGAATCTGTTAACTTCGACAATGACGGCAAAAGTGCTTATCTGGCCTTGTTGGATGCCCCCGGCATCTGGCATAAAGAGCAGTTGAAGCCTTCTTATCTGGAAAAGGATATAGCCGTCGATTGGAAAAGGCCCTTTGCCGCAAAATGGAAGACGCAATTGGCCGAAGCGGGGGTGAAAACTGCTTATAAATTCAGAGAATCTAAAGACAAAATCTGGCGAGCTATAACAGGTCGTTATATTTACCCCGTCTGGTTTGAAGGGGAGGATACCTTCTATCGTCTTGGCAAGAAGATACCGCCAAAGGGAGAATCCATCGTCTATTTCCTGGAAAGAAAAGGCACTCCCGTCTCTGTTTCCACTCCTGTCGATATTATGCAGCAGACGCTGGGCAGGCAGACATGTGATGCGATACTTGATCTTCCGGGCCGCAGCCTGCGCAGCCACCATAGAAGGCCAAGCTTGGGCCTTCCCGGCGTCGCTACGTGCGCATGCACCGCGGCAATAAAGGTGGTTTTCAAGGCGGGCCAAGAGGTGGAGAAGAAGGACTATATCGCCGAAACCGTCGATGATATGGTCTATTTCATTGCCTGCCACGTCGAGAGGATCGGCGAATATCAGGATTTCGCCCGCGACATGGCCAGCTTTCTAAATCTTAAAGCCAAATCCAACCCTGACTTAAAGCCATACTTCGACAATATGCAGGCAATAACACAGAAGATACCGCAGGAATACAACGGGCAGAAAGAGAACATAAAGACCCCGGCATACACCGCCCAATTGACTCGGCAGACAAAGGCCCTGACTGAGAAGAAAGACCCGAAAAACCTCCCCGCCGTATTAGCACTCGGCGAAAAGTGGAGAGGGATGGGAGGGGCTCAAGATGAGTTGCTCGGAAAGTTTCATAGTATAACGAGGAACCTGTTTCAGCAGGCCGGTTACGCCTGCGTAAATCAGCCGCAGGCGCTTGAAATCGCAGACCAGATCAGAAAGCGATGCAGGATGTGCCTTAGAAATCCCGACGGCTATGAAATCTGGCCGGATTATTGAACCCGTAATGTCAGTATTCTGTCAACGTTGATTTTAGGGGGCGTCATTGCGAACACCTAACCGGATTCTCAGGATGCATGCAAAAGAAAATGAATCTAAAGAACGGTCATTGCGAGGAGCGCAGCGACGTGGCAATCTCCTACCCCTCGCGCTAAGAGAACCGTTCATTCTCTTAGGAGGAGGCCGAAGTCGAAGACGCGCCTGTGGCGGGGCCGACGCGGCAATCTTCCGCCGGAGGCGGACTCGAACGCTGAAGATTGCCACGGCCCAGGGGGCCTCGCAATGACGCCTATAGTTTCAATCTTAACAGAATATTAGCTGAAAATCGAAAACCATGAAACGCTATATCATAGCTGCATTTCTCTTGCCCGGAACTTTAGCATTGCTTCCGGGCTGTAAACGCCAGGCTCCAACCAATGCCCCAAGTGACGCTCCAAACAAATCGAAGGCCGAATCCGGCGTGGAAATGGCCCGGATTCCAGGCGGCAGGTTTATAATGGGAGATAAGAAGGAGGTCGATGCAACACCCCACGAGGTCGTCGTAAGCTCATTCTACATAGATAAGCACCCGGTCACTCAAGCCGAATACCAAAGAGTCATGGAAAAGAATCCTTCCCGCTGGAAAGCCGGTGCGAACCCTGTCGAGCAGGTGCGCTGGTCGGATGTTGTAAGATACTGTAATGCCCGTTCTCGGCTGGACGGTCGTGAGCCTTGCTACGATTTGCAGAGGTGGGAATGCAACTTCGATGCAAACGGATACAGGCTGCCTACGGAGGCGGAATGGGAATATGCCTGCCGAGCCGGAACCAAAACAGCGTATTCCTTTGGAAACAGCCCCTCAAAACTAAAAGACTATGCCTGGTTCAAGGACAACTCCGGCTCGAAACCTCGCCCGGTTGGGCAAAAGCGCCCTAACCCGTGGGGATTGTACGACATGCACGGCAACGTCTGGGAATGGTGCAATGACTACTACAAAGTTGACTACTACCAGCAGAGTCCCGAAGAGAACCCGAAAGGTCCGAAGGCCGGAGAAACAAAGGTAGTGCGCGGCGGTGCATGGAAATTCAGTGCCGATAGCTGCCGCTCCGCCTATCGTTACAATGAAGACCCCGGATACGTAGATGCCTGCTTTGGATACGATATCTACGGCTTTCGATGCGTCAGAAACGCCCCAGCCTCAAACAGAAGCAACCAAGAACACCTGACAAAATGAAGACTTCCTCTCTGTCATTCCCGCGAAGCTTGTCCTCGACCCCGATCGGGGAGCGGGAATCCAGAGAGCCAAAGACATGTGAGACATCATTTTATTACAGCCTCTGAAGGAAAGATCATTATGGAAAGGTTTGGAAGGAATACTGTTATATCGTGGTTCTCCGCCGCCCTGATCATCTCCGCCGTGTTGCAGCCGAATCTTGAGGCCAAGGGGATGCGTGTGGCGACGGATAGAGACGTCGTCTATATTACCACAGGCGAACGGACCCTGATGCGCTATCGCTATAAGGACGTGCCGTACAAGCCTTATGTCGATCAATTGTTCTCGCCGAGCGGTGTGAATATCCTTCTCGATGCGCCGCACGACCATCTTCACCATCACGCCTTGATGTATGCGGTTAAGGCCGACGGCGTAAACTTCTGGGAGGAGCAGCAGGCCCCCGGCCGACAGGCGCACCGAACGTTCGACGACGTGAAGGTCGATACCCGCCAGGATGTGCCCTTCGCCGGATTCTCCGAGCGGCTCGACTGGGTGAACCCCGGCAGTGGAAAATTGCTGCTCGCCGAAGAGCGTACGATTGAAGCGAGTTGTCTGGCCGGGCCGAAGGTTACGTTCCTGACGTGGCAGTCGGCGTTTAAGCCGGCCGAGGGAAGGGAATCCGTCACGCTCACCGGCGCGCACTATCACGGGCTGGGCCTGCGCTTCATACGGTCGATGGATACTAACGGCGAGTTTCGCAATGCAGACGGCAAGGCAGGAACGGTATTTCGAGGCGAAGAGCGGCTTGTCCGATCGAGATGGTGCGCCTACACCGCCGAGGCCGACGGCAAGCAAGTTACTGTGGCGATGTTCGATCACCCCAAAAACGAGCGCCATCCGGCAACATGGTTCACGATGAGCAAACCCTTCGCATACCTCTCCGCCACGCTGAACCTGCACGAACAGCCGTTGAAGGTGGTCGCGGACGAACCTTTGACGCTGCGGTATGCAGTGGCGATATGGGACGGCAGGATCGAGACAGACGAAATCGAGAATGCTTACAAAGGCTGGACCGCCCCGCCGAGAAAGAAGACAGAAGGCTCCAAACCACAACAGACAGAATAGGCTATGAACCGCAGGCGGTACTGCAAAAGACAAGCCGCCGCGGGGGGGGTTGTTTTTTGGGACGGATTGATTCGGAGGATAGGATATATCCCCGAGACATTTTTTTGGGGAATTTGAGAAGATTTTGCTTGGAGGGACGGGAGGGATAGGCCCCCGCCGAGGCGCGTTTTACAACTTCGACTTCGCTCAGGGTCGGATAGGACCCGAGTTTTTGGGCGAAAAATGAGGGTGGGGGGTTAGAATTTAGAATTTAGAATGGAGAATTTTGGGGTGATCCTTGTTTTTGGGCTGAAAATGGGGATTTTTGGGGGTGCGATTGGACACCTGGTTTTTGGGAAAGACGGTGGCATTTGGGGTTAAGTCGTTTATTAGTAAGGGTTTAAGTGGTGGAAATGGAATATCACGTTTTTCGCACTTTTGGGTGTTTTTCGCGCGTTTTGTGATCAAAAGTGGGTGAAAATGTTCGGAAAGATGTACTTTTTGTGCGATTTTGTGGACCCTTGGATTCCAGGCTGAAAATGAGGGTTAAAAGTCAAGCGATATTCTGCTAATATATTGATAAGATTGGGTTATGAAGTTGGGGTAAAGTGACTAAAGTGAGCTAAAGTCGGGTTTGATGTGGTTCCGGGGGGCGGGGCTGGCAGAATGTAGAATGGAGAATGCGGAATGGAGAAGACATAGGCTGCGCCGCGACAAGTTTGGGTTGGGTTGGTTTTTTGAGGATTTGGTTGAGTGAAATGGGGGTTTGGGGTATCATTAAGGCGACAGAAGGATATTGTTCGCCTGCGCGTGCAGAATGTGGCGGAACTAGAGTTGGTGCGTTGGAATCGGCATGCAATGCAAGAATTGCGGCAGTACAAGATATTCATTGCTTCACCAAACGGCTTGGAGGCCGAGCGAAACAAGCTTCGGGAAGAAGTACAGTTCTATAGCAAAAATGAGACGGAGCGAGAAGGGTTGACGTTCAGCGTCGTTCGTTATGAGGACAATGCTGCCAGCTTTGGCAATCCTCAGGATGGGATCAATCCGTATTTGTGTGAGTGTGATTTCTTTGTCCTAGTCTTTATACAAGCGTGATTTGTGAATGTGTGTCACGATATGATTAATAAAAAGGCTCGAAATACCTCTTTGGATCGCTTACAATGGCGTTATCAAAAAACCCATCACGTCAATGTGCAATAAGCAGAAAGGCATTT
>JAUVXL010000348.1 GCA_030603595.1 Sedimentisphaerales bacterium | reverse complement strand
GCGATGTATTTCGCACGAATCCATTCAGTAATAGTTGTATTTGACATAAACTCTATATCGGCCAAATCAAACTGTTAACTGCAATAAATTCGGCAAGTTATTGTTTTACGCCTCCTAAGAAGCATCGCGGCGAGTATGCGTACTTGAATTTTCCGAAGAAATGACCAAGGGACTCCAACAGAATGCGTTGGCTATCGCGTCGAATTCTCTGGATTCCCGCTCCCCGATCGGGGTCGAGGACAAGCTTCGCGGGAATGACAGGGAGAACGTTCTGTTTTTGTTAGAGGCTCTGAGGATTGCCGATTGGTGCATATCTTTCGGTGGTCCCTGCGCACTGTGCGGTGAGAGAATTACAGGCCTGGTATGGCCTTTTCGGTGAACTTGATGATCTCGTTCATCATCAGGACGGATTCGTATGGGAACTTGCCGATGGCTGTTTCACCCGAAAGCATAACGAAATCGGTCCCGTCGATTATCGCATTAGCCACGTCTGTAACCTCCGCTCGCGTCGGCCTGCTGTGTTCGGTCATGTGCTCCAGCATCTGCGTCGCCGTTATGACGAACTTCTTCGCGGCATTACACTTCTTTATGATTCGTTTCTGGATAATCGGGACCTCGTGGATAGGCACGGCTACGCCCATATCCCCCCGTGCTATCATAACTCCGTCGGCGGCCTCGATGATCGGGTCGATATTGGCGATAGCCTCTCTGCTCTCTATCTTCGCCACTATCTTGCACCCCAGCAGCCTTGGCTTAACCAGTTCGGCCGCCTTGCGAACATCGTTCTCGTCGCGCACGAAGGACAGTGCAATATAATCGATCCCTTGCTTTATCCCGAACTCGATATCCCTTTTATCCTTTTCCGTTATCCCGTCGAAGTCCAGTTCGGCCCGCGGAATATTTACACCCTTCCTCTCCTTAAGAAGGCCGCCTTCGACGACTTCGGCCTTGATACTGTCCACGCTGCTTTCCTTGACGCGCAGAATCAGGTTTCCATCGTCGATATAGACGAGCTGCTTGGGCTGAATCCGCGTCAAATCACCCTCGTAGTCGAATGGAATAGTCTTGGGCCCCTCGTTGTCGGGATCGTTGGTCAGCCATACAATCGTGCGATTCTTCAACATCCTGCTCTTGCCGGCAAAACGGCCTATTCTGATGCGAAAACCCTCGAGGTCCTGCATTATCCGAATGTGCCTTCGATACTTCTCATTCAGCAGCCGCACAAGTTTAATCAAGTCAAGATGCTGATGATGGCTGCCGTGCGACGAGTTCAGCCGAACAACATCCAGCCCCGCAGCGAACATCTTGCGCAAAACACTATAATCATCGCTGGCCGGGCCCAACGTCGCAATAATCTTCGTCTTCGGCATCCTGTCAAATCTCCAGAGACAATCGGCATCTATGTTAAACCATATATGCAAATACTATCGTTTTCTACTTGTCAAGCAATAACGTCGGTTTTTTCTCCTGGAGCCATTGGGGCAGTTGGTCCCGCGTCACCTCCGCCCACAATCCTTTTTTCTGCCCGCGTGCGGCCGACTCTAATTGCTTGTACTTGTTGTAATGGCTATGGCGAAACCGAACGTCGGCATAGGCATAGCCCTCCGCCACCAACAATTCATTCAAGAATCTTCTGTCCTCTAATTGGACGTAGGCCAGGACTCTGCCGTAATAACCTCTCGTGCGATTTCCGTCGTCGAGATAAATCCGAACGTTTCGGTCCAGAGCGACCTTTCTTGTGAATTCCGCCGCCTCCGGGCCGAAGTACATCACCCCGACTTTCGGGCTTTTGCTCTCGGGCGTGTCGATTCCCCAAAGCCTTATCCGCGTATGCTCGTATTCACCGTCCGGCACATCGATGTCGATTGTGTCGCCGTCCACCACGTTCGAGACGGTGAAAGTCTTACCGTGGTATTTCTCAGTGTCCCAGGCTCTTATCTGCTCTTCAGATTTACCTTGAGGCTGCCGCTTATGTTCAGGCGAATTGTGGTCGAGCCAGACAAGAAGCACCGCCACCGCCACGCACACAGCCGCTATCGCCGCCCGGAGGCGTCTGCTCATTGCATAGGGGGTTTTTCGGGGCGTGGTCAATGTGGCGTCCTACTTAGTACTACAGCGCAACTTAGCACTGCAAAACCCGGTTTATTGTTAAAACCCGAAGCACGAAATCCGAAATCCGAAACAATATCAAATGTTCAAAATCCCAATTTTCAAAACAAAAGCACCGATTTGGCTTGGC
>JAUVXL010000155.1 GCA_030603595.1 Sedimentisphaerales bacterium | reverse complement strand
ATGAGCCCCAGTATCCGCTTCTCGTCAACCGTCAAGGGTCTCTTCTTTCCTTCTTCCAACTTGTCACTTTCGGAATAACTAGTCACAACGCTCTCCAATTTGACATCGCCTTCTCTGGCCAATATATTGCGACCTCAGCCTATAACTCCGGCGCAACGACCCATTCCACCTGCCAGTGGTTGTTGGATGGTTTTTCGAGGCAGACTGTTGTTGCTTCTTTGAAGTTTATCAGCCAGGCTGATTCCGAGCCGGTTAGGAGGAGGGATGTTAGGATTCCTACGAATGGCAGGTGGCTTACGATCATTATATCCTGGCCGGCCGATTCGATTTCGCCCCGGATCGGCCTGACGTGGTCATTTGGCGAGAGGCCTGGATGAGCGGTTACGCCCTCTTTGACCGTTATCGCGTCGGCCAGGATTTGGGCCGTCTGCTCGGCTCGGGCCTTGCCGCTGTGCCAGAGGCAATCTACGGATATACTGAGCGATTTGAGATGGTCGGCGATTCTTTCGACCTGGGCCCGCCCTGCCGCGATCAGGCCTCGTTGCGGATCGACGTCGCTTGACGCGGCCTTGCCATGGCGAACAATGTAAACTTTCATTTTCGAACTCCTAATACTCAGGTTCTGCACGAGTGATTATATCGCCCTATCAGGACTTGACAACTGGTTCCAATACTTCTTTTCACCGCCGAGAAGGCACCACACATTGGGTGAATACCCCGGCGCTTACGCTTCGGGCTTATTGGTGGGCGCCCATTTACACCCAAAATACCGAGTCGCCGCTTGACAGGGGCGTCGTTGCACGTTAAATTAGTTGTTTTGCATTTTTGGAGCATTTTGAGATGGCTAATGTTACGTTTGTTACCGGCGATGGAATTGGACCTGAAATCGCAGAGGCTACGCGCAGGTGCATCGACGCCACCGGCGCTGATATTAATTGGGACATCGTCGAAGCCGGCTCGGACGTTATGGAGCGGCTCGGCACCCCCCTGCCGGAGGAAACCGTCGAATCGATCAAGAAGAACGGCATCGCCATCAAGGCCCCGGTCACCACACCCGTCGGCACGGGCTTTAGGAGCATAAACGTCCACCTTCGCCAGTCGCTCGACCTATACGCCTGCCTGCGGCCCTGCAAGAGCTATAAGGGCGTCCGCAGCAGATACTCAGATATCGACCTGGTCGTCGTCCGCGAGAACACCGAGGACCTCTATGCAGGCATCGAATACGAAATGGGCAAGGACGACACCAACGAGATAATCGACTGGATCAACAAGCACACCACCCGCCACATCACGAAGGACTCCGGCATAAGCATCAAGCCGATCTCCGTGGCGGGGACGCAGCGCATCGTCCGCTTCGCCTTCGACTACGCCCGCAGGCTCGACCGAAAGAAGGTCACCAGCGTCCACAAGGCCAATATCATGAAATTCTCCGACGGCCTCTGGCTCGACGTCAGCCGCGAAGTCGCAAAGGAATACCCCGACATCGAATTCGAGGACCGCATCGTTGATAATATGTGCATGCAATTGATCCAAAAGCCCGAACTCTACGACGTCCTCGTCCTGCCCAACCTCTACGGCGATATTCTCAGCGACCTCTGTGCCGGCCTGGTCGGCGGATTAGGCGTCGCGCCCGGCGGTAATATCGGCGATAGCATCGCAATTTTCGAGGCCACCCACGGCAGCGCGCCGAAATACAAGGGCCAAAACAAGGTCAACCCCACCGCCCTGATACTGAGCGGCGTTATGATGCTGCACCACTTAGACAAATCCGAAGAAGCCAAAAAACTCGAAAACGCCGCAGCCGCGGTAATCGCAGAAGGCAAGAGCGTAACCTACGACATGAAACCCGACCGAGACGACCCCACCGCAGTAGGAACAAGCCAAATGGCCGACGCTATCATCGAGAAAATCAAAGGGTAGCAGCCTGTCATAGTCTCGCCGGCGCTCGTCATTGCGAGCCCCGACTTGTCGGGGCGTGGCAATCTTCCGGCTTCGGACAATGGAGATTGCTTCGTCACTTCACTGCTTCCGAAGAGATGGATGAGTTCCTTTTTGGCGCATGGCGTAGGAGATTGCCACAGTCGCCTACGGCTCCTTCGCAATGACAATTCGTTGAGATTCATTTTCTTTTGCATACCTCCTGAGAATCCGGTGAGGTGCTCGCAATGACGCTTTGCACCCAGTTCTCTCCAATATGCTGCCGTACCATATACTGAGCCGAACATCTTGCGGTTTTTAGCGTATTAACGTCTAACTATCAGCCGATAATGAGTTATGGAGAAACAAATGGATATACGCAAAGCCGGGCAATTTATTCGCAAAATTTGGAAAGACTGGTGGAAAACGGCCTTTTTCATTGCATTCGTCGTCATACCGGTCAAATCGAGCGTGGCTGACTGGAATTGGGTCCCGACCGGCTCCATGAATCCGACGATAATTGAGGGCGACCTCGTTTACGTCAACAAGGCCGCCTACGACCTTAGGATCCCGCTTACTATGCATCGCATAGCGAAATGGTCGGACCCTGCCAGGGGTGATGTTGTGATTTGCTTCTCTCCCGATGACGATGTGCGATTGGTCAAGCGTGTAATCGGCCTGCCGGGAGAAACCGTCGAAGTACGCAGGAACATCCTTTTCATAAACGGCCAACCCGTTTCTTACACAAAAATCGACCCCAGGTACACAGAGCATCTCTCCGCAAAACTCAAGGACGCCGCCGTATTAGCCACGGAAAACCTCGACGGGCATGCGCACGCCGTTATGAGCATTCCCTCGATCCGGGCGGCGCGGAATTTCGGGCCTGTTACGGTCCCTGCGGACAGCTACTTCGTGATGGGCGACAACCGCGACAACAGCAAAGATTCGCGATATTTCGGCTTCGTCGATAGAGACGTCATCGTCGGCAAAGCAACGCGCGTCCTCGTCTCATTCGACATAACCGACAAATACCAGCCCCGCCTAAAAAGATTTCTCTCGCCCCTCGATTAACCCGCATTTCTTACCGCCGAGCACGCCGAGAACGCAGAGATTAGGTATTTTGTCAAACCTCATTGGCTCTGGGCACGGCCAAACAAGTTTGACCGTGCCACCCTCCGTGTTGAATTTGAAGTTCTTGAATAGCCTCCCTTCTCTGTTCTTTCTGCGTTCTCGACGGTTAATAGAAGATGTGCGTGGGTCCGATGCACGCGGCAGGGTCATATCCAAATAGATAATGACAACGCCCCCGAAAACTGGTAAAACGGCTTCGGTTTTGAAGGAACGTACAGGTTGAATCAGGAAGATTACCGAAAACTCATTTCAGGCCGAACCACCGGGCTTGGTTCGTCGATCTTACGGCTGCTCTTGCGCATCGCCGCCTGCGCATACTCGCTCGTCATACGACTGCGAAATTTCTTCTATTCAAAAGGATGGTTTCGAGCGCATCGCGTTAATGCAACGGTTATCAGCATAGGCAATATAACAGCCGGGGGCACGGGCAAGACCCCGCTGGTGGTCTGGCTATGCAACGAAATAACTCAAAGCCCAAAACTAAAAACTAAGAACTGTCAATGCGCCGTCCTGACTCGCGGCTACAAGGCAACTCAAAACTCAAAACCATGTCCTGAGCACAGTCGAAGGATCAAAACTCAAAACTATTTTGACGAGCCTGCAATCCTCGCAGAGAACTGCCCTGGCGCCAAAGTAGTAGTCAACCCCGACCGCGTCGCAGGCGCCACCGAGGCGATTGCGGTGGGTGCAAACATACTGATTATGGACGATGGGTTCCAGCATCGTCGATTGGCCAGGGACCTCGATATCGTGGCGATCGATGCAACGATGCCCTTCGGCTTCGGCAAGATACTCCCTGCCGGACTGCTCAGAGAACCCATCACCGCCCTAAAACGTGCTGATGCTGTAGTCGTCACCAGGTCCGACCAGGCCGATGAAGCCAGACTGACCGAGATCGAGAATAGGATTCGAGATATCAAGGCGGATATAGCCATCGCAAGAGCAATCCACGCACCTGTATCTGTACAATACCACGAGGTCGCCGCCACTCCCGCCCACCCCGTCATTCCCGCGAACACTGTCATTCCCGCGAAAGCGGGAATCCACAAAAGCGACGAGACAGTGGATTCCCGCTTTCGCAGGAATGACAACCTTGAGGAAATCAAGGGCAAGAAGGTATTCGCATTTTGCGGGATCGGAAATCCCAGGGCCTTCCTGAATACTCTCCAGGCCCTCGGAGTCGACCTGCTCGGCTCGAAGGTATTCGACGACCACCATCATTACACCAAAGCCTGCCTGGCCGAAATCCGCACGCAGGCCAAGCAGCTAAAGGCTGATTTGACACTAACAACGCAGAAAGACTGGACAAAAATCGCTCCGCTATTAACGGGCGAAAAACACCTCTCCTTCGCGTTTCTGGCCGTTGAGATGAGGTTCCAGGCTGGGCAAGATAGATTAACAGGCTTGATTGAAGATGCGCTGGCTGGTAGAATCCGCGGTAAGTACACAAGGCGAAAATCAGAAGCAAGAAACAATAAAGAGCCCTAAATGCACGAAAATCTGCTAAAAGCCGTTACTAACCTCGGCTCGCCCAAGGTTCTTATCGTCGGCGACTTCATGCTCGATGTCTATATCTACGGCGACGCCCTGAGAATAAGCCCAGAGGCCCCCGTCCCGGTGCTCAGAGTCACCGATACCGAATATCGCTGCGGCGGGGCTGCATCCGTCGCCGCCGACTTGGCCGCTTTGGGCGCAAAGCCAATCTGCCTCGGCGTCATCGGCTGCGATGAGAACAGCAAGATACTCACCGACAAACTAACCCAAATCGGCGCCGACATTGCCGGCCTTGTCAAAACGTCCGACCGCCCCACGGTCAGCAAGCAGAGGCTCATCGGTCTTGCCCAGCACCGCCATCGCCAGGTATTGATGAGAATCGACCGTGAATCCACCGACCCCCCGCCCGACAAACTCTGCCGGGAGATTCTCGACGCCTACCGCCACAGGCTCGCCGACGCCGACATAGTCTGCCTCCAGGACTATGACAAAGGCCTGCTCAACGCAGTTCTCTGCAGAGAAATGATAGAACTCGCCGCCAAGGCCGAAAAGAAGATACTCGTGGACCCTGCTTCGGCAGGCGACTACTCGAAATACGCCGGAGCCACCGTAATTACCCCAAATCGCAAAGAGGCATCCATAACGGTCGGCTTTGAAATAGAGCATGTCGAATCCGCAGCAAAGGCAGCCGGAATAATCAGAGACAGGTTCAATATCGAAACCGTAGTCCTCACCTTGGACAAAGAAGGAGCATACCTTAAGACGAACGATACAAGCCAAATCGTGCCTACCAGACCGCGCAGCGTTTACGATGTCACCGGGGCCGGAGATATGGTCCTCGCGACCCTCGCCGTAGCGCTGACCGGCGACTGTGACTACAGCACCGCTGTCCGCCTCTCAAACATCACAGGCGGTATCGAGGTCGAGAAATTCGGAACGGCAACCGTAACTATCCAGGAGATTATCGACGAGATCATGACCGAAAGACGCGGCAAAGCTGGGAAACTGCGGCCTCTCGACGAGCTGCTCAATGAGCTTGACTGGCACAAAAGACAAAACCAGACTATCGTCTTCACCAACGGCTGTTTCGACGTCATTCACAGGGGGCATGTCGAGTATCTCAAGTTCACAAAGCAGCAGGGTGACATCGTCGTCCTCGCTATGAACTCCGACAGCTCCGTGAGAAACATCAAGGGACCTGATCGACCGATAAACAACCAGAACGACCGCGCCGAGGTCATGGCCGCTTTGGAAAGCATCGACTACATCACAATCTTCGACGAGCCGACCCCGATAGGCCTGATCGAGAAAATAGGGCCCGACGTGCTGGTTAAGGGCGAGGATTGGGCGGATAAGGGAGTCGTCGGAAGAGAATTCGTCGAATCCCACGGCGGAAAAGTCGTCCTCGCGCCGCTGGTCAAGGGCAGAAGCTCAACCGCCACAATAGAAAAGATCAAATCAATACAGGCCGAATCCGGATGAACGATAATCCTAATCAGATAATCGAGCAGACCCTTGGCATTCACGAGCAACTGCTCGAGCAATTGCGGCTTAACAACGCTGAGACAATCGCCGCCGCCGCACAATTGACTACGCGGGCCCTGAAAAACGGCGGCGCTGTCTATATCTGCGGCAACGGAGGCTCGGCCGCAGACGCACAGCACATAGCCGGCGAGATGGTCGGAAGATTCACGCGCGAGCGAAAGGCACTGGCCGCCGTCGCACTTTCCACAGACACCTCGGTACTCACATCCATCGCCAACGACTATGCCTACGAAAAGGTCTTCGCCCGCCAGGTCGAGGCCCTGGTGCAAAAAGGCGACATTCTCTGGGCCTTCTCGACCAGCGGCGCGTCGGCAAACGTTATCGCCGCCGCTGAGTTGGCAAAAGAAAAAGGCGCTTCGCTGCTCGCCTTCACCGGTAAAACCGATACAACGCTCGAACGCCTCGCGGATATTTGCATTTGCGCAGCCAGTGAATCCACCGCAAGAAGCCAGGAAATCCATCAACTGGCCTACCACATAATATGCGACCTCGTTGAACAAGACTTTTGCAATTAAAGTGTATAGAAATTTGTATTAGCCACGAAGGCACAAAGAAAAGAATAATCAATCGACATACGAAATACCGCCGGGTGGCAGCCTCAAGCGAAGCTTGGGGATGGCCTCTCGCGATACGCCGCCGAGGTTCCTTGCGGGGTAATACGAGATACGAACAATATGTCCAACAAAGCCATATTCCTGGATCGTGACGACACCCTCATAGAAGACCCCGGCTATTTGAGCGATCCGGGACAGGTAAAGCTCCTCGGAGGCGTTCCCAAAGCCCTCACGCAGCTTAAGGATATGGGCTACAAGCTCGTCGTCGTAACCAATCAATCTGCAGTCGCACGCGGGATCATCACGGAGAAGGTCCTTCGCAAAATCCACGACCGACTCGAACGCCTGCTCGCCGAAAAAGACGCATATCTCGATGCAATTTACTACTGCCCGTATCATCCCGAAGGCAACGTGGCAAAATTCCGCAAGGACAGTGATTGCAGAAAGCCCAATCCGGGAATGCTTCTGACCGCCGCCGACGAATTGGATATAGACCTCGGCGAGTCCTGGATGATCGGAAACACCCCCCACGACATCGAAGCAGGCCTGCGAGCGGGATGCAAGACCATATTGATTGACCTGCCTTCCCGCCAGAAACAACCCGAACCCCGCGATCCCGCTCCACACTATAAGGCCGTCAATATCACCGAAGCGGCGAACATCATAAAGAAATACAACCGTCGCGCAATAGACTCGACGCATCCCGAGCCGGAACCCGCCGACCAGGCCGAAGAAGACTCCGAACCCGACTCAAGAGAACTGCCGCCCGTAACACAAGAACCGCAGACCATCGCAGATACGCCGGAACCGGAACCGCCGGCCGAGGAACCCGAAATGACCGACGAAACCGAACTCCAACAATCACAGCAATCCGAACGGCAGGAGACTTTCAAGCCGGAGACTGACACCGAAACAACCGAACAGTTGCTGAGAAAAATACTCGACCAGCTAAAATCCGCACAGCGAAGTGACATGTTCGACGAATTCTCAACATGGAGATTCATGGCCGGGGCGGTGCAAGGCCTTGTTGTGCTCTGCATGTTGATTACAATATGGCTCCTGATGGGTCCCAAGAGGAACGATACCTCCACCTCCGTGCTGGTTGGCCTGGGATTCGCCACTGTCCTCCAACTCATGTCACTGACTTTCTTTATAATGCAGGACCGCAAGTAATGCAGCCCCAATAAAGCTCACCTCTCTATGCGGGATATTGAACACTAAATGCAGGATGACAATCTCGAGATTCTGGTCTGGCTGCCCTCGCCGATGGGGGACGCCGTTCTTTCCACGCCTGCTTTGCGCGCAATTCGCAAGCGCTTCGGGTCGTCCAGAATCACATTTCTCGCCAACCATGTCGTCCGCAGTGTTCTCTCGCCGTCCGCGTTCAACGACGCATGGATCGAAACGCACGGCAATCCGCTTGCAATTGCCGCACAGCTAAAAGCTCATAACTTCACGCACGCAATTCTCTTCAAGAATTCCTTCGCCGCGGCGCTGGCTGTGTTCCTGGCAAGGATACCGTCCCGCATCGGTTACGCCCGCGAAAAGCGAGGCCTCCTGCTCACCGAGAAGCTCTATCCGGCCCGACTGCCCAACGGCAAATTCGAGCCCGCCCCAATGCTCGACTACTACCTCGCAATCGCAGCACGCCTCGGCGCCGATACTGCCAACCGCCAAATCGAATTGCAGTACGACGAAAACGACAAGCAGAGCCTCCAGGCCAAACTGCCCCAACTCGCCGGCTTTGAACGCCCGATCGCAGTCCTGGTCCCTGGAGGGGCGTTCGGCCCGAGCAAATGCTGGCCCGCCGTAAATTTCGCAAAAACAGCCGACTGGCTAATCGATAATTACAGCGCAAAGGTAGTCATATCCGTCGCACCCGACCAACTCGAAAAACAAATCACCGCCGAAATAACCGCTGCAGCCGGCTTGTCATTGCGAGCGAAGCGAAGCAATCTCAAGGATAAGCTCATCAACCTCGCCGACCACCCCGTAAATCTCGGCGAGTTGAAGGCCCTCTACTCGGCCGCTGACATAGTCATCACCAACGATACAGGCCCGCGACATATAGCCGGCGCCCTGAAGCGCAAGCTCGTCACGCTCTTCGGGCCAAACGACCCCGTCTGGACCGAAACTAATTACGAAAATGAAATCCAGATAGTGGGCAACGTCCCCTGCTCGCCCTGCGCCAAGCCAACGTGCAAAAGATACCGGCACCTCTGTATGCAGTCAATTACGGTGGAAATGGTCTGCAACGCCGCCAAAGACCTAATGGACGACCAGCGCAAGCGACCCATAATACTCGCCCAGCCGAATTCCGAAGAGACCTCGAAATCGTTCTTCGTCAATGCCGAATACAAAACAGCCCTTTCCAAGATCGGATTGACTTCCATCGATGCCGTCTTCTCTTTCCAGGCGGCTAAGAATCTGACCAAAAGCAACCTCGCCGCATTCCGCAGCCGACTGCAATTTGAAATCGAGCCTGTGGAATCTCAATCTCCGACCACATTATTCCTAAAACGCTACGAAAACCCACCGATCCTCGTCCAATTCAAGAATTGGCTCGCACATCATAAGCCAGTAAGCTGCGCCTCCCGCGAATTCGAGCCGACACGCGAACTGCCCATAACAGGGATAAACACGCCCAAAGTCATCGCCTACGGCGAGCAATGCAGCGGCCTGTTCGAGAAGAGAAGCTTCATAATCACTGAAAAAATCCCCGACGCCGAGGCACTCGAACGACAACTGCCCGATTGCTTCAACTCATCGCCGACGCCCCAGAACCTGAAGCAACGAAGAGATTTCATCATCCAATTGGCGGCTTTTGTGAGGAAATTCCATCAGACAGGTTACCGCCATCGCGACCTCTATTTCTCGCACATATTCCACAGCAGCAACGGAACTTTCTATCTCATCGACCTCGCACGCGCCTTCAGGCCCGCCCTGCTGCGCAGGCGATTCCAGATAAAAGACATCGCGCAAATTCACTATTCCGCCCCTGCCGAATACTTCTCCCGCTCCGATCGCCTCCGCTTCTACCTGGCCTACACCGCCCAAAGAAAGCTCACAACCAGCGACAAGGCCTTTATTCGAGAGGTCCTGGCCAAGGCAAATCGAATGGCAAGACACGATAGAAAGCACGGCAGGAACGTCCCGTTTGCAAGTAGGGGCAACCCCATGTGGTCGCCCAAAAACTAAACCAAAAATAAATTATTAACCGTTGCCATAATCCTTACGATGAATCGAAAAATCGCAATTGTAATAGAACGTGCGGATATCAGCCTCGGAGGCGCCGAACGCTCGGTCTTCGAGCTCTCCGGCGCACTGTCGGCCCGAGGACTCGCCGTGGACATCCTTGCGGCAAAAGGCCAAACCAAAGCCAAGAACATCCACATTCTCTGCGCCGACGTCGGCGGCAAGCGAACTTCCTATTTCACGTTCGCTGAAGCGCTGAAACAACACCTCTCGAAAAACCAATATGATATCGTCCACAGCGTCCTGCCCTTCGACTTCGCCGACGTCTATCAGCCCCGCGGCGGCGCCTACGCCGAAGCAGCTTTTCGCAACGCCGTCAGCTATCAAAATAAAGCCGTCGAATACTACAAGCGGCTCACTTCTTTCGCCAATCTCCGCCGAACCACGCTCCTGCACACCGAGCGCAAGCTCTGCACCGGCTCAGCCGGCCCGGTCATCGCAGCGCTCTCGCAATACGTCGCCGACCAGCTAAAGCACCACTACGGCACGAAGGACCAGCGGATAGCGATCATACCCAACGGAGTAAAGACCAGCGCAAAAATCGACACACGACAAGCCGATACGTTGCGCACCCGGATACTGACCAAGCTGCGCCTAAAAGAAGCAGACAACCC
>JAUVXL010000090.1 GCA_030603595.1 Sedimentisphaerales bacterium | reverse complement strand
CGTTTGCTTGCCAGTGTGGACGGCCTTGCGTTGGGCAGCGTGGCGGACTTGCAATCGGATACAATGGGAACAACGACTCTGTCCCGGTGACGCCAAAATCTGTTAAGAACTCTATATGACTTGTTCAGCAAGCCCTAAGTAGGCCTAACCTGCAATTTTGCAGAAGCCTTTGAACAAGTTGTTAAGGAGATATTGAAATGGGTTGCAATCTGGCTATCGCAGGTGTTACGGGAGCGGTTGGTCAGGAGTTTTTGCAGATTCTTGAACAACGCGGTTTCCCCTTTGATTCTCTAAAGATGCTCGCGAGCATTCGCTCGAAGGGCAAGAAAATCGAGTTCAAGGGCAAGACATATATCGTAGAGGAGTTGGGCAAGAACAGCTTCGCGGGCATTGATATTGTCCTGTTCAGCGCCGGCGGGGCGCGTAGCAAGGAGTTTGCACCGGCTGCGGTCGAGGCCGGAGCCGTCGTCGTGGATAATTCCTCGGCCTTTCGGATGGACCCGGACGTGCCCCTGGTTATTCCCGAAATCAACGCCGACGCGATCTCGCAGCACAAAGGTATCGTCGCCAATCCAAACTGCTCGACGATCATCGGTATTGTTCCGGTTTGGCCTTTGCACAAAGCCAATCCGGTCAAGAGGATGATCATCAGTACATATCAGGCCGCCAGCGGGGCCGGTCAGTCAGCTATGCTGGAACTCGAAACGCAGAGTCGCGAGATTCTTGCGGGCAAAGAGCCGACGTGCAAAGCTTTTCCTTGCCAGATTGCTTTCAACTGCTTCAATCATAATTCCGCGCTTGAGCCCAACGGCTACAACGAGGAAGAAATGAAGATGGTGAAAGAGACGCGCAAGATTTTCGACTGCCCTGAAATTGCGATAACCTGCACTTGTGTGCGGATACCGGTGATGCGGGCGCACTGCGAGAGCATCAACCTCGAGTTCGCCAACAGCATAACGCCAGACCAGGTCCGGGATCTGCTCTCGACTGCGCCGGGCGTGACCGTGATGGACGACCGCGAGAATAACCGCTTCCCAATGCCCATCGACGCATCCGGCAAGGACGATATTCTCGTCGGACGGATTCGACAGGATGAATCGTTAGCCGAGAATCGCGGCATCAATCTTTGGGTGGCCGGCGATCAGCTTCGCAAAGGCGCTGCGCTTAATGCTGTTCAAATCGCTGAGAAATTGCTCTAATAGCCGAAATGGCTGTTCGCAAAATAAAACTCATCGTACAATACGATGGCAGCAGGTATCACGGCTGGCAGGTCCAGCCCGGAGAAAAAACGATCCAGCAGACGTTGACAGATGCGGTCTCGTCTCTCATCGGCAGGCGAACGTTTGTTCACGGCGCCAGCAGGACCGATTCCGGCGTCCACGCACTGGGCCAGGCGGCCCTCTTCGAGACAGACAGCCCCATCCCGACGGAGAACTTCCGCGATGCAATTAACGATCGGCTGCCGCAGGATATTGTTGTGACCGAAGCGACGGAAGCCTCTCGCCGTTTCGATTTAATCAGCGGCCCGACGAGCAAGCTCTACCACTACACGATATATACAGGCCGACTTCGCCCGGTCATGGACATAAACCACTGCTGGCACCTCCCCGCCGACCTTGACATCGAGGCAATGCAGTACGCCGCAAAGCTAATAGTAGGCCGAAAAGACTTCAAATCATTCGCGTCAGCCAAAGACAAACGCGAGACGACGGTGCGCACTGTCTTCCGCTGCGAAGTCGTCGCTGAAAACAAGCGGATATACGTGGATGTGGAAGGCGACGGCTTCCTGTATAATATGGTTCGCAATATCGTCGGGACGCTGGTTGAAATAGGCATAGGCCGATGGGAGCCGGACAAAATGACCGAGATCATAGAGGCAAAAGACCGAACAGCAGCAGGACGACTCGCCCCACCGAACGGCCTATGCCTGATGTGGATTAAATACGACTAAGAGCACTTGCAGGAAGCGAAGTGAAAGTTGTTCACGTCATAACACGGCTAATCATCGGCGGCGCCCAGGAGAATACGCTTATTACCTGCCGGCTGCTCGCTGAGCGGGGGCATGAGGTTACTCTTATTACCGGGCCTGCGTTGGGGCCTGAGGGAGAGTTGTTCGAGCAGACGAAGGACGCCGGGTTTGAGACAATAATCGTCGATAGGCTTCGCCGGGCGATCAATCCTTTCAATGATGTGCGGGCCTATCTGGCGATAAAGAAGATTCTGCGGCAATTGCAGCCGGACGTCGTCCATACCCACTCGGCCAAGGGCGGAATATTAGGCAGACTGGCGGGATACGGCTGTGTTCTTCGTCATCGCGAGGAGCGAAGTCCGCCTGTAGCGGATGGCGATCTCACCCGCCACGATTCGAGATTGCTTCGTCGCTTTGCTCCTCGCAATGACAGAGTACGACGACGCCCGGCCGTTGTGCATACGATTCATGGGTTGGCTTTCCATCCGTATCAGAGCAATTTACTGAACAATTTTTACGTCGCCGTCGAGAAGGCCGCGGCGAAACGAACGGACTTCTTTATCAGCGTCGCCGACGCAATGACCTGTCAGGCCCTGGCCGCGGGCATCGGCAGACTGGAGCAATTTGTAACAGCCTATTCGGCAATAGAAGAAGAGGCCTTCTTGGAGCCGATTCCGGAGGAGCAAAGAGTGGAGTTTCGGGTCAGGCACGGCATTTCAGCCGACGCAGTCGTGATAGTAACCGTTGCCCGCCTGTTCGAGTTGAAGGGCCACGACTATATTATCGAATCGGCCAAGGTGCTGGCAAAACGATTCGACAACTGCGCCTGGCTGTTCGTCGGCGACGGGAATTTGGCCGACAACTATAAGCAGCAAGTCCGAGAGTTGGGCCTTGCCGACAAGGTCAAATTCACAGGCCTCCTCCAGCCGAGCGACATCCCGTTGGCGATACAATCCTCGGACATTTTAGTTCACTGCTCGCTTCGGGAAGGCCTGGCCCGAACGCTGCCCCAGGCGATGCTCTGCGGGCGCCCGGCGATCAGCTTCGATGTGGACGGAGCCGGAGAAGTCGTAAACGAGAATACGGGCAGATTGATTGAGCCGAAGAACGTCGAGCAGTTGATTGAGGCCTGTGCGGAATTGATTGAAGACGCCGAGTTGCGGGCGAACCTCGGCCAACAGGGAAGAAAATTCGTAAAGGAGAAGTTCGCACCGGAAGCGATGGTGCATGTGATTGAAGGGGTGTACAACAAGTTCCTGGGAGCACAAGGTTGAAGCGACGCAGCATAATACTGTCGGTGGCCGTAGGCGTGACGCTGACGATTGCGGTCATTGTCCTATCTCCGGCGTGGGCCGCGGAGCTGGAGCCGGTGAAGGCCTCCGAGGACAATAAGGGCTTCGTCCTGGCCGGCTCGGGCAAGCGATTCGTGCCTTGGGGATTCAATTATGACCACGACGACGAAGGCCGGCTGATCGAGGATTACTGGCATTCGCAGTGGACAACCGTCGAGGAAGATTTCGTGGAGATGAAACACCTCGGCGCAAATACCGTTCGTATTCACTTTCAGTTCGGCAAATTCATGCTTGGCCCCAATGAGCCAAATGAACCATCGCTAAAGCAGCTTGGGAGCGTCCTTGAGTTAGCCGAGCGGGTCGGACTGTATCTGGATATAACGGGCCTGGGCTGCTATCACAAAAAAGATGTCCCTCAATGGTACGATGCACTTGGCGAGCAAGAACGCTGGGACGTTCAAGGGCGCTTCTGGGAGTCGGTGGCGCAGCGGTGTGCGGATAGTCCTGCAGTATTCTGTTACGACCTTATGAACGAGCCGACCGTAGGCGGTCGCGGTAAGAGGACCGACTGGCTGGGACCGGCGTTTGCGGGCAAGCACTTCGTTCAGTTCATTGCTTTGGAGCAGGGCGATCGGGCGCGGCCGGCTATTGCAGTGCAGTGGATTCGACACCTCTCCGCGGCGATTCGCAAGCACGACAAGCGGCATCTAATCACGGTCGGCCTGGTCCCCTGGAGCCTGCCGGGCAAGGGACTGACTTCCGGCTTCGAGCCGCAGAGAATAGCCGGCGACCTCGATTTCGTGAGCGTCCATCTCTATCCGGAGGAAGGCAAGATAAACGAGTCGATTGAGACCCTCAGAGGTTTCTGCGTCGGCAAGCCGGTCGTGATAGAAGAGACATTTCCGCTGAAATGTTCGATTGGGCAGATCGAGCGGTTTATCGAGGCATCCCGGACGCACGCCTCCGGGTGGATAGGCTTCTACTGGGGCAGGACGCCCGAGCAATGCAGAAAACGCGGCCGCATACCCGATATGATGACATTGGGCTGGCTGGAATTCTTCGAGAGCCAGGCGAATAGACGGTGAATAGCGAATGTGGAATGTCGAATTCTGAATGATGAAAATTTTGTTCGGGAGCGGTTATTATGTCAAATGATAGAGGCATTTCGCCAAAGCAGCGGCTACGCTCGCCGCGTATTTGCAGCATTCGGACAGGGGTGAGATAGCCTTCTGAGATTGGCGGCGGTCCCTCGATGATGTTATACGCTTTCCAATTAATTCTCGCGTGTTCTCTGTCTCCTGAACGTAGCGCAGCGAAGGATCTGGCAGGATTCTCGAGCCCACGCCATTTCGGGGCCAGATCCTTCGCCTGCGGCTCAGGATGACAACTCAATGCTGCCTGATAATTTGTTAGAATCCGTATTATGGATGACTTGCCGTGCCGGTCTTCTGTTGTCAACTCGGATATAGACGCTTATAAATGAGCACGGCAATAATAACAAGGACGATTACGGTGACGATCACTTTGATCCAGTTTTTTTTGCTCATCGGCGTCGACCTTCTTTCATATATGTTTGCCGGAGGACACTTGAATCTTATTCTTTTTTCACGGGGGCGATTTTGAATCCCTGGTCCTCGCCCGGCACGAGGGAGATGTTTTGGAATTCGACTCGCTCATATTCGCCGTCGCCGACCTTCGCGCCAATGTTCAAAGTTGTTTTCTTGCGCGACTTCTTGAAAGAATAGCCTCCGACGCTGAAGTTGCCCAGCACTCGGTTGCCATATCTGTCATGGACGGACCTGCTATAAGAACCCATCGATCCTTCGAGCCTGGTTGACGTGCCGCCACCGCTGCTGCCGCCGGGCATTTTCGGGAATTCCACCTTCCAAACCATCTCATACGTCTGCCTGTCATCGCGGGGATTGCCATACACTTCGGAGTTGAGGTAGGGGACATAATCTATCGGCGCACCGTCCGGACCCCACCATTGTTTTCCCGCGCTCGGGTTCTCGCAGATACCGATGAATTGGACGATAGCCCCGTTTGGCAATTTTGCTTTCCCTTTGGAGGGCGCCGCGACGGTGAGAGGCTTCTGGATCTTCCGTCCCTTTTCAAGCAACTCGGCACGCTTCGACTCCGGAATCTCGCCGGTCGGACAGACGAGGAATTCAAGGTCGATCTCATGGCGGCGCGACCCGGGGTGCTGGGGATTGGATGCATCGGCTGCATACCATATATCACCCCCGAGCAGGTCGATCTTCAGATATACGTCGCCCCAATAGTATCCGCCGAACATTCCACGGAAGACGCCCTCTGTGCGCACTCCGACTTCGGCGTGTGCGGCGGAGAAGTCCGGGCCGGCCTCGATCTTGATGCTTCTGAGGCCGTAGCCGGCGGCCAAAATCTGCCGTTCTATCTCCTGGTACAGCAGCTTTTCGACCATCCGCCAGCTTGCCTTGTTCTTCGCCGGTAAGGATTCCTCCGCCAGATCTTGATCGTCGATGCGGCTTGGATCCGCAGAGGCCACTGACTTGAGATACTGCTCGTATTCCGCCTCGGTTACTACCAGCGAAGGGTAGGAATCTTCCGTCTTTTTTCTCGAAGAGTTGTAGGCAGACGGAGTAAACGGGCCCGATCCCGAGCCGCTGCCCCTGCCATTGGCCCCGAAATTGAAATGCATGTGCCCCTGACCACGACCGGAGCCGACGAGGTGGAACTGTTCCGGATAATTTTGGCTCGAGTTGTAGCCTCTTAACTTGATGCGCGTCACGGCGCCAAGCTCATTACTGCCCTGCGTCGTCGCGCGGTACAAAGTCCATTCCATATTGGCGGACAATTCCGTGTGGTTGTCCTGCCGGATTTGCCCGTTGTCTTCAATCCAGATAGCGTTCTCGGCGGTATCAATCACCAGGAGAGTTTTATATGAATTTTTGAATCGAGCTTTTTCATCACGGTCTGCTGTTCTACGGGTATTCTGCCAGTTCACGACAATGTCGTTTATCCGGTTCGTGTAGTAGCTCTTCTCGGCCACTCCCAACTTTCCGACGCCCCACGCAGCCACAGCTTCGCCGTCGCCTGTATTCCAATACCACTGGCGGTAGATCCCTGCAGCGATACCTGCAATGACAAGCAAGGTGACAATCAGTTTCGCCCAGGTTCTCTTTTCCATTGACCACTGCCTTTCCTATACTGAAAAATGATAGCCCCCGAAGGCGGATTGTGCAAGAGGTAATCGGGTTGCATTTCAGGCGACGGGCAGCGTATAAGTTGTTAGAATACCGTTCTCGACCAATGCACCGGTTGGTTTTAGTGCAGGGCATTAGGTTTGAAAACTGGAGTTGACATTATGAAAAGCTATCGAAAAGAGCTTTGGTTCGACGTCCGGAATCGACGCGAGTTTATTAATATCACGCCGGAGGTTGAGCAGTGCCTGGCCGAGAGCGGGATCAAAGAGGGCCTCCTGCTGTGCAACGCGATGCACATAACGGCCAGCGTCTTCATCAATGACGATGAGTCGGGCCTGCATCACGACTTCGAGGTGTGGCTCGAAAAACTCGCACCGGAGAAGCCGCATTCGCAATATCGCCACAACGGATACGAGGACAACGCAGATGCGCATCTCAAGCGCAGCGTGATGGGCAGGGAGGTGCTCGTTGCGGTAACGGAGGGCAAGCTCGACTTCGGCCCGTGGGAGCAAATCTTCTATGGAGAGTTCGACGGAAAGAGGAAAAAACGCGTACTCGTCAAGATAATAGGAGAGTAGGTC
This sequence comes from Sedimentisphaerales bacterium, assembly GCA_030603595.1. Lineage (GTDB taxonomy): Bacteria > Planctomycetota > Phycisphaerae > Sedimentisphaerales > Anaerobacaceae > JAFGCD01. The sequence continues at coordinate 8,384 of JAUVXL010000090.1, read as the reverse complement.
GGCAACTATATGGCTGTGCTATTTTTCTTAGGTCAGGTCATAGGGATATCTCTTTCGGGTGTGATGGCGCCGGGTCCGGTGACTGCCACTACGATTGTGATGGGCTCTCGCAATCGCTGGGCTGGGGCGCTTATTGCGGTGGGCCATGGGATTGTTGAGTTTCCGCTGATTGTTGTGATTGTGCTGGGGATGAACAAGATATTGAAGTCACCGGCCGTTCAGATCGCAATCGGGCTTGCGGGCGGCGCTTTCCTTATTCTAATGGCCGTGCAGATATTGCGCGGGTTGCGGTCATTGGGATTGGAACACGACAGGAATGTTAAAGGGACCCCGATTATGGCCGGAATTGTCCTGACTGCGGGCAACCCTTATTTTCTTTTGTGGTGGGCGACAATCGGGCTGGGCCTTGCGAGCCGCGCAAGTGAACTGGGCGTCTGGGCGTTTGTAGTATTTGCTGTTGTCCACTGGCTTTGCGATTTTTTCTGGCTTGGCGCGCTTTCCTGGGCCAGCTTCAAAGGCTCCGAGCTCTTCGGCCGGCGGACTTTGCAAGTTGTGCTTTTGATATGCTCAATGGCCCTTGTTGTCTTCGGCCTGATGTTCATGTACAATGCGGGGAGTATGTTGGTTGAGAGGTTCTGATGTAACGAGTTTATACTGTTTTTTGGAAGGTTGGATTGATATGTCAATGGCGAGGTTGGGAAGAAGAGCTGCTGGTGTGGTATTGAGAAGGCGGGCCATGCTGCTGGTTGCGGCGCTGAGTATTGCTCTGGGGACCCTTGGCAGTTGCAGCACAGCGAGTTTCCAGATAGATTCAGCCCGCCGGTCGGGGATAACCAAAGGACCTGTGCTCCTTCGTGTGTATCAGAATCGAGCAGCGGTGATGTGGGAGACCGAAACCGAAGGACCGTGCAGACTGTATTACGGCAAGGGGGTCGAGAGCGACCCTTATGTTCGAAGCAGGCCCGAGATGGTCCCTTCGGACAAGACCAAAAGCGGCAAGAACGCTTACATTCACAAGGTCTGGATCGAGAAGCTCGATGCTGGAACTGGCTATAAGTCTCGCGTTGCCGGGCCCGGTGTTAAGAGCGAAGCTTATCAATTTCGCACGGCGCCGGCCGACGCCGACAGTGTCAGATTCATCATTTACGGAGATACGCGAACACACCCCGAAACGCATCGAAAGCTTATTGAACTAATGATGAAGATAAAGAACATTGACTTCATCGTACACGTCGGCGATCTGGTCGCCAGCGGCAACAAGTATGAGCAATGGGGGCCTCAGCATTTCGAGCCGATCAAGGGCCTGGCTGAGAGTATTCCAATGTTTATCGCCAAGGGCAATCACGAGGGCGATAACGGAAACTATGAGAAACTGCTCGTGCCGGCCGGAGAGAAGGGCAGCTTTGCTTTCGATTACGGGCCGGTGCATCTTCTGGGCGCAGACAATTACACCAGAGAGAAGAAAGCCAAAAATAAAGAGGCGAAGAAGAAAGAAGCGAAGAAACTTGTGGACCTGATTGCACTCGATGCCACCGCCAGCGATGCTGAGTGGAAATTTGCCTGTTTTCACCATCCGAGCCTTAACTTCGGGCATCATTGGTCGGCTTGGGGATATCCGAACGCGCTGCCGAGCTTCGCAGAGGCGGGCGTCGATTTTGTTTTGGCAGGTCACTCGCATTACTACGAGCGCTTCAAGCCCATAGAACCATCGGTCGGGACCAAGGGCGGCTACGTCGCCTATATCACCACCGGCGGTGGCGGAGCCCCGCTCAAGAAGGCCGAACCGACCGAATTCCACGCCGCCGTGAAGTCGGTGAATCATTTCTGCCTCTTCGAGATTGACGGCAATAAGCTCAGCATGCAGGTCATCGACATCAACGGTGCCGTGATCGACCGTCTAAAGCTCACAAAAACCAACGGCACGCTAAACAAAGACTACCTGGCCGGCGCTGTTCGCATGGAGGATGTGCATCGCTTTCAAAAGGCGAATTTGGACAAAGAATCCTGATACTTTCTAAAGGTCGAATTAGTAGCTGCCATTTCGAGTCCATCTCTCGTGGACGAAGCAATCCATGTTTAGCCTGCGGTTTTACCGCAGGTTTTGACTCACGAGATGCGCTGCGATGGCGTCATTATGACATCGGCGGACTGGGCGGTGGGCCTTGAGCTTGTTCGGCACCCGTATCCGAGGCCGAGATAGTCTTCGAGGGTCTTCTTTGGAGCGGGATTTGCCTGACGCTTCCTGTTCCTGGGGGATTGGCCTTAATGATTTGCTTTACGGAAAACTCGCCCAACGCCGAACGGACGGATATTACTATCTGGTTGAGCTTGTCGCCTCCTTCGCGAATTGATTGCGCGAAACCGGCATCAGCAACGGCGTCGGCGATTTCGGACAACTTGATGTTGGCCGGGTCCCTGGCCGGAACGTACCCTACATTCGGGGCGGAGGTCTTAACGATAATGCTTTTTTCGACAAGGTGGTCGAGTATCTTCCGTCCGAACTCGGGCGGAAGATCCAGCGCCCCGCACAAAGCTTCCGCTTCAAGCGGAGCGTTGTTTTGCCCGAAGGCCTCGGCAATCATCCTGACGACATTGACGGCCGTGATATCGTTGGCGATGAAACGTCCGTCGTTTTTTCGCGACGCCGCAATATCGGCCGCGTCAAGGGTGGTCAAATGCTGCGTCGTGTAGGTCACCTGCAGGCCGAACAAAACAATCAGCCATGTGACAAACACCCAGAAGACGGCAAGAGGCACCAGCCCCACGACGCCATAGACCTTGCTGTACGGGATGAACTCGGTGACATACTGGTCAAATCCCCACTTGGCCGGTGTCCAAATCAACGCGGCCACCCCGGCGCCCCAGATGGCCGCCTGGGCCCGGACCTTCGTATTGGGCAGCACGAAATAGAGCAGGAAAAACACAAGAGCGGTAAGCAGGTAGGACAACAGGACACCGCCGATTCGCGAGATGTGCGGGATGCTGTTCTGTAGCCCCTCCAGATCGGCGTATTGCCTTGCCAAGTAGAAACCGACTGCGATAAGAAGCGGGCCGAGGGTAAGAACGGCCCAATAGTTGATGATTCGATGGACGAACCCCCTGCCCCTTGCGACGTGCCAAATGTTGTTGAACGCCTTCTCAATTTTGGACAGCAATGCCAGGGCCGCCCAAATGATCAACGCCCCGCTGATAAGCGTGAGAGACCCGGTATTTAGCCCTTCGTAGAACCGCTGGACAATTTCATCGAGATGGTCCGCAAGCAGTACGTCGCCTTCGTCCGTGGCGTATTTTATTCCGCTCACCTCGAGTTGGTCGTAAAACATACTCTTGACGTTCTGCCCCACATCGTCCGCCGAGAGCGACTGAAAGAGCAAGAGGATTACGATAACAACCGGGACGAAACCGAAGATTGTGTAGTACGACAGCGCCGCGGCCTGCTGGCCTGCTCGGTTCTTCTTGAGCAGCCTGGCGCAGTGCGACCAGAGCTTGATCTGAAAGACGGCGAAGCGCCCCGCTTTGCCCAACTGCACCGTGTGCCTCGAAAAAAGGGCTTGCCCTACGTTTGTCCCCCTCAACTTCGAGACAAATCCCTTAATTGCCCCCGGTCTGTTTTCCGTATCTTGAGCCATCGGTTATTACCTCTGAAGTCTGCCTATTTGAATAATCCGTCGAGAAGGCCCTTCCCCTCCTTATCGAGAAGATCTTTCAAACCTTTATCGAGAAGGCCCTTACCCTCTTTATCGAAAAGACCTTTCAGAATACTCTCGGCAACTTTGCTTATATCGAGCACCGGCTTATCGATAGTTCCTGTCAGCGGCACCGATATCCCGCCTGTTGGCAGCTCCACCTGCATATCCAGGCTCCTGTCCAGACCGACGCGGCCCTTAAAATTAAGGGGCAAACGAAGGATGTCGATATCCATCCGCATGGCGTCGTCGTAGCTGAGAAATCCGTCTTTGACCGTGAATTTGGTCGGATGAACCGTAGCAAGCGAGTTCTTCTGCAACAAAGCAGCCGGCCCGAGCATTTGGCCCAATAAGCCGGAGAATATAAAGTTTACATTGGCCATCGCAAGCGACCCGGAAGCCTGGATATCGTTGCGACGTTTCGGCGCCAAAGGCGCGAAAAGCTTTTCCGCGCTTAAATCAAGAGTCCCGCCCACACCGAGCGCATCTTTGAATACCGGATTAAAAATGGCAAAGACACCTTTGAATTCACGGCTCAGAGTCTCGTTGATCTCGATGCCCTTCATTGAAACCGGCTGCGGTATGCTGATAACGGGCGAAGGGCCCGTGAAATCGGCGTTGGCGGCTAAGGTGATTTGCCCGCCGTTTGCAGAGGTTGTGAACGGGTCGATTGTGAGCAGGCCCTTATCGAATTGGGCGTTCACATCAGTGGGGCCGAGATCAAAACCCCTGTAGCCGGCCTTGTCGAATCCGACCGTGCATTTGCTCGTGCTCAGATTGGCCAGTAGCTTGTTCGGATCGTCGGCGGGATACCGACTCGCAAACTCTATGGAGGTTGTTCGTTTTCCCTGGAGCTTGAGTTCCGGCGGCAGAACGTCAGAGGCAACCTGGCTTACAGCGGCCCAGTCGTATTCAACATCGGCCTTGCCCTTGAGAAGTGATTGCCCGTCTTTGGCCACATTGGCCAGTTCGAGGTCAACCTCTATAGCATCGGAGAACATCTTCGCCTTCACCACATACTGCTTCTCCGTCGGATTGATCAGCGCATCGCCGACCAACGAAACCTCCGATTGCCTGAAAGGCTTCCGCCCGACAGAGCCATACTCGATGTTCTTGATTTTGGTGTTCTTAGTCGATATTTTGTAGGCGTCTTTCTCAGATGTAATATCGATTTGCGCCTCGGCGATACCTCCGAGGACCTTATCCTCGCCAAGCGAGCCGAACACCACGGCGAAGGGCCGCAGCTTGCCAAGATCAATACCGTTGGCGTTCACGGCGAGCTTCATCCCCTTCTTCGCCTCCTCGCCTAACGGGACGACGCCGTCCTTGATGTCCACCTTCCCGAATGATGCGTCCGCCTTCACAGTATTGAGAGCAAGGATGTTCTGTTCCTGGTCGATTTCAAAACCAAACTGTAGCACCGCTTTGGGCTCGGAGGCCGTAACGTTGTTCGGCGAGGTGATTGCAAGGTCCATTACCTGGGCGGCGCCGCTGACTGTAATGTGGTTCGGCTCGATCGCGATCTGCCCGGTCTCGACGGCTCGACCCGCCAGCTTGTATCCTCCGAGATCGACGAACTGGCCCAACTCCGCCTGCAGCTTCGCCAGGTCCATATCCGCATCGTACCGAATTGCCTCCATAGTGCCGCTGGCATTGATGTTGGCAAATGACGACGTGACGGCGGCCTGGTCGAACTTCACCGTCTCCTTGTCCTGGGACAAAAGCACGCGCGCCTGGACGGGCTGGGAAAGAGCGACCTGCTTACCTGAAACAGTGCCCTTGAGCCCGGCCAAATCGACGCCGGCCTTGATCTGCTTCTTGCCGGCCTGCGTGATCGTCCGGATCTCGCCGGTGACTTTGCCCGATGTTATGTTCGTCCCCTCTTTGAGCCCGAGCGTATTCGGCATCATAGAAGCGACCGCGGGCAGGTCGCAATCGAAGCTGCCCGCAAGGTCGGACTCCCAAAGAGCTTTCAGGTTGTCTTCGCCCGCCAGACCGGTAGGCGCCGAACCTGTAAGATTCAGAGACGCCCAGTCGGTCTTCAGCTTCAGGCTGTCGATATTGATTGCCTGCTCCTTCGCAGTGATCTTCACATCGGCGTCGAGGACCTTTGTCTGGAATCTATCGCCTTTTAGCTGCGGCGCCTCCACATCCAACCCGCTGCCGGTAACCTTCCCGGTAACGTTGGCCAGTTGTCCGTTCTTAATTTCGCTCGTCAGATCCGCCGAGAGCTTGCCCCTGGTTTTGACCTCTGTGCCGCTCAACGCAAGAAGCGGCTCGATGGATTCGAGGTCCAAATCCTTAATCTTTACCGTCAGGCTCCCCGTAGCCCCTTCGAGTGTCCAGCCCTTTCCTTTCTTCAGCCTGGCCGGAGTCACATCACCAGCCGCATGAATCTTCGACTCCCCTGCCTTTGCCATAAGTGTCGCATCAAGCTCGAAGGTCGATGTCTTGCCGGGCGGGCGCAGGCCAATCTTGGAATTAATGTTTGAAAGCTCGGCAGTCCGGGCATGAGCATCGGTTACTTTCACGCTGCCGTCGTTAATAACGACGTCGGTAACAAGTGTGATGCTGGCCACCTCTACGGGGACCGGTACAGGTTGAGAGCCGGGACCTTTAGCGGCGAGCGGCTTATCTTTTAGGCTTATTTCGACCCTGGGCTGGTCGATGGTGGTTGTTCCGAAAGAAAGATTGCCTCCGATCAGCTTGGCGTAATGCGGCTTGGTGTGAATCTTCTTAACCTTTACCGATACTTGCCCGGCGCTGTCGTCAAAGGACAAATCTTCGACCTTGACGCCCTTAAACCAGCCCACGGACAAATCGGCAAAGTCAGTACGCCCGTCAACGCTCTTATTGATCTTCGCCAGGAGGAACTTTCTAAATCCCCCCGAGGACACCACGACCGGAGCACCTAAAAATACGACCACCAACAGCAGCAATACCCCCACCAGCAACCATTTTACAATCCTTCTTGCCCGCGACTTTTTGCGAGGTGTGCTTTTGGGTTTATCCTCAGCATGCATGACTTCCAACCCCCAAAAAAAGGTTAGCAATGTTTGACCCAAACACCTTTTCCCGTGCAAGGGCGAACGCTAACCAAGTATAAGGCGGCGCGCTTGACCGGGGCAATAGCAAAGCATCTGTAAACTCTCGTACTCATCGCTGTCATACGCAGCCTTCGTTCCGCAGACAAGGCTGCATCTCGTCAGGCTCAGTCGAGCATGATTTCATCCGCTTTTTGCTTTACAACCTTATCGACCTTATCGGCATATACCTTAGTCTTGTCATCGACCAGTTTCTTGCCGCCTTTAAGGTCGTCTTCGGTGATAATCTTGTCTTTTTGCTGCTTTTCGAGATGTTTAATGGCATCTCTTCTGATATTTCTAATGCCGACTTTGGCCTGCTCGCCGATCTGCTTGGCCTGAACGCCAAGCTGCTTTCTTCGTTCCTCGCTCAAGGGCGGAATATTGAGCCTTATGATCTTTCCGTCGATGATCGGCGCGATGCTCAGGTCGCTGCTCTTGATAGCCTTTTCGATTTCCTTGACGGAACTGGGGTCGAACGGCTTTATTACTATCATATCGAACTGTGGCGTGGCCAGTGTCGCCATTTGCTTTAAGGGCGTCGGCGTACCGTAGAAATCGGCTCTTATGTTCTCGACCAGCGCCGTTGAAGCGCGCCCGGTTCTGACGCTCTTCAAGTCGTCGTGCAGGGCATCGAGGGCCTTTTTCATTTTAGCTTCTGTCTGTGAGACGATTTCTTTCGTTGGCATATTGCAATCTCCGCAATCAACAGATTAACGTCCCGACCTTTCGGCCGCAAAGTGCGTCGGTTATGTTGCCCGTTTCAAAAATATTCAGCACAATGACCGGAATCTTGTTTTCCCGACAAAGACTAATGGCAGAATGGTCCATGATTCGAAGGTTCTTGTTTATCAGGTCTTCATACGAGAGCTTATCGAAGAATTCCGCATCGGGATTCTTTTCGGGATCGTCGCTGTAAACCCCGTCCACCTTCGTCGCCTTGATAAGCAGGTCCGCGTCCAGTTCCGACGCCCTCAGCGCCGCGCACGTGTCGGTTGTGAAGAAGGGATTGCCCGTGCCCCCGGCGAGAATCGCTACTCTACCGTTCTCGAGGTGCCACAGGGCCTTCCTGCGGATAAACGGTTCGCAAAGCGCATCGACCTCGATAGCGCTTAGCACCCTCGTTGGTTGGCCGAGCTTCTCCAGCGTCTCCTGCAGTGCGCACGCGTTGATAATAGTCGCGAGCATACCCATATAGTCCGCCGTGTTTCTCGGTATGCCGGATTTTTGCGAGAATGTCGCACCCCTGATGAAGTTGCCCGCTCCGACCACGATCGCGACCTGCGGTCCAACCCTGCATAACTGGAAAATCCGCTCAGCGATGGATTCCAGCGCCGCCCCATCGATGCCAAACCCGCCGGGTGAGCAAAAACTCTCGCCGGAAAGCTTTAACAAAACACGTTTGTACTTGCTCTCGGCCATAAGTTCCGTCTTTGCTATTTGGCATCCCCCATCTCGCGGGATACTTCTTATATTAAATTAACCGGGCTTCGCCCGGGACTTTTACAATAGCCTCACCCTGTCATCCCCGCGAAAGCGGGGATCCAAGGACAAAAGACTGGATTCCTGCTTTCGCAGGAATGACAGATTCTCCATATTGCCCATTTTGCCTAAA
>JAUVXL010000107.1 GCA_030603595.1 Sedimentisphaerales bacterium | reverse complement strand
CCAATCACTGAGCCGAATTTGGTCGCCCATTGGAAATTCGACGAGGGGGAAGGGTATGTTGCTTATGATTCGGCGGGGAGTAATGACGGGGCTGTCCATGGGGCTCAGTGGGTCGATGGCGTCCTTGTCGGCGCGCTGGATTTTGACGGCGTAGATGATGGAGTTGCTTTGCCTGATAACTCGCCGGTATGGCTGCCGGAGTATGATCTCACATGTTCGGCGTGGGTTTATTTCGATGCCCCCGCCGACGGGGCCGACAATGAGGTGCTGGTGGAACTGAACTGGACTGCCAGCAGCGACCCGTCAAACGATAACGGGTGTATTGTGCTTCGCAACGCTTTTGGTGAAGTGTTCTTTGGCTTGACTACTGTCACCACCACAGATGAGAAACTGTATTCCGAGCGAGTTATGACGGAAGGGGAATGGTACCACATTGTGGCATTGAGAGACGGGACTACGCAGGCCCTGTACGTTAACGGGAATCTTGACAATAGCCATATCTGCTCAGGCAGCCAGGTCGATTTTTCCGGCGGGTCATACGACAACGATACGGTCAATATCGGGAGAATCACGACGGCCAGCAATCCGCATGGAATACAGCATATTGACGGTAAGATCGACGATGTCCGGATATATGATGTTGCTTTGTCTGGCGAGGAGGTTTTGGCGCTTTATGAGGAGGTTCCGCCGGTGGTTGTGGGGGAGAGTTGGCATGTTGATTGTGTTTTGGGGTCTGATGATAATGATGGGCTTAGTCGTCAGACGGCGTTTTTCAGTATTCAGAAGGGGATTGATATTGCTGAGGATGGTGATATTGTTTTGGTCTGGCCGGGGGTTTATGCCGAGGAGGTGCGGTTTAAGGGCAAGGCTATTACGGTTCGCAGTGCGGCGGATGCTGCTACTATCGAGAATCCGGGTGATTTTGCGGTTTCTTTCTATTACGGCGAGGGGCCGGGCAGCGTATTGAAGAATTTCGTTATCGCCAACAGTCTTACGGGCATCTTCATTGCGGGGTCGTCGCCGACTATCAGTAATGTTACGGTTGTGAATAATATATTCGGGATCGAGGCGTACGCCGGGTCGGAGCCGGATATCAACAATGCAATCCTCTGGGACAATATCGAATCGGATATCTATGGGTGCGAGGCGGCGTATAGCTGGGTGCAAAGCGATTTCGGCCCGGCTGAGCCGAGTGATGATGGCCTGGTCGCGCACTGGGAATTTGACGAGGGTAAAGCGACAACGGCCTACGATTCGGTTGGGGAGAATCATGATCCGCTGTTTGCCAATCCTGGTGCGGGTGATTATCATTTGCGTTCTGAGCGTGGTCGTTATTGGCCGGAGCATGATGTATGGGTGCTCGACAAGGTGACAAGCCCCTGCATTGACGCCGGCGACCCATACGATGACCCGTCCGCAGAGCCTATGCCCAACGGCGACCTTGTCAACATGGGCGCCTACGGCGGGACGTCCTATGCGAGTATGAGCGAATGGGCGCTTAGGGGCGATATCAACCACGACGGCATCGTGAATATGATAGACTTTTCGATTTTCGCTGATTACTGGTTACAGCCATCGCTACGCGCTCGCGAAATAGATGGCCGATTAGTGTGCGAGAATAACCTGATAGCACTTGGAAGAGCGCTGTGGATCTATGCCAACGATCATGACGATGAATTTCCGACGGCAGGTCAATGGTGTGATTTGCTGCTGCAATATGACGATGTGACTGAAGAGCTGTTTGTCTGTCCGACAGCAGAACCGGGGCGGAGTCATTACGCGATTAATGCCAATGCTACGGACTCGGCTTACCCTCCGGATATGGTGCTGTTGTTTGAGACCGGGCCGGGGTGGAATCAGTTTGGTGGGCCGGAGCTTTTAGCCCCTGAGAATCACCAAGGAAAAGGATGCCATGTATTGTTCCATGATGGGCACGTGGAATTTGTGCGGAGCCAGCGCTTTGACGAGTTGAGATGGGAGAGGTAATGAGAAAGACTGTCAGAAAGAGGTGCAGGCCATCCCCAAGCTTTGCTTGAGGCTGCCACGCGGCCGTAGGCATGGAACAATTATACTTTGCATGGGCTTGCGGTAAAACCGCAGGCTAAATATAAATTGGTTCCCGAGGCGTCTAACCTCCGAATGACGAATTAACTCTCATTGGCCCGGTGCATCAGTGTACTGAGCATGAGATGCAGGGATCGTAGGCCCTGACGAGCATTTCACAGAGCTTTGTGATTTCGTCGTCGGTCTTGCCAAGCTTTACCTGCTGCTTTACGAGTTCGGCGAGATCGTAGTGGATGTTGGCATTGTTCTGTGTGGTCGGGATGACGCAGTTTGCCTTGGTGATAGTCCCTTTGTCGTCAATGATGTAGTCATGATAGAGTATGCCGCGAGGGACTTCGACAGCGCCTATGCCCTGGCCCGCCACGATTTCATACCGGGTCCGAATATCCTTGAGACTGCTGTCCAAAAGTCCGTCAATCATGTCTATCGATTCCAACATGACATGATGACACTCAACAAGCTGGGCAATGTTGTTCATATAAGGGTTGTGGTTCACCGGCGCCAAACCCAAGGCATCAGCGCTCTCTTTGGCCTGTTTGTGCAAAAAGGCGTGGTTGTTGTTGAATCGCGACAGTGCCCCTACTGCAAATGACTGCCTGCTCAGCTTGGCGTGTTTCGATGTGGAGAAATCAACCGTGTATTCATTTGTCATGGCGAGATATTCATCCTCCGCCTTTAGCACGCCATCCGTTGAAATCAGGTCGCCGCCTATCCAGGGATAGTTGCCGTCTGCTTTGAGCGAAACGAACTCCGTCTCCCTGACGAAGTCCGGAAGGCTCAGCGACTTGAAGACCTCCACTGCCGCTTCCACATCGCCGAGACACTCTTGAATCCTCCGCCTCAATTTTTCAAGTTCTTTCTTCTCCGGCGCCTTGCTCACACCGCCGACGACGAGACTTACCGGGTGCGTCGTTCGCCCGGCGATCAGGTCGCACATGTCATTGGCAAGGCCCTTCAGTCGTAACGCTATATTCACTACCGCAGGATGGGATTGGGTAAGCGGAATAACGCTATCGACATCCAACAAATCGGGCGCGGCCAAAAAGAAAACGTGCAGACTGTGGCTCTGAAGCGTTTCTCCATGCTTTGCCAGGAGACGAAGCCGTTGTGCGTCCAGCGGGATCTCAATCTGCATAGCTCTCTCGACAGTTCTGAGGCTGGCGAGCGTATGGCCTATTGAGCAAATGCCACAAATCCTGGAGGTCAGCGTGGGTGCCAAATCATGCGGCTTGCCCCGCAGTATAGCCTCAAAGAAACGCGGTGTCTCGACGACTGCCCATTGGGCCTCGACAAGCTCCCCGTCTCGGACTACGACATGGATATTGCCGTGGCCTTCGACCCGCGTCAGATGGTGAACATCAACGTTCATGCTAACTTTCATTCTTCAATTCCCCACTGAATGCATTAAAAAAGCGTAGTCTCTCCTCGATCGCGGCCTTAGAGTGTCCTTTCGCCTGCAGTATTTCCATTAACGAATCGTAATTTGCATCTTCCGCCGGCCCCCTGCATCCAAGGCAACCCACCTTCCCCGTTGGGCAGACAGCGCCGCAACCGGCCCGCGTGATGGGTCCAAGGCATATTTCACCGAGATCAACCACGCAAGTATTCAGCTTCTGCTTGCATTCCACGCAAACCGGATACTTGGGAATCTTGACCTCGGCGCCGGTGACAATACTGACGATGATATTCTCGACTTCGCTTTTCGATACGGGGCAACCGGGGATTTGCATATCCACCTTCACCACATCGCCAACCCTCTTTACTTCGCTCGTCTCGATGTGGCGGTCTCCGTAAACTTCCTTCACCACGTCCTTAAGCGGGTAGTGGTTCTTGAGGTTGTTCACGCCGCCGAAACATGCGCAGGAACCGATAGCAACCAGGACTTTCGCCTGGGCCCTGATGTCTTTGAGTCTCTCGATCTCATCGTCCCTGGAAATGCTCCCTTCCACCAGCGCGATGTCATAGTCCTGACCTCGATGGGAAGATACCTCTCTAAAATTCACCACTTCGAGAAGTGACAGGAAGTCCAGCAGGCTGTCTTCCTTGTTAGCCAACTGAAGCTGACAGCCTTCGCAACCGGTAAAGTCGAAAACTCCCACCCTGATTTTTTGTGGTTTAATCCCAAGATACTTCACGACAAGCTCCTATATAGCTTCTTTGAGATTCAAAACAGACCAGTAATCGAAAACCGGGCCGTCAACACAGGTAAACGTAGAGCCCACCATACACCTGCAGCACTTGCCCATACCGCAGTGCATTCGCCTCTCGAGAGAAACAAACATACGGTTCATTGGTATCCCCAACTCGCTCAGATACTGGCATACGAACTTGAACATCACCGGGGGTCCGCAGACAATTGCGCATGTGTTGTCCGCCTCAATGCTCATATCCTCGAACAACTCTGTTATCATGCCTGTCCTGCCATTCCACTCCTTGCTCGCCTTCTCCACGATAGTAAGCAATTCTATACGGTTCACAGTCTGCCATTCCTCGTACTGGTAGGTAAAGAGCATCTGGTTGGGCTCTTTTGTCCCGTAGAGCACATGCACGTCTTTATATTTGTCTCTGTGCTCGCTGACCCAGTAGATCGGGGCGCGAAGAGGCGCCAGGCCCAGGCCGCCGGCCACCAATAGAACGTTGCATCCCGCCATTTTTTCCATTGGGAACGACGTGCCAAAGGGACCCCGTAAACCGAGTTTCGCCCCTTCCCGGGCTTGATGCAACATATTGGTGGTCCGCCCGGCCTTTCTCACACATAGTTCTATGTATTCCCTGTTATTGCTGGAGCTTGTTATCGAGAGCGGAACTTCACCAAAACCGGGAACCTCCAGCATCACAAATTGCCCCGGGCGAAACTCGAAAATCTGTCGTTCAGCGTTGTCCAATATCTTCAGACGAAAGAGCTTCTCAAGCGGGGTCAACTCAACTATGTTGGTAATCTCAGCCTTGAAGACTTTGTCTGTCCTCATGACAACTCCCGCGCGGTTGTAGTCGGGCGGCTTTGTCATAAAAGGCTCGGCATTTATGTCTTGCTCCGGTATTTTGTAATCCATATTAACTCTCCATTTGAAGATCATCGATCACATCTTTGGGGTTGATTCCCGCCAGGCAGGCTCTGCCGCAACGGTTGCACCCGACGCATATCGGATCCTCGCCGTTTTGTGCAAATCCCCTATAATGATGATAGTACCTGTATTTCAACCGGTCTTCCTTTAAGGGTCTGAAGTTATGCCCACCGGCCACCTCGGCGAAGTCAACAAGATTGCACGAATACTGAACTCGCTCCTTGCGTGAACTCTTCAGGCTAACGTCTATGGTCTCCTCAATGCCGTAGCAGTAGCACGTCGGGCAGACCATAGCGCAGGTTCCACAGTTCAGACACTTATCGCCCCATTTCTTCCAGACAGGCGACTTGAACTCTATGTCCAGAACGCTCGGAAGTCCGGTAACGTCAACTTTGGTCTCAAATTTGCTCTTGATGTACTTCCTTCTCTCGATGAATTTCACGTCGTCGTCCTTTGTCGGATCGCTCACATTTACGTTCTTGAGAAACTTGAACGCCTTGGACGACATTATCGTTAGGTAGTATCGATCCCCGATGTCCGTGCAGAACACATTGCAGCCTCGGTGGACCGTGTCGTGTCCGAGAGATTCGCAGAAACAATCCGGCAGCGGCTCGTGATCCATCCCGACCAGAAACGTATTCTTTCTTCTTGCGAGGTAGTACGGAGAAGGATAGGTCCCTTCGATCAGAATTTTATCCAAGATGTTCAGAGCGTTTATATCGCAAGGCCGCACCCCCACGATGGCCCTGGGATTAACTCTGTACTCAACATCCTGTTTCCAGTCATCGTCCGAGAAATTGAATCGCGACAACTCTTCCCGAAACGGAAGAAAGAAATTCTTCAACGACGAGTACGTAACAGTGTAGTCAAGATCCATCTCGTCGAAAGAGTTGACCTCTTTGAACTGGTAAACCGCCTTGCCGTCTTGGCGTCTCTCAACCTCTTTTGGTCCGAATGTCTCATTCTCGCTAATGAGACCGTTTATGAACTTCTTAAACTCGTCCTTTTTAATAATTTTGTAGATCATCTAACATATTCCTATAAAGGCGTCTTTGACAATCTATTAAGCCGCATTTCACATTGAATGCGGCTATCTGACATCACATCTTGCCGAATCCCGTATCGTCCTGTTCAACCTTCGGCTGAAGTTGCATTCTTGACCCTATTCTCAAACCCATGCCCCTACGTAGTTGCAGTATGTAAAACCGCCTGCTCGCAGTCGCAGGCCTACGGTAAATTCCTTGGCATATAGTAAGGCAACCGGGCGAAATCCATTGCAATATCGATAGTTATAACTTTCACTTTTTTTGGCACGGTTATGTAGCCCGGAGAAAACTTCACAATACCATTCACTCCGGCCCCAAGCAAATCGTCGGCGACCTCCTGAACTACGCCACGAGGGACAGCAATAATTCCAACATAAACGCCTCTATCCTTGAGAGTCCGAATCTTCGACACATCTTCAACAACCACGCCGCATGTTCTCTCGCCGACTTTCTTCGGATCATTTTCGAAAGCCGCCACAATCTCAAAACCATACTTTTCAAGGCCTGAGAACGCCAAAACTGCTCTACCGAGGTTGCCCATGCCAACCAAAGCGGCCTTATTGACTACGTTCAGCCTGAGGATCTTCTTCATTTCGGTCGCTAACGTCTCGATCGCGTAGCCGACGCCTCGTTTGCCAAAACCTCCAAAATATGAAAAATCTTTCCTGATCTGCCACGGATTCACGCCTACTAACTTGGCCAGGCCCACACTGGATACGTTTCTCTCGCCCTGGCTTTCCAACCACAGCAGGCACCTGAGATACTTCGGCAACCGTCGAATTGTCTCATCCGGCACTTTGTGATATCTCATATTAAATTAACCGGGCTTCGCCCGGGACTTTTACAATAGCCTCATCCTGTCATCCCCGCGAAGCTTGTCCTCGACCCCGATCGGGGAGCGGGGATCCAAGGACAAAAGACTGGATTCCTGCTTTCGTAGGAATGACAGATTCTCCATATTGCCCATTTTGCCTAAATAACAAATTCCTATACCATCCAGTTACAGTAATACCCTTGCGCTTGCGTTCACATTCACAAACTATAAAACTATAGTACTCTTATTCGCCATAGAGGTCAACAGAATTCTTGTGTCGCCGTTGGAAAAATGTGTACATGTAACAGTTGTGTGCATAAGCAGTTACGATAGATATCCAAAATGTTCTAAAGAAAATGATGAAACTCATTGGGCTCTTCCGGAAAACGGATAGGTCCCAGCCAAAAACTCTGCCTGGAGCAACGGGCAAGCGGGCCGCCACATGCAACCTTCAACTTCGCCAGGGCCGGGTTCTGGTTTTTAGATTGCTCAGGACGTCGTTTACTATCATTACGTCCTCGGCGATTTCGAAATCGAACATTCCGGCAAGCGTGTGGTCGGCGCCGTTCTCGAAGACGTAACGGAGGGCATCCTTTGGAGGGATTGCGCCGGCTGCCATTACCTTGAATGCTATCCAGGGCTTGGTGACCTTCTTCATTACCTCGATAGTCTCGGCCGGATCCTTGCACCAGTAACCGGGGATCTCGGAATACGGGGCCTTTAACTGGTCGGGCTTGGGGCCGGTGGCGTAGTTATGGTGATGGAAGGTCTTGATGTAGAAGTCATTAGGGATGCCATGCTTCTCGCATTCCACAACGACACGAAGGTCGTGCGCTCCGATCCCGGATGGGACGCCGTGGTCCTTTGCTATCTCAACGGCCTGTCGGACCAGATCGATCTTGCCCTCTGCGATGAGCCGGTCTGAGTGAACGCCCCAAACGTAGAGCGCCTCTGTGCCGTTATCGACGAGGTCCTTGACCTGCTTGGTATAGGCCTCCATGCCGGGCTCGACGGGGGCTGTTGGACAAATGATCCACTGCATCTTCCCGCCGTAACGATAGCGATACCTCTTGAGCATTGGCACTATCCCCGGCGGATTGTGAATCGACAGCGCGTTGATGCCGTGTGCCTCGGCTAACGCCATGGTCTCATGAATCTTTTCCTCGGTGTTGTAGTGGGCGGTGAGGTTATAGACGTACTTTAGGTCGCGGCTGTGCGTGTAGTGCGTCAGGAGGTTTCCGCCAAGGAGCATTCGACTGACTTTTAGACTGCCTATTTTGCCCTGGGGCACTGTTGCTTTCGAGCCAATCTCCACTTTGAGGCCGGCAATCTCTGTTTGCCCGGCCTTGGCGGAACTGAGCGTTATCGCGCCGCCCGCTGATGCAACAATGGATTTCTTCATAAAACTGCGACGGTTTACACGTGAAGACATATTATTCTCCTTAATTCTATAACGGATCACACTTCTTCAGAACCCTTATGAGCGCCACCTAAATGCCGCTTCGGCCTGAACTTACTTCTTGCGTGCATTTTACGGCTGCCGCTCCTGCACGCTACATCCCTGATAATACCAAAATGCGCCGTCCCATTCCAGTGGCCGGCAAAAAAATTTTCAGATAACAATGGAAAGTGCGAAAACGCAGCTTGTTTGCAGCCATCCCGTAGTAAAGTAGCGTTTAATTAGGGCCGATACAAGTAAGTTGATAAGTGCCGTATTTGGACCGATGTCCATTCCGGCTCGGAAGATGTTTTGCTGACGAAGGGCTCTTAAGGACCGAGGAATGCACGAAACCGTTTATCGTCCATCAGAGATAATCACTGTCAACTGCAACGCCACTGTGGACGCAGCCGCAACGAAAATGTTTATCAATAAGGTTGGCTGCCTTGTTGTAAATGATGATCACGGCAAGTATGCAGGCATCATAACGGAGCGAGATATTGTCAATCGGGTAATTGCCTCTTCTAAGAACCTTGAGGCTACAACGGTGGCCGAGATAATGACCTCGAACATCGTCCTGTGTTCGACGCAAACGCCGACGAGTAAGGCGCGGGAGATTATGGCGGCCAACGGAATTCGCCATTTGCCAATCGTCGAAGACGACGTTGTAGTAGGCATGCTCTCGGCTCGCGACCTGATGGGAAGGCAGCTTCTCGAAGACAGGGCGGCGGCTGAAGAAGTCGCAATGCTCTCAACCTGCCTCAAGAGCATCGATATAAACGAGGTGGCTGACATAATCGTTCGGGAGGTACCAAAGCTTTTCGGGGCGGGCAAATGTGTTTTGTGCTTCAGCCGAAACAAACAATCCGCAAAAGACGCCGTTCTTGTGAGTCGCAGCGAATGCAACTGTCCCAGAGAACAGCTCAATCGCACGGACGATGCAAACGGGGTGCTTGACAATGAGGAATTCCACTACGACAGTATTCCGGAGGCCTGCAAGGCGCTCGGCGGCCAATCGCCGAGACTTGTAATCCCTTTGGGAGTCCTTGATAACAAGGCTTCTCTCTCCGAGAAGGACGGTGATTTGAAGGGCTTTCTTTGCATGTGCGACCTGACCGCTTCGGCGGCAATGAACAGAGAACTTATATCATATAAGGCCCGACTGACCAAAGAGATACTTAGCTCTCACCTGACAAACGCAAGGCTTTACCAGCAAGCGAGGCTAACCTCCCTGACCGACGCCCTGACCGGGGCAGGATCGAGAAAGTTGCTTGAGGACAAGCTGCAAGCCGAATGCGCCCGGGCCAAACGATACGAACGACCCTTTTCAGTGGCGATTATAGACATCGACAACTTCAAAACGATTAACGACATCCTCGGTCATGCGGCGGGGGATGATGCCCTCGTGCAGGTTGCCGCCTGCATGAAACGACAAAAGCGCACTCCGGATGTCCTCACTCGCTACGGGGGCGACGAATTCGTCATACTGCTTCCCGAGACAAAGGCCGACGATGCCGTCACGCTGATGGAAAGACTACGAACTAAAGCACACGAAATCAAGCTGAGCGAGAAGGTTTCCATGACTATCAGTTGTGGAATAGCAGAAAGCAAATCCGACGACACTAATCTCGCTCGTGATATCATGCGTCGAGCCGACCTTGCCCTCTATGAGGCCAAGAGTACCGGGCGAGACTGCGTTATGATATGGAACGAGACAATGTCAAAACGCATGGATTCGAGCGATCTCGAAGTTGAGCGGATTAAGAAGCTGCAAAGACGTATCGCCGGGCTTTCCGAGCAGGCTGAGACAATGTTCGTTCAAAGCATCTGGGGATTGGTCCAGGCCCTGGAAGCAAAAGACTCATACGCAAAGAAGCACTCCGAAAACGTAACGCATTACTGCGTCGGCATCGCCGGGACTATGGGAATCGCTCCCCCGCAACTGGAAGTGATTCGCCGGGCCGCGATGATTCACGACATCGGGAAGATTGGCGTGCCCGACGCAATTCTATCCAAACCGGGCCGGCTGACGCCCCACGAACGCACCATTGTCGAGCAGCATCCGCTAATAGCGGTCCGCATTCTCGAGAAGATGACCTTCCTCGAGCCGGAAATCGACCTTGTCCGCCATCATCACGAGAAATGGAACGGGCAAGGCTATCCCGACGGGCTTTCCGGCGACACAATAGGGCTCGGCGCGCGGGTTATGGCCGTTGCTGATACTTTCGATGCGATCACGTCAAGCCGATCCTACCGAAATCTACGCTCTGTCGCAGAGGCAATGACTATTCTGGCCGATTCGGCCGGATACGATTTCGACCTAAAGGTCGTTGAGGCAATGGGCTCCTGGCTCAGCAGCGTCGGCGAGCAATTGGGGAAGAGATTAGATGAACTGACGCCGGAGGATTTGCTGAATTTCCAAAGGCAAGCTGACGATAGCGGTGCAGCCTTCCCAACTGCTGATACGGCTGTCGCCAACGCGGCAATTTGAGCACCAACGCACGCAGAGGATTGCCCTTCGTCCTATAATCCCTCTTGAATAGTTCCTGTTGCGGAAACAGCGTTTGTCATTCCTGCGAAAGCAGGAATCCATTCTTTTTCGGCGTAGCCCCCTGCTCCCCGGTCGGGGTCGAGGACAAGCTTCGCAGGGGTGACATCGTTCGTCCTCGGTTTCCGCAACAGTAACTAATATAGTTTCCCGGCAACCTTGCTACAGTCTCATAAATTCAAGTGTTATGAGGTAGTAGGGCGAACTCAGAGAAGCCGGCAAGAGACTTACGAAACGGGTATCGTTTTGGCGGATCGCCGCGATTGACAAGAGCGTGTGAGAACCTTTAAGATATGGGGTCGTTCTGATCTTTGGGGCGGCGGGTATGTCGGTTGACGGTAAGGAACGGATTTATATGCAAGGAACTGTTATGTGCAGGATTTCGAGAGTACTGATCTTATTAACGGGCCTTTTGGTCCTTTGGCAATGCAAGGCTGAGGCCGAAAGTCGGGAACGCTCGGATGTTCCGGTAAAGGAAACGTGGAAACTCGAGGACCTCTACTCATCCGACGAGGCATGGAACAAGGCGAAGGAGAAGCTGGCCGGTCAGTTCGATAAGGTGCTGGAATACCAGGGCAAACTCGCCGATTCACCCTCAGCCTTGCTGGCGTGCCTGGATTTCAACAGCGCCCTGAGCAAAGAGTTCGGACGTCTGCACAACTACGCCGCGATGAAGGCGGATGAGGATACGCGCGATTCGGATTATCTTGCGATGAGGCAGGGGACCGAGCAGCTTGCCACGGATTACAGCTCGAAGGCGTCGTTCATCGAGCCTGAAATTGCAGCGATGGACAAGGCCGAGATTGATGATTTTATTGCGAAACAGCCCGGGCTGAAGGTCTATAAGATGTACCTGTACGACATACAGCGGACAAAAGAGCACACGCTGTCGGAAAAGGAAGAGAAGATAATGGCGCAGACGAGCCTTATAGCAGGCGCGCCGGCCTCGATCTACGCAATCCTGAGCAATGCAGAGTTGCCGTATCCGGAAACCGAATTGAGCGACGGCAGCGTGGTCACGCTGAACAAGGCCGGGTATGCCCGCTATCGCGCCGTGCCGAATCGCCAAGACCGAGAAGTCGTATTCGGGGCCTTTTGGAAGGTGTTCAAGGACTTCAGGCGAACGTTTGGTGTGCAGCTTTATTCCAACGTCAAGAAGGACATGTTCTACGCCCGCACGCGAGGCTACAAGTCGTCGCTGGAAAGCTCGCTCGACAGGAACAACATCCCGACAAAGGTATATACCGCCCTTATCGAGAACGTGAACAATAATCTTGATTCGTTTCACCGCTATCTGAATTTGAAGAAAAGGATGCTGGGCGTCGAAACGCTGAAATACTCGGATCTTTACGCGCCGGTGGTCAAGGGCATCGATCTGAAATATACCTACGACGAGGCCAAGAAGCTGGTTATCGACGCGGCGAAGCCGTTAGGCAGGTCATACGTGCGCGTCGTCGAGAGGGCGCTTGAGAATCGGTGGGTGGATGTTTACCCCACGCCGGGCAAGCGAGCCGGGGCGTATTCCAACGGCAGCGCTTATGACGTGCACCCGTATATACTGTTAAACTACAACGGGCAGTACGATGATGTCAGCACACTGGCCCACGAGCTTGGCCATGCGATGCACAGCTACTACTCGAACAAGGAGCAGCCATACCCAACGGCGGACTACTCGATTTTCGTGGCGGAAGTGGCTTCGACTTTCTACGAGGCGCTGCTGATCGATAAGATGCTCGAAGAGATCAAGGACGACGACGTTCGGCTGTCGCTGCTGATGAACTATCTGGACGGAATCAAAGGGACGGTATTCAGGCAAACCCAATTCGCGGAATTCGAGTTGCTCATCCATGAAAAGGCCGAGAAGGGAGAACCGCTCACCGGGGACATCCTGAGCGAACTGTACGGCGATATTCTCAAAAGGTACTACGGGCATGATAAGGGTGTTTGCTATATCGACGAGCTATATACCGTGGAATGGGCGTATATCCCACACTTCTATTATAACTTCTATGTATATCAGTATTCGACGTCGTTCACTGCTTCGACGGCGCTTTGTGAGAAGGTGCTGCGAAAAGAAAAGGATGCGGTTAAGAAGTACATCAAATTCATTTCGTCAGGCGGGTCTGAATATCCGATTGACCTCTTGAAAGAAGCCGGGGTCGATATGACTACCGCCGAGCCGTTCGACAAGACGATGGTCGTTATGAATCGGACTATGGACGAAATCGAGGCCATCCTGAAAAAGAAAGCCAGGTAGGACGCTGCGAACTGGCTGACGTTCATATTCCCGCTATCCACAATGGTGCGTTAAAGCTGAGCCGACCTTCTCGGATGCCATTGCAACCGTACGGCGATTGTTTTGGCAAGAGACTATTTTTGAAAAGGCTTCTCATCATAAAGGTCTTAAAAAACTACCACCAAAATTAAGGAACATGCTGCTGGATTATCTCAGCCAAGCAGCGTGATCATATAAAATGGCAAAAGTCGAGCTAAGGGGCTTAGGAGGCGCAAAATAATAACTTACCGATATTAACTTATTCCAGTCATCGGCTTGGAAGTATTTGGTAGTTCCAATCGCCATGAAACTTATTCCTTTTGATTCTGACATTGGACAACTGTGCATCGGTAACTTTCCG
>JAUVXL010000097.1 GCA_030603595.1 Sedimentisphaerales bacterium | reverse complement strand
GGCAAATTCATCTTGTCCATAAGCATCTCCTGTAGAATGTGGTTAGTGAAACAAAAACTATATTTCCTATATTCTACAGACTACCTATTTTTCGCGCCAGAAAAATTTGTCACACCCTTTCGCGGTTGAGAGTATTTGTTTTACCGCCGAGGACGCCGAGACCGCAGAGAAAGGATATAGTATAGTAATGAGACGAATATACGAACTTAGCTGCAAATTCAACCGGCGAGGGAAGCGGTTATTTTGACATTCGAGACGCTCATGTAATCCTGGTTTTCGACGAGGATCTTGATGAAGGGAACTTTCGCGTCTAAATCAACGGTCTTTCTGACTGTTTGGCCCGGGCCAAGATCATTCTCGAACGTGTACAGGTCGATCGTGTCGCAGGTCATTCCGTCGTAGCTGGCCCTGACATGGATCTTTATCGGTTTTGTTGCGTTTTCGGCATAGGCGCACTCGACGGTAAGGGCCAGGCGATTGACGTGACCCAAACTCACCGGCGGACAATTTCGCAGCGAAGTTCTGCCTCGCCGGCGGAGAGACTCGATGTTGAGAACGGGCATATTGAGGCTGAACGGCCTTTGTGTGACGAGGACCTGGACGCCGAGGTCTTCGAACCAGGGAAATCGGTCGGCGCCGTGCTTTTCGTAGCGGAGGGTGTGATAGAGATAGATGAAAGGCGGCTCGATTATTGCGTGGACCTCGGCGAAGGCGGCGGCGTTGGGGTTGGCCTGGCGCACGGCTACGGGGTTGCGTGCGTATTTTACGAAATTGTAGCCGTCCAGACTGTAGGCATAGCCGATGCTCTCGAGGCGCGGGCCGAGCAGATGTGTCCCGCCGTAGAACATGTGGAATGCTTCGTTGTGGTACAGGACTTCGGCCTCTGAAATGCCGCCGTCGTCCCAGTCGCCGAAATCCCCTTTCTTCATCAGGGGATTGCCGGGGTGCTTGGTGTATGGTCCTTCGGGTTTTTCGGCGGTAGCCAGGGCGAGGGGACTGTAGTCGCCCTTGTAGCCGGGCGAGTTGATGGGCCAGGCGTTGTAGAGGCGGTACTTGCCTTTGACCTTGAGAACGCCGCCGACGTAGCCGAAATCATCGAGGATCGGGTTTTGTTCGAGCTTTTTCCACGGTCCGGCCGGGTGCTCTGCGGTCGCCAGACCGATGCTCCATTTTCGATATTTGGGCAGCTCGCCGTATCCGGAATACCACATCAGATACTTCTTGCTCGCTTCTTTGAGCACCATTGCGCAAGCGACGTACTTGTCGTCCCAGGCCCCCTCTGGGCCGAGGTCAAGGAGTGGTTTATCGCCGTGCTTCTTAAAAGGGCCCAGGGGATGCTCGGAGGTTGCCACGCCGAGTCGATATCCCTTGCCCGCGCCGGTGGCGTGATAATAGAAATAATACGTATCGACGTCCTTGAATGCGTCGGAGGCCTCAGCGACGCCGTCGTCCCAGGCGCCTTCGGGGCCCGGTTTAATAATCGGGTTGGGCCCTGGAATCTGAATGAAACGCCGGCTCTCGAGGAGTTGGTTCGGCAGTGGTTTGTGTGCGTCTCGTGAATGCGCTGTTGGCTGCTCTTCTTTGTGCTTTGACTGCTGCTTGCAGTATGCCGGTGGCACACAAAAAGCTGCGCAGACTGCAATAGCGATTAAGAGTCGGACGAGTTTCGTCATTTCATAATCCTCCCAGCTTCGGTTCTTCGGGGCCAGGCGGAATCCTGGCGGTTCGGTACGGATCGCCCGCTTGCAGTTGAAGGGCCGGGTTATTCGAATAGCACGCTCAACTTTTCCATTTTGGCCGAGTCGATGTGGCCGTTGTCGGTCCAGACAGCCAGATCAAGGCTGTGGCGACAGGAGCACTCATCGCAAACAAGCGTCTCCGGGCCGGCAAGAACTGCTCTTAGCAGCTCGAGGCAATTGTTCGTAGCAGTTGCGAGGTTGCCGATAATCTCTTTTAGCAGTGTTTTCCTGTCTTTGCCGTACTCATGGAGCTTCCAGCAGTCGTAGTCGCTGACGAGGGCAACCATGGCGTAGCACATTTGGGCCTCTCTGGCCAACTTGGCCTCGGGCATGCCCGTCATTCCAATCAAATCGCCTCCCCAAGCGCGGTGCAGCAGCGATTCGGCGCGCGTCGAGAATTGCGGGCCTTCCATACAAACGTATGTACCTTCCGGATGGGTCTTAACGTCGATGTTCTTGGCGGTCTTGGCGAGCATCTCCCGGAGGTTGGCACAAACGGGCTGAGCCATCTCGCAATGTACGGCGGCGACGCCCTCGAAAAAGCTGCTCTTGCGTTTGAATGTCTTGTCGATGTATTGATCGACAAAGATCAACTCAGTCGCCGCGATATCCTCTCGAAGAGAGCCGACCGCGCCGCTGGCAATGACGGTATGGACGCCGAGCTTCTTGAGCGCGAAGATGTTCGCCGCGTATGGCACTTCGCTGGGACAAAGAGTGTGTCCGGCGCCGTGGCGATTTAGAAATGCAACCTGCCGTTCTCCATATCGGCCAACCAGGATCGGGGCGCTCGGCTTTCCGAACGGGGTATCGATATCGTGTAGTTCGGCGTCAACAATCTGCTCGGCCAGGGTATCGCCCAACCCCGTGCCGCCTATCATTCCGATCAACTGTTCTGCCATAATCTTTTGTCTCCATTGACTAAATCAGCGGCTATAGTAATGCCTTTGCGACGGCTTTACAATTGAAAAGAAGTCGAAAATATCGTCGCGCGGGCAAAATAGCTTGACCGGCCCGGAGGGGGAGAACTTATCCGGGCTTCGCCCGGGACTTTTACAATAGCC
The DNA here is from genome assembly GCA_030603595.1 of Sedimentisphaerales bacterium. Classification (GTDB taxonomy): domain Bacteria; phylum Planctomycetota; class Phycisphaerae; order Sedimentisphaerales; family Anaerobacaceae; genus JAFGCD01. The sequence goes on along the minus strand of JAUVXL010000097.1, from coordinate 11,523 downwards.
TCATCCTGTCACCCCTGCGAAGCTTGTCCTCGACCCCGATCGGGGAGCAGGGGTCCAGAGCGAAAAAGCTGGATTCCCGCTTCCGCGGGAATGACAAACACTCTTTCCGCAACAGAAACTAAATAACAAATTCCTATACTCTCAAGATAGTGACGGTGCGCATGAAAATGGTTCTCTTATAGGAGATTTGGCGATATGTACCCGGTAGTTACGGTGTTATTCTGATTTCTGCGGGGGTGGTTAGGGTTATTATTAGGGCGTTTATGTCTGGGTGGAATTCTGTTTGGGCTGGTTTGAAAAAAATAGCTTCTCTGTGTGGGTCTGCGGCTGTGGCTTGGGCGGGTTCTTTCTGGATTCCTGAGATTAGGACTTGGTATTGTTTGTTGATTCGGCCTTCCACTGTTAGCTTGATCAGGTCCTTTGATTCTTCAACTCGGTTTATTCTGCATGGGGCGTGGACGAACCATTTTTTGGCGGGGATTCTTTTAAGGTCATAGTTCTTGCCTACTGCGAAGTATTCGGGGATGTGTGCCTGGACGGTTCCGGGGTTTATTGCCGGGCCGTCGGACCTCTGGGCTACGAGGTGGAAGAAATCGGGCAGCAGGCCCTGGCGCTCGGTGTCGCTCGTCGGCCAGGTCATCTGCAGGCCGGCGGCCGTGATTCCCTTTGCGATTTTCTTCCACGGGCCCTGCGGATCAACGTCGCCGAGCAGGTGCAGAGCCGAGCAATACACCAGCCCGCACCACTGGACCGGCTGGCCGAACCATATAGGCGCTCGCCAGTTCGTCGCGCCCATTACGGCAATCGTCGAGTAGTTGCCGACTCGGCCCGGCGTGGGAGGATACAGATACACGAAAGGCACGCCCGTCCATGCCCAATACCGCGCCTCTTCGAGATACTCCTCTTTATCCGAGATCATGTAGGCAAGCGTGTATGCCTTGACCATGTGGGCAGAGGCTAAGATGTCCGGGGTGTGGAGCGGGACTTCCCAGGTTTGGGCGCCGCGAGGGACGGTATTTGCATAAAGGGCGGTCTGCTTATCGAGCAGGTCGAGGGCCCCGGCGATTAGCTCGGTATCCGCACAGAGTGCCGCCGCTTCGAGAATATCGGCTACGGCTCGCCCGCCCAAGCCGTTGGCGTGTTTTGCAAAGTGCGTTTTGGAATAATCCGCCTTGCCTGGCTGGTATTGTAATACGCCGTTTTCGTCGAAATGTCGCAGTTGGCCGAGTGCGCCGCCGCGTCTCTGCCGGACGAAATCGGCTAATCGCCCGAATACGAAGGGAGCTGCGGGCTGATGAGCGTGGCCGACGCTCCCGGAGAACGCCTGCCCCGCAGGTATCTTCGCCAGGGCTTTGTCTTTGAGAACCCTGAGTCTCTCGCGCAAATTCTTATCTTCGACAAAGCCGCCGAGCCAGTCGATATACATCGCCGCATCCGCCGCCGGCTGAGGCCCGAAGCTGCTCCCCCAAACCGCATGACGGAAGAGACCATCGTGATTTATCTGCGAATCCAGCCACCCGTGAGCCAGCAGATTGACCGCCGCGGCAAGACCTCCTTCGAATTGCGGCACATCCGGCAGGCCCTTGAGAGCGACGTATTGTTTGACTGCGGGTATGATTGTCTTGCCTTTGCCTGCGATGATCGTCGCCGAGACCTTCAGAGCTTTATTGGCTTCGAGCTTGAACGGAGTATGGCCGCAGAAGGCATTCTCGAAGCGGAGGTTCCCCACGGCCGGGGCCGAGAGGGCCATAAGATGAGCGCCGGAATTGTACACTCTATCCGGCGAATCGAATGTCGCGGCGGTCATCTCGGAAGGCTCCCAGATAAGGCCGATGTAATTGCCGCCGTGAGAGACGGCCATTAGCGGGAACGTTATCTTGACCGGATCGGGTACGCGCCGCACGTTCTTCGGCTCGGCGATATCGGCCGTGCTGCTGCTCGGCTCGTCGCAGAGGTATTCCAGCCCCGGCAGCAGCCCCTGGTATTTGCTTTGGCCGAAAGTGCCAAGCCCCGGAAACAGCGTCAGCCACGGAATATGGAGGACGTCCCTGTCCTTATCGACTTTGAGTTTCGTCTCAACCAAAAGTGTCCCCTGCGGTCCCGGCTTGACGATCCTTTGAATTTCCCACGTCGCCCCCGAACCGTCGGCAATAGCCGCGATGGTTGTCTGGCCGTCATTCGGGAGGCTTTGGAAGGTGGCCTTCGCATCTGCGAGTTTGAGCCATTGCGGCTTGTCGTTTATGATGAATCCCAATAGGTCCGCCTGGTGGCCCGCAGCCATCTCCACGGCATTGACCTTAATAGCAAAATTCCCCCATTTGCGCCCGTAGTGCTCGAATACGATGCTCCCGGACTTAACAGACCGGGTTGCGGCACTTCTCTGGGGCAGTTGCGGCTTTTGCAGCGCCGGCACGAGCATCTTACCGATAGCCTCGACCTTGATGTAGGCAATAGTCAACTCCCCGGCGTCACTGCAGGGGTCAAGGCGGAAGCGAGTCGGGCCGGTCAGCCTGTCGTGAATTACGAGGGGGTAATCGCGCCACTGCCCGTCGTCATAGACCGTGAATCGAACGGACTTCTCCGCGCTGAACGCTCTGCCGTAGAATACCTCGCCGGCGCCGTCGGCGGTCGATTTCATTCGGATCGTGATCCTTGTCATCTCCGCGCCGGGTAGGTCAATTGCCGGCCCTTCAATCCACGGGTCTTGCCCCGTCGATCTAACCAAAAGCCCTTCGCCCGATGATTTCAACTTCAGCACCCGCTGATTGCCGGTCCAGCCCAGTGTGCCTTTGGCAAAGTCCCATTCAGCCACAACGTTAGCCCCGGCAGCAGCGGGCCCAAGGACAAGGATAGCAAGTGCGGACAATATGCGAAAATGGCGTGAAATCCTGCCGACGTTCGAAGTGAACATAGAAACCTCCTAAGACTTTTTAGATAGAGTCTAAGTATCAGCGACGCCCGCGTCAACCCTCGGCTCGACCTGATGTTGTGGCCCGTTTGTTGGTTGCGGCGAAGATACACGCCGTCGCCATCAAGGCCGCTGTCCCTGCGGCGCCGATTATGATGGGGTCGAGGTTGCACTGAGCCCATTGCCACGCAGCCGGCAGCCCTCGTGCGAAAGTGGCCCAGGCGATGACAAGGATGCTTGCGCCAATCGAGGCCAGCCCCTGCCATAGACGCAGCCGGACTTTGAGCAGCGAGAGTATGAACAGCCCTAACATGCCGCCCCCGAATATCCCGGAGATTTGCCACCAGACGTCCAAAACGCTCCTTGCGCGAATCATCCATACCGCAAAGCCCGTTCCGACTGCCCCCCATACGACCGTCGCCGACCGCAGGAAAAGCATACTGCCCCGCTCGCCGACCTTCGGATTGAAGTACCGTTTGTAGAAATCCAGCAGCAGGACCGTCGCCGAGCAATTCAACGCCGAATCCACCGTGCTCATCGCCGCCGCAACGATTGCCGCGATTATCAGCCCCTTGAGAGCCGGGGGGACCTGTGTCGCGATGAAGTATGGGAAGACCTTATCCCCTTTGGTTGCGCCTGCTTGGGCCAACTCGTCGCTGCCGGAATAGAGGGCAAAAAGCGCCGTTCCGATATAGAGAAATAGAATCGTCAGCGGAATATATATCAGCATTGCAATCCAGATCGAGCGTTTGGCCTGACGCTCGTCGGGGACCGAGCAATACTTCTGCACGTAGTTCTGGTCGGCTAAGAGATTTCGCAGGTTCTCGGTAATGCCGAAGATGATCATCACCCAAATCGTCCTATCGCAGAGCACCGACTGCGAGCTGAGAGAGAGCTTCCAACTGCCGAAGCTGAACTTGCCCTGCTCAATGGCCGTGTTGATCAAAGGCTCAGGGCCGGAGAATACCCGGTACGACAAAACGACCGCACAAAACAAAACGCCCACTATCATAATCGCCGACTGCATAACGTCCGTCCAGATCACCGCCTCCATCCCGCCGAGCAGCGTATAGACGATTGTCACCAGCCCGATGATTACAATCAAAGCGACGATGTTAAAGCTAACGAACGTGCTCAGCAGCAGGCTCACCAGATACAGAATCACAGCAATCCTCCCGACCATGTACAGCAGGAAAGAGACCGCGGCGTAGATTCGGCCCCAGGCGCCGAGCCTCTCCTCCAGGAATGAGTACACGCTGATAAGCCGCGTCTTGCGATAATAGGGCACGGCGAACCTGCACGCCAGCCACGCTACCGGAATTATACAAAGCGAGAAGATGATCGGATGCCAGTTGCTGTCGAACGCCTTGCCGGGAGTCGCTATATACGAAATGCTGCTCGTATAAGCGCTCATCACCGCCAGTCCCGCGGCCCACGCCGGGATCGAGCGGTCCGCGACCATAAACTGCTCAGCCGTTCGAGACTTCCGAGCATAATACACCCCCATCCCAATCAGAACGCACCCGTAAAGGGTCAGGATGACGATATCGACTGTATCAAGGCTTCCTTCCATAAGCTGTTGGTCCATATAATGAAATAGGTTTTCCGTGTGTGTCGGTACGATAGCTGATTCGGCCCTATCCTTCAACGAAATACTCCCCGCCCTGATGTCGCAGACCGTGCAATTGGCGCATCGCTATTGTATAATCCGTGCAATGAGCGTGGAAAGCGACATAAAGCAGAAAGCGTTGGAACTGGGTTTCGATGCGGTCGGCATAACGGATGCCTCGCCGATTGATGCAGACCAGGCCGACCACCTCTCCGAATGGCTCGATGCGGGATTTGCCGGACAAATGCAGTATATGCATCGCAACTTCAAGAAAAGGACCGACCCGTCGCAGCTTCTAAAAGGCGCGCAATCGGTCATCGTAGTCGCCCTAAACTACAAGCCGCCGGAACATGTAGGGTGCGATATTTCGCACCGCTTCAATGGCCGAGTAGCTCGCTACGCCCTGTATGAAGACTATCATCCCTTCATGAAGAAACAGATGCGCAAGCTCGCCGAGTTCATTAAATCTGCTGCGGGCGGGGACATGCGCTTCAAAATCTGCGTCGATTCGGCGCCGTTGGCCGAAAGGGCATTGGCTGTGAGGGCGGGCTTGGGATTTCTCGGCAGGAACCACATGCTCATAAACCCGGCGCTCGGACCGGAGATATTCCTCGGCGAGATCCTGACCACCGTAAAACTGAAACCGGACAAGCCAATACCCGCCCAATGTTCCCGCTGCAGCAAGTGCCTCGATGCCTGCCCAACCGGCGCTCTGCGAAGCGACGGCTTCTTCGATGCGAGCAACTGCATCAACTACTTGACGATAGAACACAAGGGACACATCAATTCGGAGCAGGCAGCCGGCATAGGCGACCGACTGTTCGGCTGCGATGAATGCGTCAAAGCATGTCCGTATCGGGAAAATGCGCCCGCTGCCGCCAATGACCGGATCAAGTTCTATCCGGAAAGAGCCGAGTTGGACCTCGACCACATTATCGAGTTGAACGCCGAGGCCTTCCAGCGCCAATTCGCCGATTCCCCCATCAAACGCCTGGGATTAGACCGCCTTAAACGAAATGCGCGAATCTGCGCCGCAAACGCCCCGAATCGCCACGACCGATCACCGTGATAAACGCTACTACTGGTCTGTTAAAGTTGATTGTGGGAGTTGTCATTGCGAGCACCTAACCGGACTCTCAGGAGGCACGCAAAAGAAAATGAACCCTAACGAATCGTCATTGCGAGGAGCGCAGCGACGTGGCAATCTCATACCGCTCGCACTACGAAAACGGTTCATTTTCTTAGGAGAAGGCCGCAAGGCCGACGTGCCAATCTCAAACCGTTCGACGGCGGCGGATTCCTTCGTTGTTCCACTCCTCACAATGCCGCCCATGATTTTAATCTTAACAGAGCACTACGGGGATTCTTCTTGCGACAGGGATTTGAGCCGGTCTTTTGCGAAGAGGTACTTGTTTTCGCCGAGCCGGCTGACCACATCCTCTCGTTCGGGATATATAGTGCGGAACTGGCGGCGATAGCTGTCTTCGATATCGACGGCCATTTCGTACTGCTCGATTGCTATTTCCCTCTTGCCTTGCTCCTCTGCGATCCTTGCCAACTCCACTCGCAGTCTTGCGCAGCCCGGATAGCGTTCGACGGCCTGGAATGCGGAGTCGAACGCCTTGTCCAACCAGGCCCCATGGGCCCCTTGCGGGGAGGCGCCCTCGCTTGGCGTGTCGGTTTCGGCCAGCAGAATATAGACGCGGGTAAGCCGCTCATAGTTTTTGAACTCGGCGCAGTTGCGCTCTATTGCGATCTTGAGCGACTTTTCGGCCATCAGGAGCAATTCCGGATTCTGGTTCTGGTTCATCTCAAAACTGCCGATGTGCAGTCGAGCGTCGAGGGTCGGCGCCGCAGGGCTCAATGGGTCGTCATTAGCAGCCGAATCGAGCAGCCCGTGAACTAAATCGAAGCGACCGAACGATACCGCCAGGTTCGCCTGATGGACTTTGCCCGTACTCCGGACTACGGGCAAAAACGCATAATTGAGATAGCCCACAACCGCCGCAAAGCCCGCTGCGACCGCCAGCAGCCGGATGGCCGGCGCCGTCCCGCCCCGGACTGTGCGGGAGGCTGAATTTGCATTGCAGTGCGTAGCGATCAGGCACGCTAATATGGCCCAGAACGTCGTGAATACACCAGGCTCGAAGATGGCGAAGTCTATCAGGTTGTGAACCAGCAGTCCTATCACCGCTGCAAAAAGTGCAGCCGAGATAACGCTTGGACGCTCTTTCTTGGCAGGCCTTTGCCCGATAGCTACGAGCAGCAGGCCTACGAGGAATACGAAGACGGGCATCAAATAGAGTATGAGTATGCCCGCTTCTCTCTCTTCGGACGAGGCGCCCTCCGGCAGAGGGAACATGATGGGCCGAATGATCAACATTGCAGCCGAGATGATAAGAGCAAAGACGACAGCAGGTTTGCCGAAGCCGCCCCCGCAGGCCTCCACATTCGCCGACGTCTCGCCCGATCGCCGGGATAGCACCTTCCAAAGAGGCAACAGAATCATCGTAAGAAAACCGGCCAGACCGATAGGACCATACTGAGTCAGGATGCTGAGTGGAAAATTGTGAGGGTCCGTGACGGTTTCCAATGCAGCCGCAGGCTTGTAGTGCGTGTAGTAATCTGAGAAGGCGCCCGGACCCACCCCTGTCAGGGCGTGATCGGCGTACATCGCCGCAGAGGCGCGCCAATACTGCCATCTGACGAGCATCGAACTGCCCCCGGGCAAACGCCCGAGGCTAAGGCCGTAAATAGCAACTGCGAGGATTGCAAACGCGCTCAACAGCAGACAGCAAATAAACAACGCCCTCCTGTGGGCCCGCAGCCAATTCTCGAAGCGAACGTATATTATGAACAGCGGCACGGCGAAGAACATGCCCATGAATGCCCCCTTGCTCTTGGTCATAATGAGGCTGAAGATGATAACCGCCGCTGCGATCCCGCAGCCAAGAATAGGCAGTGAGCCCGAGCCCGCTTTGCGGTTTCTCAATTGGTCGATCAGAAGGGCTACGACTGCGAAAGACGCCAGCAGGCCGAAAGAACCGGCGGAATTACGAGTAACGAAGAAACCGGACGCGCCTGCGGAATGGACCCTGTGATCGAACAGGAAGGCATTGAGCGTATTCGGCTCGATGCCACGAACTCCCAGATGAATATCGGGCGCTCTGTCATATTCTGCGATAGTAGCCTGGTTGCTGCCCAGGACCTGCTCGGCGGACCGCTGCGCGTTGACAACGCCGAGCGCCGCGACCACGCAGAGAACCAGCGTTACTTTTGTCCGAGAATCCAGAAGCTGAACCAGCAGAACCGCCATCAGGATCGGCGCAAGGCAAACTACGAAGCTGCTGATTGCAAGCCGTTTATCCGGCGCCACAAGACCTGAAACCACCCCCGATACGAGGAAAACACACAGGCCGATTTCGATGCTGCTAAGCCGGTAGGAGAACCTCGTCCTGCAGAAATTCCACACGAACCACAGAATGAAACAGAATATCAAGACGCCCGATATGGACAGGCTGTAAATAGTCTCGTAAAGATTCCCTATTGCGTCGATAGACTGGATTGCAGGGCTTTCGGCGAACGTAGTCCGCAGCGCCAGCACGGCCAGACACACACCGAGCAGGATATACTCGAAGATTACAGCAGCCTGGCTCTTGGCCGAGTCGGATTTATTCTGCCTTCTTGTCATTTATTCCTTTGTGCCTTTGTGCTTTTGTTCCTAATAAAATTTCTATACTCTCAAGTTTGGGACGACGTGGTCTCGATAATGGCGATTATGGATAACACCATAACGGTCTGAACGAAGATCAATATCGCCCCGGCCAGATTGACCTGGTACAGGAATATTGCTCCAAGGCCGGTGCAGAGCGTTGCCAGGTATAGCGTCAGCGCCGTTTGCCTGTCGCTCAGGCCTCGTCTTCTCAGGCGGTGCGAGAAATGCTGAGTGTCGCCGACAAACGGGCTCTTGCCCTGGCTGATCCGCAAAAGAGTAACGCTGATAAAATCGTACAGCGGCACGGCCATAACTATCAGCGGCATAAAAACCGCGTACCATCGACCGCTCTGGGCTTCGTGATAATACGTGGTGCGCAGCGTCAGCATTGCTACGAAGAAGCCCACCACCATCGACCCGGCATCCCCCATGAAGATCTTCGCCGGAGGAAAATTGAACACGAGAAATCCTAACATAGCCCCTATGAAGACCAACGCCAGGCCGCCGACAAATATCTGCCCGCTCATCGCCGCGGCCGTGAAGAGAATCGAGCTTGCTATCACCGCGATACCAGCCGACAAACCGTCCATATTGTCGAGGAAATTGAAGGCGTTGATGATAAGCACAATCCAAAAGGCAGAGAGAACCGAAGTGATCAGCGTGTTCTCAATGAAAAACTCCACCCTTATCTCGGCGAAGAACGCCGCTGTCAAAGCCACTGCGAACTGAACTATGAGCTTCAAGCCCGGCCCGAGCTGCTTGATGTCGTCCCAGAGCCCCAGAGCGAATAGAGCAGCAACCGCGCCGACCATAACCACTAATTGACTAACCTTCCCTGAGAAATCGGCAGGGTCGATATTGGCGCGCTCGGCAAGCCAGGCCAAACGCCCGGGCATGAAAAGAAGCTTCATCGCAGCAGCGCCGCAGAGAATGAAAAATAGCAGCGTCGCAAAGATCGCGATCCCACCGCCCAGCGGAATCGCCGCGCGATGGTATCTATCCGCCGAGGGACGGGCAACGAGATCCGCGCCGACCGCGCGCCTTCGTACTATCGCCGTCAGCGCACTTGAAAACGCGAATGAGCCGACAAACAGAGCTATTGCCAATAGAACCAGACTCTTACTCCTTGGAAGCGCTTAATTTCGGTTAAGGTTGATTTTAGTGGTCGTCATTGCGAGGAGGCCGAAGTCGAAGACGCGCCTTGGCGGGGCCGACGCGGCAATTTATGCCTTGGGTATCTCATACCCTTCGAACGCCCCCGGTGCGCCGACACGGCCCCAAGGGGCCTCGCAATGACACCTACAGTTTTGATTTCAACTGCTCCAGCAATCGACTTCTAACCCTGCAGAAGAACTCCTGGTAGTGCGGCGTCTTGTAATCGGGAAAAGTGTATTCGGATGCCTGCCACACGCCCTTGCTGAAGATCAACGTCACTTCGGCGTAAATCCTTTTGCCGATGTATATACGATGCGAAAAGTTTTTTGTTGTCGCCAAAACCAGTTTTGCCGGCTCGATTATGCCGGGATCCAGATTTACAGGCCTGCTAAGCGGAATTCCGAGCTTTTTCGCCAGCTTTTTCTCCAGCTTGTTCGTCACAAGCTTGATTTTCGCCAGTTGGTCCGGGGCAACCAGCTTCTCAAAGCAAATGAATTGACGCAAAATCGTCGGCCCGGTCTCTTCCCTGTAGTAGTCGGTCTCAGAGAACGGCCAGACGTGGCTTGTCAGGTCCGTCTTGCCGAACTTGTCGATCACAGCCTCGACGGCTGCGTGCAGACAATTACGGTCCGCGGCAAGTATGCCGACTATCAGCTTTACCGGCTTAGGATCCTTCAACTGCCACATAAACATGGAATTCGTCAATCAGGTGGCATTGCGCTTCAACAGCATTGTGAGCTTACAGCCCAATCCTTAGACATCGCAAATCTTCGCCGCGTAGGTCAACCCGGCCAGAGGGTCCCTCTTCGGGACGAATTCGTGTGCGACATATCCTTTGAAGCCCGTCTCGACAATCGCCTTCATTATGGCCGGATAGTACAACTCCTGCGTCTCGTCGATTTCGTTTCGCCCCGGATTCCCGCCCGTGTGATAGTGGCCGATATAATCCTTGTACGTCTTTAGGGTGCGGATTATATCGCCTTCCATGATCTGGGCGTGGTAGATGTCGTACAGTATCTTAACACGTTCCGACCCGACCCGCTTGCAGACCTCGACGCCCCATTTCATATTGTCGAACATGTAGTCCTTGTGGTTCACCTTGCTGTTGAGGTATTCGATGTTGATAGTAACCTTTTTCTTCTCGGCATGGCCTACGATTTGCTTTAGCCCGATGACCATGTTCTCAAGTCCCACGTCGTCAGGCATTCCGGCCCTGTTGCCGGGGAACGTAATCACGTTGGGATATCCGTGCTCGGCGGCGGCATCGATGCCCTCCCTGATCTTGGCCAGGAACCCGGCGTGCTGCTCCTTTCTGTTCAGCCCCTTGCTTAGCCCGTGAGTGTTGACCATCGAGCAGATCAGCCCGTGCTTTTTAAGTGTGGGAAATGCAGACGGGCCGAGCAGGTCTATAGCCTTGAGCCCAAGCCCCTTGGAGACCTCGCACATCTGATCCAGAGACCACTTTCCAAAACACCACTTGCTTACAGACTGATTTATCCGGCCCTTCGTGGCCACTTTCTTGACCTTGTCCATATCTATCTCCACGGCATTGAGTTTCGGCGTGACGGCCGCGGCGACGACTCCCGCGGCGGCCAAAGACGTTTTGCGAATCAGGGTTCGTCTCGACAGTTTCTCGTTTTTCATTATGTATCTCCTTTTCTTGTCCTGGTTTGGCCTCGACACCGCTCCTCGCGTGCGAAACAGGGGTCCGGCCCAATTCTGAAATCCGATAAACACAACCTACAGGCAGTCATTGCGAGGAGGCCAAAGTCGAAGACGCGCCTTGGCGGGGCCGACGCGGCAATCTTATACCCCTCGAAGGATCGAGGTTGCTTCGGACCCTGGCAACCTTACGATGGCGCCCACAGTAGTAATCTTGACAAACTGCTACAGCGACATGATATACAAATTCAACGCCGATGTCTGCGCCGTTCTGGGGGGAAATCGGATTTTTTCGAAGGGTGAATATCCCCTCCCTTACGGTCGGGGCTTGTTGAGCAACTCCTGTTTCAGCGAAGCGACCACTTGAACAGCCTTATTTGCGGCGTGGTCTATGGGGAGCTTTTGACTTTCCGATTCGCGACGCAGCTTGAGCTCGATATTCCCCTCGCCAACAGATCGCTTCCCGATGGTAAG
>JAUVXL010000284.1 GCA_030603595.1 Sedimentisphaerales bacterium | reverse complement strand
CGAATACCTCGCACTTGTCGATCCGCACCTCTACGTTATCCACGCCTACGACTCATCCGAGTATGGCTTCGACGATTTCGGCTACCCGGCTCAGCAGCAGGACGTTTCCTATGGCTTATACGACGGCGAGGAGCAGTATTTCACGGACCCCACCCCGGGCACCGAGAATACCCCCGGCGATACGCGGATGTCCGGCGTGCCGTATTTCTCGCACCAGGGCGGAACATTTGTTAATAGCCTCGATCTGACCCTCAGCACACCGGCACAAGGCGCCGTAATACGATACACCACCAACGGCGCCGTACCCACCGAGGCCTCGACAGAGTACAATGCCCCAATAACTCTCACAGCGACAACTGAAGTCATGGCCAGACTCTTCGAGCCGTTCAAGGCGCCGGGAGCGTTCGTCACTAAGACATACGTCGCCTTGGATTCCGGCGTGAGCAGCGTCAACTCCAACATACCCCTGGTGATCGTCGATACTTACGGCCAGGGTATCAATCAGGATCTCTACACGAAATGCTCGGCGGTATTCATTGAGCGGCCAATCAGCGGTGAGCGGGTGCAAATCACCGACCTGCCCGACTTCGCCGGCAGATGCGGAATTAGAATTCGCGGATCTTCAACGGCGGGACAGGCAAAAAAACAATACTCCTTTGAGACATGGGACGAACAAAACAACGACGAGCCCGCCTCTATTTTCGGCTTGCCCGCTGATTCCGATTGGGTCCTCTACGCGCCGTTCATATACGACACGGCCCTGATCAATAACGCCCTTGCCTACGAGATGAGCCGACAGGTCGGACGGTATGCCTGCAGAACACGCGCCTGTGAAGTCTATCTCAACACCGGCGCAGGAAAAGTCACTCAGAATCACTATGTCGGCGTTTATTACTTTATGGAGAAAATCAGGGTCAACGACGACAGAGTTGACATCGACCGGCTCAGACCATGGGACAACGTCGAATCCGTGATCTCCGGCGGATACATCCTCGCAATCGACAGACCGGACCCCGACGGACCGGGATTTCGCACATCGAAAGGAACAGGCCTGTTCACTTACATCGATCCGCAGGAGCCGGAGGTTACAACCGTTCAAAGGGCCTGGATATTAAACTACCTCAACCAGCTCGAAACCGCTCTGTACGGAACCAACTTCGCCGATCCCGACAATGGCTACGCAAAATACATGGATGTCGCCTCCCACATCGACCACAGCCTGATCAACCTGCTTCCGATGAACGTCGATGCCTTTCGGCTCAGCGGCTACATGGCAAAGCACCGCGATGGAAAACTCTACGCAGGCCCCGTATGGGACTTCGACCGCGCATTCGAATCAACAGACAGCAGAGACGACAACCCCGAAGCATGGAACGGAACCGGAGACGCAACAAGGTTCTTCGAATACGTGTGGTACGGGCGACTGCACCAGGACATAGATTTTTGGCAAAGGTACATCGACCGCTGGTACGAACTGAGGCAAGACCCGTTCAGCACAACCAACCTCAACAGCATAATCGACGAATTGGCCGATGAGGTCAGAGAGGCGTCGGCGCGCAATTACGCCAGGTGGCCCAGCCAGCCCCCACGATTCGGCGGATTCCAGGGAGAAATAAACAACATCAAGACATGGCTCACAAACAGGGCAAACTGGATTGACGCCCAGTTCGTCAAGCCGCCCACGATGACCCCGAACGGAGGCCACGTCCAAGCAGGCGACTCCGTACCCCTGGAGAATCCAAACGCCTCCGGCACCATCTACTACACTACAAACGGCTCCGACCCGCGCGTCTTTAGAGGCCCGGCCGCCGGACGCAGTTCGCCCGGTGATGTTTCTCTAAACGCCGTTGAATACACAGGCCCCATCACACTCAACAAAAGCACGCGAATCAATGCGCGGGTCCTGGTCTCTGCAAATGATTACAGCCCCTGGAGCGGCCTGGCGACCGCCGGATTCGGAATCACACCCGTTGCACAGAACCTCAGAATCACAGAGATTATGTATCACCCGAAAGACACCGGCGACCCAGAAGATCCGAACAAGGAGTACATCGAGCTGCGCAATATCGGCGACGAAGAGATAAATCTGAACCTCGTGAGATTCACAAACGGCATCGATTTCACATTCCCCGATATGAACCTGCCTCCGGGCGAACACGTAATCGTCGTCCACAAACGCTCGCTATTTGAGGGCCGAGGCGTTGACTTCGGAGACCTGATCGCCGGCGAATATACCGGAAAGCTCGATAACGGCGGTGAGAAAATCAGGCTCGAAGACGCCGCCGAACAAATTATCCTCGATTTCGAATACAAAGACGGCTGGAGAGACATCACGGACGGCGAGGGCTACTCTCTGACTATTATTGATCCCAACGACAAAATGCTCTACGGCTCCGATGACGGCCTTCTCGCCCACTGGGCGTTCGATGAAATGGCCGGAACAACAGTCAACGACAGCGTCGGGACAAACCACGGCGAAATCCAGGGAACGCCAACCTGGACCGCAGGAGCCATCGCCGGAGCCCTCGGATTCGACGGCGCGCCTGATGCCGTCACTGTTAATGCGATTGAACCGCTCACCGGCAGCCGTGTCACCGTCCAGACATGGGTGCGGCCCGCAGGCGTTGCCAGGATATGGAATCCAATTCTCACACAGCACGATGACGCCGGCCAGGGTTACTTTCTGTACGTCTATGCCGACAAGCCGGTTTTCTCTGTTTCAGACGGCGACGAAACCGCAGCCGCCACAAGCCCAGATACGATTGTGCCGAACGAATGGCGACACATCGCCGGAACAAACGACGGCACCAACATCAGACTATACATCGACGGCGAACTCGTTGCCTCGGCCACATCCGTAGGATTCACAGGCGCCGACCACTACGCCTGCATCGGCCATGATTATACCGTTCCGACATACTATCATGGCGTAATAGACGACCTGAGAATATACGATCGCGCTCTCGGCCAATACGAATTCATGGGAATGACAGACGCTATGGAGCGATGGAGCAGAAAATTCTCCTGGCGATCAAGCGCCTACGACGGCGGATCACCGGGATACGACGATTCGGGGATTATGCCCGACCCCGGATCGATTGTCATCAACGAAATCCTCGCCCACTCCCACGCCGCCGCCGCCGACTGGATCGAACTGCACAACACCACAGATCAACAAATCGACATTGGCGGATGGTATCTCAGCGACAGCGATGCAGACCTGACAAAATACAGAATCGCTGACGCTACGAAGATAGACCCCTATGGCTACATACTCTTCTACGAAGACGCAAACTTCGGCGAAACCGCGGCGGACCCGGGAAAGATAGTGCCCTTCGCATTGAGCGAAAACGGCGAAGAGCTCTATCTGACCTGCGCCGACGACGAAGGCGTCCTTACCGGCTATCGCGACTTCGAAAGCTTCGGAGCCTCCCCAACCGGTGTATCGTTCGGAAGATACATCAAGACAAGCACAGGCAACGCCAACTTCGTCCTTCTCGATAGTAACACACCCGGCACGCCCAACGCATACCCGAAGGTGGGACCGATAGTGATCAGCGAGATAATGTACAACCCCCTCTTCGACAACCAGGACCAAGAGTTTATCGAACTGCTCAACATAACATCCGAATCGGTCACCATGTACGACTTTGACGAGGGCGAGCCCTGGAAGTTCACCGACGGCGTCAGTTACACACTCCCCGCATTGACCGTACCTGCAGGCGGGCGTGTCATAATCGCAAAGGACATAAACGCTTACATCACCGCTTACGGAATGCCCCCCTGGGGCGTATTCATCCTCGGACCATACTCGGGAAGGCTCAACAACTCGGGAGAAAAGCTCGACCTTTCGATGCCCGGCGATGTTGACGAGCACGGAGTCCGGCAATACATCCGAGTCGATAGGGTCAATTACAGCGACGGAACACACGCACAAGACAATCCAGGCTATGTCGATCTCTGGCCAAAAGAAGCAGACGGCAGCGGTGCATCAATAACAAGGGCCAACCCAACCCTTTACGGAAACGACCCAAACAACTGGATCCCAGCAAACCCTCCAACACCTGGGCTGCCGTGACAGTAACCTAACCCGCCTCCTTTTGCACCTCATAGTACGCAGCGCATTTCAATCGACTCACGACCTTGCTTATCGCCTTCCCCCCCGCCTCAATGACCACATGCACATGCTTGCTCCCTACTGATACGGCAAGTATCCTCTCGCCGATCCTCTCCCCTTCCGCCAATATGGCCCTTCTGATAATTTCGCGTTCTTTCTTGCCGAGTTTGATCGTATCGCCACTGAGCATCTTCTTATTGGCTTGCTCCAGTTTTTCGCTTCCGCACAATACTTCTCCCTTCCGCACATCCCCTCGCTTAGCACCC
>JAUVXL010000280.1 GCA_030603595.1 Sedimentisphaerales bacterium | reverse complement strand
TATGAGATTGCCACGTCGGCCTCCGGCCTCCTCGCAATGACTGACCCTAAAATGAAGTTTAGGAGGGTAGAGGGGACAGATTATTGACGATCTAAGCAGAGACCGCAATGGACGTGAAGAGTCTTGAAGCAAACTATAATATGAGGTTTATCTGGCGGATCTGCGTTGTTGCGGCGATGGGGGGGCTTCTTTTTGGCTACGACTGGGTTGTTGTTGGAGGGGCAAAGGCTTTTTATGAGCCGTTTTTCAGTATCAGCGACGATACGCCTTTCATGCGCGGGTTTGCGATGAGCAGCGCTTTGTTCGGTTGTATCGCAGGGGCTATACTCTCCGGTGCGCTGGCCGACAGACTCGGGCGGAAGCGATTGCTCATATCATCGGGCTTACTGTTTACAATTTCGGCGATCGGGACGGGGCTGTCGTGGGATTTCTTCTCATACAATCTTGCCCGTATCATCGGCGGGGTCGGCATTGGGCTGGCCTCTAATCTATCGCCGATGTACATCGCGGAGATATCGCCGGCGGCAATGAGAGGCAAGCTCGTCTCGATAAATCAGCTTACCATCGTAATCGGGATATTGGCGGCGCAGATTGTGAATATGATGATTGCGCAGCCTGTTCCCACGGCGGATCAATTGCGTTTGCTGGTGAATGAATCCTCGGCGTCGGCAGCGATGGGCCAGGAGGCGGGTTTCGATATTGAGGAAGAAAAACAGAAGGCTTTGCTTGTTATAGACGAGGCGGGGCTTAGAAACGTTAAAGAAAAGTTCCCCGGTATCGTTTATATCAAGGCCACCACCGAGAAGGATATTGCGGCCAAGAATAAGCAAGACAATGAGATACTGGCGGCATATCTATCTCCTACGTGGAACGGATTACGCGGATGGCGATGGATGTTTGGCGTTGAGACTGTGCCGGCATTTTTGTTTTTCCTGCTGATGTTCTTTGTTCCTGAGAGTCCTCGGTGGCTTGTGAAATACGGCAGGGAGGATGAGGCCGAAGAGATTCTCTCTCGAATCGGCGGCGTTCAATACGGCAAGGCCGAGGTGGCGGGTATCCGTGATACTCTGGCGAGTGAAGATGTTTCGCATGTTCGGTTCAAGGACCTGCTCGAACCGAAACTGACGAAGGTCATCGGGCTGGGAGTATTCTTGGCCGTTCTTCAGCAGTGGTGCGGTATTAATGTTATCTTCAACTATGCACAGGAGGTTTTTCAGGAGGCGGGTTACGGCGTCAGCGAGATGCTGTTTAACATTGTGATCACCGGCGTTGTGAATCTTGCGGCTACGTTTATTGCTATCCGCACCGTCGATCATCTCGGACGAAAAGCACTGATGCTTATCGGGACAGGCGGGCTGGTCTGCTTCTATGCCCTATTAGGGACGGGTTATTACTTCCATAGCACCGGCATCCACATGCTCTTGCTTATTGTTATTTCCATTGCATGTTATGCGATGACTTTGGCGCCGGTGACTTGGGTTTTGATCTCGGAGTTGTTCCCGAACCGTATCCGCGGCGCTGCCATGTCGATCGCGGTGTTGTCGCTTTGGATTGCGTGTACGGCGTTGACACTGTCGTTTCCTTATTTGAAGGGTATGTTAGGAGCGCATGGCGCGTTCTGGACATTCGGGGCGATCTGTGTTGTCGGATTTGTCGTAATCTTCAGGAGTTTGCCGGAAACCAAGGGAAAAACACTGGAAGATATTGAACGAGAGTTGGTTGACTAACGATATCGGAGAATTCGTAAGCTCAGTTGACAGTTGACTCAAATCGGCGCGTGCCAATGGCAAGTGAATAACGGAGTACGACAATGAGCAAAACCATTCTGCAAAACAGGTTGAAGGACTTGGTGCGTTACGTCAGTTCACTCGATATGCCGTTTAGTGTCCAGCAAGGACTTTGGTGTCGCCGGATAAAGAATATTGCATCACGGGGCGGGATGGCATACAATGAAGGGGTTGAGCATGGAGTATGTGTGAATGGTTCGTGCAATTAAAGAATATCTATAAAACTGAAAGGGTCATTCGATGGCAATACACAATAATGCTGATAAATCATCCAATTCGCGGCGTGAGTTTCTCAAAGGCACTGGAAGCGTTCTGGCAGGGGCGGCTCTGGCTGGGGCGATCGGTGCTCGGGCACATGCCGGCGAGAACAATACTATCAAGATTGCGCTTGTGGGTTGCGGGGGGCGCGGCACCGGTGCTGCGGCGAACGCGCTTCAGACGGAAGGGCCGACCAGGTTGGTTGCGGTGGCGGATGTGTTCGAGGGGCGTACTGCGAGCACTGTTAAGAATGTGTCGAGGAATTTTGCCGAGAAGGTTGACGTTCCCGACAATCGGCGGTTTGTCGGATTCGATGGGTATCGCAAAGCGATTGACCTGGTAGCGCCTGGCGGGGTTGTGCTTTTGGCGACTCCTCCGACGTTTCGACCGCTGCATTTGGAATACGCGGTGGAGAAGGGGTGTCACGTGTTTATGGAGAAGTCGTTTGCCGTCGATGCGCCCGGTATTCGCCGGGTGCTCAAGGCTGGCAAGGCGGCGGAGAAGAAGAGCCTTAAGATCGCGGGTGGTTTGATGAGCCGGCATTATGTGCCGCTCGAGCAGGCGGTCGAGCAATTGCATAAGGGCCTTATCGGGGATTTGATTACGTGCTGGGCGTATAGGGAGCACGCGCCGGTGGGGTATTCGCCGAAGCCCGCGGGGATGAGCGAGCTTATGCATCAGGTTCGGAACTACTCGAACTTTACCTGGGTGAACGGCAGTTTTCTCCTTGACTGGCTGATCCACAATCTCGATGTTTGCTGCTGGTGCAAGGACGCCTGGCCTGTTTCGGCGCAGGGCCAGGGCGGGCGGCAGACCCGAACTCAGAAGGACCAGTTGTTCGACCACTATGCCGTGGAGTACCATTTCCCGGACGGGACGCGATTGTTTGCCCAGGGGCGCCACATGGATAATGTGTGGGGATTCTTCGGCGACATAATCCACGGCACGACGGGTTCGGCCGTTTTGGGCGAGGGACAATCGGACCCGCGGATATTCAAGGGGCACAAGCAAAAGGCTGAGGACGTTATCTGGCGGTACGAGGGCAAGCGGTGGAATGCATACGATCACGAGCATGACCTGCTGTTCGATGCGATCCGCAAGAATAAGCCGTATAACGAGACCGAGCGGTGCGCGTATGCTGCGATGACGGGGATTCTCGGGCGGATGGCGGCCGAAGCCGGCAAGATGATTACCTGGGAGCAGGCGATGGCCTCGAATCTGGAGCTTGCGCCGGGCCTGGACGATTATACGGTGGACTCCGAGCCACCGGTCAAGCCGGATGCAGAAGGCAACTATCCGATCGCGATGCCCGGACAGACCAAGGTGTTGTAGGGCGTTCGAGGAAAGAGGCTAAGCGTTGAGTTGCATTCG
Source organism: Sedimentisphaerales bacterium (assembly GCA_030603595.1). GTDB lineage: Bacteria > Planctomycetota > Phycisphaerae > Sedimentisphaerales > Anaerobacaceae > JAFGCD01. Next base: position 1,057 of record JAUVXL010000280.1, on the reverse strand, counting down.
CACCTTTTGATAGACGTCGTTGAGTGTGATTAGGCGGATGTTGTGTAGTGGGTTTGTGCTGTCGGGCAGGAGACCTCTGCCTTTGGGATCGATTGCGGCGACGGCTTTGGCCCTGTGGTAGGGGGCGACGCGCAGCGGGTTTGATCTGCCGAAAATCATTACGATTGGCCTGCCGAGTGCAGCGGCGATGTGTCCGGGGCCGGTATCGTTGCTGACGACAAGAGCGGCATTTCTGAACAGGGCGATTAGCTCGCTGATTGAGGTTCGGCCTGCAAGATTGCCTATGGGGGCATCGGCCGATTGCACGAGCCTCTCGACCAAAGGCGCCTCGGACGGGTTGCCGGTCGCCACTATGGAAAGGCTGTGGCCGCATGATAATTTGCCGGCGAGTTCGGCGAAGCGGTCGATAGGCCAGCATTTGTCGGCGTGGGCGGAGCCGGGCACGAGGACGACGTATTGTTGCGAAGTGATGCTGTTTGTCGCGAGCAAACGCCTCACTGACTCCTCGGCTCGTGCATCACGCGGCAATGTGAATTCGACTTCCAACTCGGCGGCGCCGGTGGCCCGGACCAGATTCATGTAGTAATCAACGACGTGCGGACTCTCGGCAGGCTTCTTTATTCTATGGGTGTAAAAGAAGCGGGAGAACTCTTTGGCGTCCGCCAGGCCGAATCGCTTCTTGCAGCCGGCGGCGCGGGCGAGAAAGGCGGTCCTGAAAAGGCCCTGGAAGTCGAATACGGCGTCGAATTGACAACGACGGATTCGCCGGAAGAGCGAGAGCATCGCGGCGAAGGCGCCGGGATGGAACCATGCCTTGCCGAGGAATTTGCGGTCGAAATGGATTACGCGTGTCAGATGGGGGTGATTTTCGAGCAGAGGCGCGAATTCCGGCCGAACAAGCCAGCTAATCTCAGCATCGGGGAAGCTCTTTCGCAGCGCACTGAGGGCCGGCAGGGCCTGGACTATGTCACCCAGCGCACTGGGCTTCATAATCAGAATGTTGTTAAAAACGTTGGACATTTAGGTTGCGTATTTGGTATATCGTATGTCGTATTCG
>JAUVXL010000136.1 GCA_030603595.1 Sedimentisphaerales bacterium | reverse complement strand
GGCACATCCTCGTTAAACTAAAGCTTCACCAGAAAGGAATCATTGGCGGTCATTGTAAGCAATGTAGCCGGGCAGGGCAATCGGTAATTAGCGAACTGCGAGCGGTGAGTGTGCATCGAAGGGCAAATGGCGGGTTAGATGCGGAACGGGAGACTTTTTGCTTGACATTTGCAGGTTTTGCAGGGTAGAATAGTACTACAGCGCAACTTAGCACTGCAAAACCCGGTTTATTGTTAAAACCCGAATCACGAAATCCGAAATCCGAAACAATATCAAATGTTCAAAATCCCAATTTTCAAAACAAAAGCACCGATTTGGCTTGGCATTGTCGTTTGAGATTTTGGTCATTTGAATTTCGTATTTGTTTCGTATTTCGATATTCGGATTTCGAGTTTACATATTTAGCATAACCGCTTACGTAACAAGGTGTTACCCCTTTTTCTTCAGGGCTAAGTTGCGTTGTCGTAATAGTTACAGGATGTAATGTCATGGCTGAGAAAGGCAGATATGTTTATGAATGGCCCAGGCCAATGGTTACCGCCGATGCGGTGGTGTTCCGGTTTGCGCGTGGCAAGGCTCGGCTGTTGCTGGTCCGGCGAAAACACGATCCTTACAAGGGAGATTGGGCGATTCCAGGGGGTTTTATCGAGCTTGACGAGGAGCTTGAGGACGCCGCTGCGCGAGAGTTGAAGGAAGAGACGGGACTGGTTAATATTCGGCTTGAGCAAATGCGTACGTTCGGGACATGCGGGAGGGATCCGAGGGGCAGGCAGATAACCATTGTTTTTATGGGTATCGCCGGCAGTAGGCAGAGCCGGCTCAAAGCCGGCGACGATGCAGCCGAGGCGAGGTGGTTCGATATCGACAAGCTGCCTAAGAACATGGCGTTCGATCATAGGGAAGTAGCAGCGTTTGCGATAAAGAGGCTGAAGATGAAGAAAATTTATCGAGAGAATAAGTCTCGGTGGTGAGGAACCAGGCGCCGGCGAGCCGAGTGTGAAGCAGGTATTAGGAATTGCCGGCTGGGGGTAGGGCTGTGTTTAGGGTGGCCAGTTGCGCCGCGATAGCAGTCATTGCCCAGTCTATATAGTGGAGTTTGTGGAAAGGGCAGTGATGTCCTTCATTCATCAAGCCGTAATGGACGGTGGTTAGAAAGGTGCTGATTGTCTCTTGGTCGATACGAGTCGGCTCGGCGGCCCATCTTTTGAGTTCTGCATATTCTTGTCGCAATTTCGGGCTGGCCGCCAATTGCTCGGCCGTGAGATAGTCGGTGGGATTGTACCCCATCTGGAGGCCTTTGAGACACATAATCAACGGTTCGTAACTTTGATTCTTTTTTAAGCGAATGAATTTGTACTGTTGGACGTAGGTGATCGCCTGGGCGGGTGTTCTGTCTGCGATTTCATCGCCGCCGAGATGCCATTTGCGTTTGCTGGTTCTTGCGAAGACGAGTTCCTCGTCGGAGCCGGAGAGAGTTATCTCATCGTGGCCCATCCTCGATACCCATAGGCCGCCGGTACTTTTTCGTTCGGGGCCTCCTCCGAGAAGCAGGAGACACTTGACAAAACCCAAAGGGAGGATTTTTTGTTTGCCGATCTGTTTTTTTCGCAGTTGGAGGGAGAGGTGCAGGCTGTGCGGCCGCACGTCGTAGAAATTTGCTATGGCGTTTATCAACTGATTGAGCAGCCATGGGTCGGCTGTTGCCGGACGTGAGAGTTCCCCGGCGATATTCAGCCTTCCCGGAGCAAGTTCGAGAAAGCCCCGTCGTCGTGACTGATCGGTGGAGCCGGTGTGGTCGTCGATGTATCCTCCGAGCTTCCAGGACAACACGTCGAGGTGGAAATCGTAGAAATATACGAAGCCGTCATATACCGGGTCAACCTTTTTTTGTATGCTTCTTTGCGGCTCGACGGCGGCGGCTCCGACGTTGCTCAGTTCGAGTTCAATTCCCATCGGGACAAGGCCTCCGCCAAAATTCGAGCGGATTCTCTCTAATTCGGCATTGGCGATGCGGGAGTGAAACATGCTCTTGGCTGCGCGGACGGCATATTTGACAAAGTCAATAAGGTCGTGTTTCTCGAAGGGCATGGTCTCAATGGCCTGCTTAATGATCATATCTACTGTTTCAGCATTTGTGTTTATCATTCTCATCGCGGCGAGAATACTGGGCGAGCGTTTGAAATACCTTTCCGAGTTGCGCATGTGTTCGAGTTCAAAACGATAGTGGGACTGGATTCTCTCATCGAGTTGATTCAAGAGGACCTGCTTTACGACCAGAGCCAGATAGGCGTTGGTAAACGGTTTCGCATCAGGCTCGTCGAGGAGATGCTTAATGGAACGCCTTGGGCGGTCGAGTTCATGTTCGAGGTAGTAATCGCTGACGGCATCGGATTGATAATGACTCATGACGAGGTCTCTCTCGGTGGTGGCAAGCAATTCTCGGTCGGCTCGTCTTTCCAGTTCGGCGTCCACGGTTCGCTCTCCGGGCCGAGTGCGTCTCTTTATGAATCTTTCAATTCGCTTTCGCAGCCAGAGTTCCTGTATGAGGTTGACATGGAACCTGTCGCCGAAGTGTTTTTTCATCGACTCGTGCGTCACCAGATAGGCTTGTGCCTCGACGGGTCCGGCGCCTGTGTTTACCATGACGGTTTCGCGGTCGTATCTCTTGCCCTCGTACCTGTCGATTTCAGCCATTGCCGCGGGTGGGACATCGTATATTATCATTCCGTCGATTCTCGCCGACGGTTGCGAGACGGCGTAGTAATAGACGTTGTCGGGACTGACGCGACGATAGCCGGGAAGTATAGCCGGCCCGGCGAATAGTGTTGTGGGGTTAATCTTCGAGGCTTTTCTGGAGAAAGTGTAGCCGCAGACCGACTGGAAAATTTTGCGATCCCGCAGTGAGCCGTAGATAAACAAAGCTGTTCGTTGTGCTGTCATATTCTGGTTGAGTCACCTCGCATCCGGCCGAATCGGGCAGGAAATCATTTTTCGTTTCTGATCTTCTTATGGAGATTGAACAGTTCTCTAAAGGCCCTTATGATTACTCGCAAATTAGCGCCGGTTTGTCTGCCGGCGGTTCGCGGTAGGTGGTGGACGCCTTTTTGTGTTATCGTGTATCCTTTCCGTGCGGCGCGGGCGAGGACTTCGGCGTCGATCAGTGCGCCGGTGCTTGTCAGTTGCATGCCGTCAAATACCTCTCTTTTGTACAATTTGAACGCACAGTCGATATCGCGTATTTTCAGGCCGAACAAGAGGCAAACGAGTTTCGTCCAGCACCAGCCGTTGAATTTGCGGAGAGTCGAGTCTCGGCGGTTAAGTCGATAGCAGCTTACTATATCATACTCCTGCATTAAATCGAGCAGCGGCGGCATTTCCGCAAAGTCAAACTGGCCGTCGCCGTCGGTGTAGAATACCAGATTCTTGCTTGCGGCCTTGAAGCCGGACTGCAAAGCCTCGCCGTAGCCGAGATTGGCGGGATGGTGGACGACTTTCACGGCGGGGTTCTCGGCGGCTATCTTCTCGGCGATTCGCGCGGTATCGTCGGAACTTCCGTCGTTAACGATGATTAACTCATAGTCGGCGTCGAGTTGATCGAGGATGGCGCGTGCTTTTTCTACGGTCCTCGCAACGTTGCCTTCTTCGTTATAGCATGGGAAGAATACGCTGATAGAGATTGGATGGGGCCGATTCGAATCCGTTCGAGGTTCCGATGCGCTTTGGCTAATCACAGCTTACCACCTCTTGGTTCGAGACAGTTCATTTCGCTCAAGTTCGTACTTTTTCATGCGATCACTGTAGGACTTCGCAAGCTTCGTGTCCTTCCGGGCTATTGCTGTTTTCTGAAGGTGCACACAGGCCAGTCGCGTCGCCTCGAGTCTGAGACGGTAGCCGTCCCGGGCGTGGTATTCGTCCTGCTCCTTTGCGAACCTGTCCGTCCAATTGGTTAGCACCTCAGTTATCTGCCCCGTCAACTCGGGGTATCTCGAAGCGACGAGCATAAACTCCAGCATCGGAGCGGGCGAAGGATTCTCATTGAATGCCTTTTTTATCAGATCGAACCCGGCCTGTTTGTCTTTCGTGTTGCGCTGGTTGAGCAAATAATGGCCCAGGACAAGATTCTTGTGATATTCGTCCGGATAAAGGGTTTGCCCCGTACTTATTCCCTCAAAAAGCTTTGCGCCTTTCGGCGTGGTGATATCGACGAAGAGTTTTTGCTTGTTGTTGAAGAATACGATTGCCCAATCCCTGCTGTATTCGAGTCCCCTTGTGAAGGGCTTGGCAAACTGTCCGGCCGGCATCATGGCGGCCCAGACTTCGCGCTCCTTCAACTCGGCTGCAAGCCAGAGACCGACCTTCCTGTAATCGGCTGCTGTGAGCACAGCCTCAAGCGATTTTCCGAGCGCTCTGGCCTTGCGAGCGGCGGCTTGAACAGTTGGCCCGCCCGACGTTATTCCCGTCCAGAGGTCGAAGGTGTGCCTGTTGTATGCAGCCTGGGCGCGGCCATCCATAAACAACTGCAAGGGCGTATGCCCTGTGTTTGGGTCGGGCTCCTGGCCGAATGCGATGGCGCCGCCCTCGGTCCAGTAATTGAACATCTTGCCTTCCATGTGATTCAGCTTCATGAACTTAGTCGCATAGAATGGCTTGGCATCCGAGGCTGTCATTCGCATAAAGACGGATGTTAGCTTTGGGTCATTGGGCCAGGGATCGAGGTAAACTTGCTTAAACTTCTTTCCCCACCATGTGCCGAAGAATATCACCGCCATTGCCCCTGCTAAAATGAAGGCCATTTGAACTTCCTTAGGCATAGCAGGTACAGCGAGGCGTTTGTGCCTGTGGAAATTGTCCGTTGCGGCAATTGCACGAACGATTTGGTCAATCAGCAATGCGAGGACAGGGCAGGCAGCGACAGCGGCAATAGGTATGAATCTTCGCGAGCGGATAGCCATATAAATGGTCAGCGCGGCGATGAGGGCCATCGGCACATCAAATTTGGGCCATTGATATTCATGGGCATCGGTTGCTTTTCGTTTTTTGTATTTGCCCACGGATCCGGATGTTATTATCATGGTGACGATCCAGACAGCGAGTGCGGCCCAGGCGATTCCATACATGAAAGCGAAAGGCACGGCTGTCCCGACCGGATTGGTCCATTCGAAGGCCGGATGCCACTCGTGTATGTCACGCCAACGCTCGGCATGTTTACTAACACTGATAACAACTGTGTGGGTCAGGTTGGTGAAATGAAACGGATTAAATATGATCGTTGCAAGGATCGTAGCGACGTATGCGCCGATCAGGTGATATACGCCCCTGGGCCTGATAGCGATAAGCCTGTCCTTGAAAAAGATAAGTAGAATATCCAGGGCGATCACGAGGCCCACGAAAAGAAACGTCGCGAGGCTGAGCGTGCCTTTGGTGACAACCACCAGCACGACCGGCCAGGCGACGATGTTGTAGAGAATTGCGGTCACTTTCTTGTCGAAGCAGCTCAGGAAATGTAGCCCGATGAAGGGGATCATCATAATATAGACATATATGTAGCCGCCGTGAACGTTGCACCAAAATGCCGCCAGTGGGACTAGGAGCCAGATGTATAATACGTTGCGATAGGTCGTGAGCACGAGGATGAAGACGAAGATTGCCACGCAGACATTTGAGAATCCCGCCGGGCGCACGTCGAGAAATGAACGTCCTATGAACATTGCGAAGCAGGAGAATACGGCCGAAAGGGCGGGGTTGACTCCCATGAGAACGCCGGCGTAAAAGACGCAGGCGACGGTTATTATGTAGATGGCGAATTTCCAATAGACCAGCGCATTGGAAGGGAAGCTGACGCCGTCGGCGTATGAGGCCTTTGGTATCAGCGAGTAGAAGATGACGTGGGTGAGCCAGTTTTGATTGACCCAGCCTGTGGGATGCCACTTCTTGACGGTGTCGATACCGACTTTATCTGTGATCCATTGCGCCCACCCGGGCCAATTTTCGATTTCCTCCTCAGTCGGGCCTGCTTTGTGTGAGTTGGCGCTGAAGGGCTCTATTGTATCGACGCCGTGATTGACGAAATGCCGGCCGCACGCCATTGCCACCCACGTATCACCGGCCGCGACCATGCGGGTGCAGGCGTGGAAGGTGAATATCAGCATGGCCAGCCAACCGATAATCATGGGCCAGCCGGACAGGGCGGTTCGCAGGCGGCCTGTTGGCAGGTTTTCAGCTAATTGCGGCTCGTTCATTGGCAGTGGGGGCGGAACGGGTCTCTGAGCCGGTCGATTATTCCTCTTTCTATTTCGCTTGGCCATTTATCGAGTCTATCCAGTCCTTTTCCAGTTTTTTTCGAGCGAGCATGCGAAGCTCCGTCGAACATTATTATCGACACAAAATTGTAATTTCTGCACAGCATTTCGTCAAACATATAAGGTGTTGGCGCAAAAATGGGGTGTGGCCAGATTTTCTGGCAGGTGATTGGGGTGTTCGTCAATACTCGATTATAAGGCACAACACAGCCGCTATCGTCATTACGAGGCCCCCTTGGGGGCCGTGGCAATCTCCTGCTTTCGAGTCCGCCTCCGGCGGAAGATTGCCGCAGTCGGCCCCTGGGGCCAGGCTCTACGGCTCCTTCGCAATGACGTAGCGCGTAATGCTTTGTCAGAAAGAATCTTATAGTGTGCCAGAAAAATTAGCCACACCCAATTCCGATTGCCTGGTCGGCGATTCAGGGGTGCGGGCCGACGTTGCTGACGTCGATGGATTCAATGCCGAGAGTGGTTGCGGGCGAATCCGGAGCGAATCTCACCAAGCCCTTGTCGAATTCGACAATCTGCGGGTCGGCAAGCGCATTTCCGGCGCCCGGCTTCAGTTCGGAAGTGCCGGTGCTGTTGTATCTGTCGAGCTTGTTGCCCTCGATTTTCCCCGCCCGACTAAAAAAGCAATTGTTGCTCCAGGTCGTGATTCCATCGGGGTTGGTGAAGATGATTTTGCCGGCGGCGAGAAGGACGTTTTTCTCGAAGGTGAAGCCCGACGACCTTGGGAATGTTAGGCGCATGTCTCCTTTGGTGATGAAGACATTGTTGCGGATAGTGTTATTCTTGGCCATGTGGTTGTGGGATGGGCGGGCGATGTCTATTGACAGGTTGCCTTCGACGATGCAGTTTTCCGATCTTTCGTCGAGGTAATATGCCGACGCCCCGTAGCCGCCGGTATCGATGATGTCGCGGATGAAGTTGCCCCGCAATACCAGGCCGTTCCCGGCGAAGCAGTAGATTCCGCCGCCGTCGTGCAGTTCGGTCATGGCGCGGTAGATCAGGTTGCCCTCGATGCGGTTTCTTTGCCCGCCGCAGTTGATGGCGGTGTAGGGGGCATCGTGGATTTCATTGTGGCTGTACAGACTGTCCTTGCCGCCGCCCTGAAGGGCCAGCGCGCTCGGGTAGGTCAGGCCTATATCGTGAATGTGATTGTCCGTGACGGCTACCTCGGTTCCGCTGCATCTTATCCCGCAAGCGCCGATGTTATGGACATGGGATTTCTCGATTCGTATTCTCGTGCCCGATGCCTTAACGCCTTGTCCGCCTGCGTTGAGGATTTCAAGATCTTCGACCAAGCAGTTCTCAGCCGACGAAATTGATATCGCCCCGTCGAATCTTCCCGCTCCGAATCCGCCTGCCTTTAGCGGCGTGGTCGTTACCGTGAGCACCAGCCGGCGAATTGTTATGTCGCGCCCGCCGCGAATCTTTATGATCGATTCGACGACCGGGGCGAAGACCTCGGCCTTGCTCATATCCTCGCCGGGCAGAGGCCAATAGACGAGCTTCCCCCCCGAGCGGTCGAGATACCATTGGCCCGCTTCCGTCATCCCCTCCCGGATGTTCCAGACGACGTATTTCTTGACTCCGAACGCGCCGGGGGGATGGCCCGACGGACTGGAAAAGGTCAGTGTATGGGATTGCGTATCGTTGGCAGCCAGGCCGATGAGCGATTCGTCCCACATGTGATAGACGGTAATCTCGGCGTTCTTGACATCGAACTGTTCGCCGAGGTCTTCCGGTTTGTATCTCAGGGTAGTTAATTCCTCTTGCGTCGGCTTGCGTTTCCATCCGCCGCCTGTTGTTGACATCCAGGGCACGTTGAAAGAGCTAAGATGGGCGAATGTTCCTTTCTCGGGCAGGCGGGCGCGTCGGCAGTATCGGCCGTTTACGATGAGCGTCCTGAAGTCCCATTTTCCCTCCTTAACGCCGGGCAGAGAGACCGAGTAGGACTTCTCGCCGTCCTTCTTCCAGCCGGCGACCTTCCGCCCGCCGAACAGCCAGGCCTTACCGCCCGCCGCCGATTCAATCGTAAGGCCTGAGTCTTTGTCGCTCAGAACGAGTGTCTTATCGAGAAAATACCGCCCTGCCTGAACCACTATCCTGCGAGGCTGTCCCTTGCCGAGCTTTCTCGCCGCTTCGCGCGCGGCTTCAAGTGTCGCGAACGATCCGTCCGTTCCCTCGCTATTGGGCGTGGCCAACAGGCCCGACCACGAGTCGCTGCCGTCCGTGGCGACGAACAACGTCGGTGCGGCCCCGGATTCGGCATACAAGAGAGCCGGAAAGCCCATCAGGCAGACTAAGACTGTCAAAACGAGCACGTATCTTCTCATTTGTTCGCTATTTCTCGTCGAGGACCGCAAGACAAACAAATTTCTTGCCTTCGAGGAATTCGAGCGAGGCGCCGCCTCCGGTTGAGATATGGCTGACCTCGTTTTCCAGGCCCATGTTCTCTATTGCACTGGCGCTATCGCCGCCGCCTATTATGCTGCGGCCTCCGGCTGCGGTGACATCGGCGACCGCCTGAGCGATGGCCATGGTTCCTGCGTCGAAAGGCTCGATTTCGAAGACTCCCATCGGGCCGTTCCAAACAATCGTTTTTGCGCCGGCCAATTTCTCGGTAAACAGCATCCGAGTCTCCGGGCCGATGTCCATACCCTGCCAATCGGCCTCGATGTTGCCGCTGACGACCTTATTCTCGGCGCCGGCCTTGAATTCCCTGGCAACCACGGTATCCACAGGGAGGACTATTTCGCACTCTGCGTCTTTGGCCCGCTTGAGAAGATTCGTTGCCTTGTTGAGAAAATCATCTTCACAGAGACTTTTGCCGACGGTTTGTCCCTCGGCCTTGAAAAACGTATAAGCCATTGCACCGCCAATCAGGATTCGATCGACCTTATCGAGAAGATTCTCAATCACGCCTATCTTGTCCGAGACTTTCGCACCGCCCAAAATGGCGACAAACGGCTTTTCGGGGTCCTTGAGGGTCTCGCCGAGAAATTTGAGTTCCTTTTCTATCAAAAAGCCGATGACTCGAGGTTTGCCCTCCATCATCTGAGGAACAGTGTACATCGAGGCGTTGTCGCGGTGGGCGGTTCCGAAGGCGTCATCGACATAGACATCGGCCATATCGGCCAGGGCCTTGGCGAAATCGTCCTTCGCCTGACGCAACTGGGCATCTTCCTTGGCGGCTTTGTCCTTGATGGTCTCTTCTTTATGGAAACGCAGGTTTTCGAGCAGCATACACTCGCCGCTCTCTAGCGCCTTGGCCTTGGCCGCGGTCTCTTCGCCGATGCAATCGTTGGCGAAGACCACATCCCGGCCCAGGAACTGCGACAATCTCGCGGCCACAGGCCCCAATGACATCTTCTCGTTTCTCTTGCCCTTGGGGCGGCCCAGGTGACTCATAAGGATAAGGGCGCCGCCGCCTTCGAGAATGTGCTTGATTGTCGGCAGGGCCTTTACGATCCTGTTGTCGCTTGTAATGTTGCTGTCATCGTCCAGCGGCACATTGAAGTCGCACCGCATCAAGACCTTCTTATTATGAACATCGATATCAACAACGGTCTTCTTAGCCATTTTCCTTACCCACATTTCCACGTCATTCCTGCGAACCACGTCATTCCTGCGAACCACGTCATTCCTGCGAACCACGTCATTCCTGCGAAAGCACGTCATTCCTACGAACCACGTCATTCCTGCGAAAGCACGTCATTCCTGCGAAAGCACGTCATTCCTGCGAAAGCAGGAATCCACATTTAGCCCCGCGTTTCACGCGGGGTCCTGACTTTTCGGTTCGGAGTTTTGTATTCGATGCCCAAATTACAGCGCCGCCATTTTTTCCATAATATCGACGCTGCGATTCGAGTATCCCCACTCGTTGTCGTACCAGCTTATGGTCTTGACGGTTTTGCCGATGACCATTGTGCAGAGCGAATCGAAGGTGTTCGATGCCGGGTCGTTGACAATATCGCTGCTGACAATCGGCTCGTCGCAATAGACCAGAATCCCCTTCATAGGTCCTTCGGCCGCCGCCTTGATCGCCGCGTTCACGGCGTCAACGCTGACATCCTTCTTGACGTTGACGACCAGATCGACAACACTGCCCACAGGGATAGGCACGCGAATGGCCATGCCGTCGAGCTTGCCCGCCAGCGCGGGAACGACCATGCCGATTGCCTTGGCAGCGCCTGTGCTCGTCGGGATCATGTTCACGCCTGCCGCACGGGCGCGACGCAAATCGCTGTGGATCATATCCGCCACGCACTGGTCGTTCGTATAGGCGTGGATAGTCGTCATAATGCCCTCCTCGATGCCGAACGTGTCGTTGAGCACCTTGGCCACCGGCGCCAGGCAGTTCGTCGTGCAGCTTGCATTCGAGACGCACTTGGCATCGGCGGTAAGCATTTCGTCGTTGACGCCGAGCACGATCGTCGCGTCGATATCGTCCTTGGCCGGCACGGTCAGCAGGACCTTCTCGGCGCCGGCCTTGATGTGGTCGCCGTAGCCGCCCTTGGGCGACTCGGCATTGCGGAAGATACCCGTCGCTTCGACGACGATCTTAACACCCATTGCCTTCCAGGGCAACTCGGCGGGATTCCTCACGGCCAGGACCTTGATGCTCTTGCCGTTGATTACCAGCTCGCCGTCCCCGGCCTCGACGGTTCCTCCCCACTTGCCCATAACAGTATCGTATTTGAACAGGTGGGCCAGGCTCTTGGCGTCCGCTAAGTCGTTGATCGCGACCAACTCCAGTTCGCCTTGTCTTTGCATAATGATTCTTGCCACGGCCCTGCCGATGCGCCCGAACCCGTTAATTGCAACCTTTGTTGACATCTCAAAATCTCCTTCTTAACTGCTGTAAACGGCGTTTCTACCTTACTAAATGGGTTTCACCCTAAACGAATCAGCCACTATATTTGCATCTCCCCCCCATGTCAACAATTTATTACCAACAATCCCCGCCTTGGGTGTGGCCAGGTTTTCTGGCAACCCAGTTCTATCGTCTCATGCTGAGTGAAATGAAGTCCCGGCGTGTCGAGAGCAACTTTGTTGTCATTCTGAGCCGAAGGCGAAGAATCTGGACGAGCAGCAGGGGAACCATTCGACTATGAAACACTCTCCCGCCCGACAACGCAGATCCCTCGCTGCCAGGCTGTGTCGCAATTGGGATTTTGCGTCTTTGACCCCTGATTTAGAGCAAAAAACGAAGGTCATTATCCCGATTTTGGTGTGTTTTTGCGATTATGACACAGCCTGTGCGCTCGAAATGACGGTTGGATTATTTGGTTCGTTCGGAATGGCAACGAACGTAACTCTATGTTAAAAACAATGTTAATAGGATGCCGGAAAGTAATTTCACACCCCTCAAAAAGCGATTTGACTTTTTCGCTGGGACGGGTTACTTTATGATAATAGAATAGGCTTTGGTTATGGATTTTTAATCAGGTAAGCAAAAAAAGGGAAGCAGATGGCGAGATTTCCT
>JAUVXL010000157.1 GCA_030603595.1 Sedimentisphaerales bacterium | reverse complement strand
GTGAAGCAGGAGCAGGGCCATCGTTGCTCATTTCGCCCTTGTTGGCGTTGATGCGCAATCAGATCGCGGCGGCGGAACGGATGGGCGTGCGGGCGGTCACCATCCACTCTGGTAATCAAGAGGACTGGGATAATGTGGAGGCGCAGATTCGCCGCAACGAGGTGGACATCCTGCTGATTTCGCCCGAGCGTTTAGCTAATGAGCGGTTCCGCACACAAGTCCTATCAGATATTGCCGGCCAAATTGCGATGCTGGTTATCGATGAAGCCCATTGTATTTCAGACTGGGGGCATGATTTCCGCCCACACTATCGTTTGCTGGAACGCATTGTCAAAACACTGCCGCCCAACCTGCGACTGTTGGCTACAACCGCCACCGCCAACAACCGTGTGATAAAGGACGTCGTTTCTGTTCTTGGTCCCAACCTGGAAGTTTCGCGGGGTGATTTGAACCGGCCCTCAGTGACGCTACAAACTATCTCACTGCCCAGTCAAGCAGAGCGTTTAGCGTGGCTGGCAGAACAATTATTAAAGCTCCCAGGTCACGGTATCATCTACACACTGACGGTTCGCGATGCAGTGCAGGTAGCTGACTGGCTGAAAAGCAGAGGATTCAATGTTGAAGCCTACACCAGTGAAACACCGAGTGACTGCAGGGAAGCTCTCGAACAAGCCCTGCTCGAAAACCAGGTCAAGGCACTGGTTGCCACGACAGCCTTGGGAATGGGCTATGACAAGCCTGATCTTGCTTTCGTAATCCATTACCAGGCCCCTGGCTCAGTAGTTGCCTATTACCAGCAGGTGGGCCGTGCGGGGCGTGCGCTGGATACGGCTTATGGTGTCTTGCTTAGTGGCAACGAAGATACCGACATCACGGACTATTTCATCAAAAACGCTTTTCCTACTCGCGATGAGGTAAGGGACGTTATCGCCGCATTAGAAGCCGAGCCTAATGGACTTTCGGTTCAGAAGTTGCTATCAAAAATCAACGTGAGCTATGGGCGAATACAGAAAACAATTGATTTGCTATCACTCGAATCGCCTGCGCCAATCGCTAAGCAAGATAGCAAGTGGCAATTGACTGCGGCAAGCCTGAAAGAGAGCTTCTGGGAGCGAGCTGAGCGACTGACCACCCTGCGCCGCGACGAACAGTCCCAAATGCAGGAATACGTCAGCCTGCCGTCCGGGCACATGGGCTTCCTCATTGGCGCGCTTGATGGCGACCCCAGTATGGCCAGTCAACCGGTCTTGCCACCGCTTTCAACAAACATTAATCCATCGCTGGTTCAAGAAGCCATCGCTTTCCTAAAGCGTACGAACCTGCCCATCGAGCCGCGCAAGCAATGGCCTGCGGGTGAGATGCCGCAGTATCGTCTCAGTGGACGAATTGCCGCCAACCTTCAGGCACAGCCCGGCAAAGCCCTTTGCGTTTGGGGTGATGCGGGATGGGGCGGTCTGGTTCGCAACGGCAAGTATCGTGATAGGCATTTTGCCGACGGGTTAGTTACTGCCTGCGAGTCGCTGGTGCGGCAATGGAATCCGCAACCCGCGCCTACATGGGTCACCTGTGTTCCCTCATTGCGTCACCCTGATCTTGTTCCGGATTTCGCACGCCGCTTGGCTGCTGCCCTTGGCTTAGCATTTCATACGGCAATAGATAAAACCGACAACCGGCCCGAACAGAAAACCATGGCGAATAGTGCTCAGCAAGCGCGCAACATCGATGGCTCGCTGGCCCTATGCACTGAGCGTCTGCCGTGCGGGCCCGTGTTGCTGGTGGATGACATGGTGGATTCGCGTTGGACGTTGACTGTTGCGGCCTGGTTGTTGCACTCACATGGCAGCGGCGAGGTGTTCCCTCTGGCGCTCGCATTGACAGGACATGAGAAATGAGCATATCACTTTCACCAAATACGCAGGCAATCCTGCTGCTGACGGCGCCCCTGATTACGGGGCGAAGCGAGCCTTCATCCGATTTATTGACACCGGGCGAGTATAAACGGCTGGCGGGATTTCTCCGCGACAAGCAACGACAGCCGGCCGATATGCTTGCTCTCGATGCGAAGGATTTGTTCGTAGAGTGCCAACATCTCATCGACAGCGATAGAATCAAACGCCTGCTGAATCGTGGCTTTCTTTTGAGTCAAGTGATCGAGCGCTGGCAGACGCGGGCGATCTGGGTAGTGAGCCGCGCCGATGTCGAGTATCCGAGGCGACTGAAGGCGCGCCTCAAGGACGATGCGCCGGCGGTTCTTTACGGCTGTGGGGAGGCTGCGATTTTGGATACGGGTGGGTTGGCTGTCGTCGGCTCTCGAAATGTGGATGACGCATTGGTCGAATACACCGAAGGCAGTGGGCGGCTTACCGCCAAAGCGAAGCGCACCCTCGTTTCGGGCGGTGCGCGCGGCATTGATCAGGCCGCCATGCGCGGTGCGTTGGAAGCCGGTGGCAAGGTAGCGGGGGTCTTGGCTGATAGGCTCGAACGGACGGGCCTGAACCGCGAGCATCGTAACTTCCTGATGGATGGACAACTGGTCTTGGTCTCGCCCTATGATCCCGTGGCCGGGTTTAACGTGGGACACGCCATGCAGCGTAACAAGCTGATCTACGCGCTGGCGGATGCGGCGCTTGTCGTCAGTTCGGATTACGAGAAAGGCGGTACTTGGGCCGGTGCAGTCGAGCAACTGGAGAAGCTGCAGTTCGTACCTGTTTATGTCCGATCGAACGGGGAAACCGGCATGGGACTGGGCGCCCTCCGACGCAAGGGTGCATTGCCATGGCCCAATCTGGAGACGCCGGATGACCTAACGGATGCGCTTGCGGTTGAGGTGAGTCCGAGGAAAGCTGCTCCCAGACAAACCGAACTCCCTTTCTCGGTTCGCGAAGATCCCAAGCAGGCCTATGAGAACCCGCCAAGTACGCTTTCGAGCGGCGCCTCCGTCCCCCCACAGTGTTTGGAATCGCCCTTGACGCCTGCCGATGAACCGTTTACCAAGGTGCGGGAGTTGCTTGAGAAGACAACAACGCCCAAGACCGATGCCGAGGTGGCTGCGGATTTGCATGTATCGAAAAGCCAAGCGAAAGAGTGGCTTCGGCGATTGGTTAAGGAAGGTGTGATCGAAAAACATACCAAGCCTGTAAGATATGGGCCGAAGTTACAGCGTTCTTTCCTGGAATAGAGTGTGTGTATAACAAGGCGCTGCACCAGAGGGTAATTCCGCTGCGCTCCGTTGGCAACCGGTTATGCGGAGCGTTAGCTAACCTAAATCTGGTGATACCATATCGGAGAAAAAGGAATCCCGATAAATCGGGACTTTTTATTGACCTGCCTGCCAGCAGGCAGGGTGGGGCGGGTGATTTGTTGTTTTTGGGAAAGTTTGATGGCAGAGATATTTAAGAGACGTATTATTGATTTGTTGCAGCATGACGATTATCGTCCTGTGAAGTTTAATCAGTTGGCCAAGTCGCTTGGTGTTGATTCGGAGCATTATCAGGAGTTCAAAGCGGCTTTCGATCAGCTTCGCGCTGCGGGGCATGTTGTTATAGGCGGGAGGAACGTTGTTACTCTTCCTTCGCTGAGCGGCGAGCTTGTGGGGACTTTTCGGTCGAATCCGAGAGGCTTCGGTTTTATCGTGCCTCGTGAGCCGAATTCTCACGGCGATTTGTTTATACCGGCTAAATACACGGCTGAGGCGATGACTGGCGATGTCGTTGTTGCGAAGGTTAGACGTGAGGGCAAGCGTGCTGGGCAGATGCGCTATAGCGGGGCGATTATCGAGATTCTGGAGCGTGCTCAGGACAAGTTTGTCGGTACGCTGAGCAAGCACGTCGAGGGTTGGCTGGTTGTGCCGGACGGTTCGAGCTTTGTCGAGCCGATTGCGGTTGACGATGTTACGGCGAAGAATGCGAAGGCCAAAGATAAAGTAGTCGTTGAGATTCTTGCCTATCCGACGGCGGAGCATTTGGCGCGTGGGGTGATTCTGGAAGTTTTGGGCAAGGCGGGGCGGTACGAGACTGAGATACAGTCTGTAATGCACCAATTCCATCTGCCGGGCGACTTCGAGGCGGGGTGCCTCAAGCAGGCTCGGCAGGCTGCGGCGAAGTTCAAGCCTGAGAAAGCTCAGAAGCGAGAAGACATCAGTGACAAGGTTGTAATCACGATTGACCCGCCGGATGCGAAGGACTTTGACGATGCTATAAGTATCGAAGAAGACGTCGAGGGCAATTGGGTTCTTGGCGTGCATATTGCGGATGTTAGCACGTTTGTGACGACGGATTCGCCGCTGGATGTCGAGGCTAAGGATCGGGGCAACAGCGTTTATCTGCCGGGGCGGACGATTCCGATGCTGCCGGAGATTCTGAGCAACGGTATATGCAGTCTTCAGCCGGATCAGAAGCGGTTCGCAAAGAGCGCGTATATTACATACGACGAAAAGGGCAATATCCTCTCGCGGAGGTTCGCCAACAGTATTATTTGCTCGACTCAGCGGCTGACGTATCAGCAGGCGGATAAGATATTGAAGGGGCGGACGAAAGGGGTAAATCGGGCTGTAGTTAAATTGCTCGGTGATATGGAGCGTTTAAGCCGGGCAATCGAGCAACGGCGACGTAAGAACGGGATGCTGCATCTGGACCTGCCGGAGACGGAATTGGTTATGGATAAGTCGGGGCGGGTAGTGGATGCTCATCCTGCGGACGACAGCTATCCTCACACTATGATCGAGATGTTTATGGTCGAGGCGAACGACGCGGCGGCGTCATTGCTTGACCGGCTCAACGTTTCGTTTATCCGGCGGATTCATCCGGAGCCGGATGCCTTGAGCTTCAAGAACCTTGCGATGATGTTGAAGGCATTCGGGTTGTCAGTGCCTCGGAATCCCAATCGCAGGGCGATTCAGGAGTTGCTGGCGGGGGTCAAGGGGCATGATTTTTCTTTTGCGGTGAATTTGGCGGTGCTGCGGAGTTTTGAGAAGGCCGAATACGCACCGCTGCATATCGGGCATTATGCTCTGGCCTCGACTCATTACTGCCACTTCACCAGCCCGATCCGGCGATATGCCGACCTGACCGTTCATCGGCTTCTGGATTCTTACATTCGAAAAGGCGGGGGCCCTCTGTCGCACGACACGGCGGGACTTGACATGGTCGAGATCGGCAAGCACATAACGTTTACGGAACAACGGGCGGACAGCGCCGAGAAGGACCTAACGGCGGTCTTGATACTGCAGATGCTCAGCAACAGGATCGGAGAGGAGCTTTCGTGCGTTACTACCGGTCTGACGGGATTCGGCGTTTTCGTTCAGTGCAAGAAGTTCGGCATCGACGGTCTGATCAAGACCGAAGACTTGGGGCCGGACCAGTGGAAATTCGACAAAAGGACGCAATCAATCCTCGGCCTGCGCTCCGGGCACAGCATCCGACTCGGGCAATCGTTAACGGCCCGGATAGTCTCGGTAAACGTCCCGGCGCGGCAGTTGAACCTTACGCCCGCAGAACCATTGATAAAATCCACCCCCAGAAAAAGACAAACCGGCAAACCGAAGAAACGCAAGCCGGCCAGAGAGAAGTCTCAAGGCAAAAAGGCGAAACGCGAAAAAACGAGGAAACGCGACAAACGCCGGTAATAGAAAAAGGGCTGCGAATAGGTATGTTCGGGGGATTCCTTTTGTTGCGTACTTGCTGAAAGCTGTGCGGGCGGCGGGTTAGAGCAGCATTATGCCTGCTTCTTTGCACTTTTGTGTCATATCTTCGGGCCAGACGCTTGCGTGGACCTCGCCGACGTGTAGCTTTCTCAGGAAGTACATGCAGAGCCTGGATTGGCCGATGCCGCCGCCGACGCTCAGGGGCAGCTCGTCGGCGATGAGCCTCTTATGCCAGGGCATGTCCTTTCTCTCGGGCGCTCCTCGTATCTCTAACTGCCTGAGCATGGCCTCGGCATCCACCCTGATTCCCATGGAGCTTATCTCGATAGCGCGATTGAGCAGTGGATACCACAACAGGATGTCGCCATTTAGGCCTATTCGGCCTTCGCCGGTGGGGGTGGTCCAGTCATCGTAATCGGGTGCTCGGCCATCGTGCGTTGTGCTGTCCTTAAGCTCGCCTCCGATTCCTATCACGAAGACCGCGCCATGCTTTTCTGTAATGCGGTTCTCACGTTCTCGAGGGCAAAGGTCGGGATACATATCGAGCAGGTCTTCGGAGTGCACGAAGGTGATTTCATCGGGGAGCATGGGCTTTATCTGCGGATATTTGGCGTCAACGGCGGCCTCGGTCTTCTTGAGGACATCATATATTTTGCGGACAATCATCTTGAGGAAGTCGAGGTTCCTTTCTTCGCGGCTCATTACCCTCTCCCAGTCCCACTGATCGACGTAGATCGAGTGGAGATTGTCGAGGCATTCCTCGTCGGGACGGATGGCGTTCATATCGGTGTATAGTCCCTCGCCTTGTTCGAATCCGTAGTCGGCGAGGACCATCCGCTTCCACTTTGCCAGGGAAAAGAGGCACTCGACATCGCTGTAGCCGTCATCCTTGATCTTGAAGGCGGCTTTGGCCTCGATGCCGTTCAAATCGTCGTTAACGCCCGATCCCTTTCTCAAAAACAGCGGCGCCGAGACCCTCTGGAGATTGAGCGCCTGGGCCAGATTGTCCTGGAAGAAGTCCTTTATGAACTTAATCCCCCTCTCGGTATCTCTCAGGCTCATCGCAGATTTGTACTCAGTGTTCGAGATCAATTCCGACATGAAAGCGTTTCCGGTTGTGTTCTACTCTTGATTTTCATATATGCATCACTCAGGGGCATCCCCAAGCCTTGCAAGAATCATACAGAATTATCGCCGGCAAATCAAGGGTCTGCCGAGCCGAACCGGCAATTACGACAGCAGGTGGGGCTTGAACCTTTCTGGCTGAGACCGCGCCCTTCACGTTTTTTGGCTTGGCGCTTTAGTTGGCCGGGTGTTGATCAAGTTTTCTGTAGAATTCAGCTTCTCTTTCGGATAGTTTCTTCTGCCGGATCAAGTCCTCGATGCGCCGGAGATCGACATCTCGGGGTTGACCTCCCGAAGCGATTGACGATGCGGTGTAGTCCTCGTAGGCGGGCAGGACCGTAAGGAGGCGATCTATTGACACAGCGGATATGAGGACCGCTACTGTCAGGACGCTGAGAACTAAAGTGCGGGAGAGCAGAGAGGTCTTCATATCATCGGCGTGCGTAAGGCGCGCCGGTTGTGCGGGCGGGATTAGCTCATAGCGACACCTGTCGCAGCTTATGCAGTCAAGCTGATCCTTCGCGGTCAGGCCGAACTCGCATCTGCCGAACTTCTTGGCGGGGAGGAATCGCCTGAGCACCGCCAGCTTGTTGAACAGCGACAGGAAAGCCCCTGCAGGACAGAGATACCGGCACCAGAAGCGAGTGTATAGTGTTGAGCCGGCCAGAATAGCCATTAGGATCAGTGGAGACGCCGATTGCCGATTCAGCGTTGGCCATCGAATATCGGAGAGTGAGAACCGGATGCCGAAGACGGTAATGAGCGGGTCGGCTGAAAGGGTGGTCCTGTCGCGAGAGACAAAGAAGGCTGCTATCAGCAGGAAGAGTATGGCGTATTTGAGGAATCTGGCTTTTTGCATTGTGTCAATCGCCAAGGGCCGTTTGAACTTTTGGGGAATGGCGTAGCTGAGCAGTTCCTGGGCCGCTCCGAACGGGCATATATATCCGCAGTAAATATTGCCAAAAACCGCGACCAGAACCGGAATGCCCACCACCAGCAGAAAGGCCCCGGACAATCCAGGGGCCGGTGTGTGCAGGGACAACGCGGTTGCTATTTGTTCTGTGGAATACTGGGCATTGAATATGAAGCCGCCGACAACACAAGTGACTGCCAAAAGGATCAACCTTGTCCAGAACCCTCCAACGTATATCACGATAAGCGTGAGGACGACCGCAGCAGCAAGGTAAGCGGCGTGGGCGTCGGGCACGTATTTGGCGGCGGGGCGTGCCTTTTGAAAACCGGCGCCGGCCGAAACGTGGAGTACATCGCGGGCGAATGTGTTTGCAGAATCGCGAAGGGCCAGCAGGATTGCCTGCGAACTCACAGTGGCGCCGGAGACGGTGTCGATTTCGGCAAAGGGCTCGGGGCCGAGCAGACTGCGCCCCTTTAACCCTTCCCGCCAGTCGTCGAGAAGCTTCAGATAGGAAGGTGTTTCGTTGGAGCGGACCAGTTGGAAGTCGATGAGATTGAAGGCGGTATCTATGTAGATCGCCAGATTTATTTTTCCGCCGAAGCCACGTATTTCAGGGGCGAAGTCGTTGGAGCTGAATACGTAGCCGGCCGGTTCGGTTGTATTCGGATCGGTTCGACGGACTTTGAAATAGGTGGTTTGCCTTCCGATGGTCTCGGGCGCAATCGAAACTTGCTGCAGGGGCAATTCACCGATCAGGGCCTGGGCGGTTTGGGGCGGCAGTGAAGGCATGAGGCGCGCGCCTGCGAGGACCAGGATGTTGGAACAGACAATGATTGTCGCAGCGACACCAAGCAGGACATAGCCGAGCCTGCGGAAGGCGGGCCCTGAAGTTTCGGCGAAGCGCAGTCTGTGTGGCTTGAGCAACGCGAGCAGGGCGACCGGAATGTTGGCCAGCATAAGGACGATAAAGACCAGCAGCACAGCTCTGGCGCCTAAGACAGGGACAAGGAGCAGGCTTGTCGCCACGCCCCCGGCGGCGGAGCCGAGGTGATCGGCGGTTTCGAGCTTGCCGCCGATGCGGGCGGTTTCGAGGCCGCAGTCGGCGAGTCTGCGAGCGGCGATAGGAAAGTAGCATCCTGCGCACAATCCACAGGATAGGAAGGCTACAGCGAACAACCCGCCTCCGGCGGATCCGGATTCCCAGAGTTCCAGGGGCACAAATATAATTGCGGCAAGGATCAATGTGTGAATAACAACCGCCGAGAGGATGATGATTTCCGAGAGATCAGCTTTCGTGTTGTGGTTTGCGGCCCGCCTGGGCGGGTTGAGCAGTGCTCCGGTCGCGGCAGCGGTGATAGTCAGGCCGACCATGAACAGGGATGAGATGATTCCGATGTGCAGAAAGAGCGAGCCGAAATAGGTCTGGTACAGATACATCAGGACTATTACCGTGCCGATGCCCACAACCCCGGCCGAGAAGACAAGCAGCGAGCTATCGAAGCCGGACCTGCCGATTCCGGGTTTTGTGCTGAGAATGTACAGGAGACGCAGGACGACGAGGACCAAGACGGGAACCAGGAAAACCGAAGGGCCGGCCAAGGTCAGTAGTTTTGCCAGACGAGTCAGTGGCGTCCCGGATCGCTTGGCTGTTAGCAGGAGGCTGTAAAGGTGGGTCAACGGCTTGGAATCGCGGTTGATCAGGAGGTCCTCGGGCAAGTCCGCATGAGAGTAGCTCTCCAAGGCCGCGGCCGCTCGGTCCGGCAGATAAACCGACAGGAGCGCCTCTGAGGGGAAGACTGTCTCAGATGCTTCTATTGACTGGAAGCGGTCCCGCAATGCGGCCGGGTCGGATGTGAGATTCTCCGAATCCGATGCGATAAACCAACTCTCTTCGCCGGGTGTCAGGACAAACCGGGCGAACACCTCTTTGAGCGTCAGCCTGATCGAGGCGCCCAGGTTTATCAGTTCTGTACCCATTATGTTCTCTCCCGCCGTGACGCGAACTGCGAGGACGCCTCCGGGTTTGAGGGACCTTTTGATCCGGTCATAAAATTCGACGGTGTAGTAGCGGTTGAGGACTGAGTTGGTGGCATCGGGCAGGTTGACAACGACAATATCATAAGATCGCAAGTTCTCGGCCAACATTTTGCGGAGATCACCACTGAGCCGGTCAAACCGGCTGTCGCTGATTCTCATGTCCGCCGGGATGAACGCTTCGATTTTGCGCGCATACTCGGTGTCCGTAGAGGCCCAAGTGACGTTCTTGATTCGCGGGATTTGGAGGAATTGACTGCAGAGTCCAAGCCCGGAGCCGACTACGAGCACCGAATCGGCTGTCGGATTCTGGCAGAGGCTAATGGCTGCGATCTGACCGGCTGTGGCCTTATCGGGCAGCGTTTCGCAAGTGCTTCCTTCTCGGATGGCCACCCACTGGCCTCGATAACTGCCATAGAGATACTCGGCCTGGGCCGTGCGGAAGGACCCGGCAGGGGCATCTTCGGACAATAGCTTCTTCCACTTTACGGCCTGGAGGCGGTCTGAGAGGGTGTTGTTCACCCCCGATACGAGGAGAACCACGAAAACAGCCGATAGCAGGAAAGACAACGCACAGGCTGTTTTCCTCATCGGACTCGGTTGCTTTAGCAGGGACGCGAGGCGGACGGCGAAAACGGATGCGGAGACGATGGCAGCGAGAATCAAAAAGATTCCGGCAGGGTCTGCGCCAAGCCAGAGAAGCAGTGTTAT
>JAUVXL010000273.1 GCA_030603595.1 Sedimentisphaerales bacterium | reverse complement strand
TCGCATGAAAGTGTGGCGGAGCATGATCTTTCCAGTACATATAAATTACAATTCCGAAAAATCTGCTTATAATCGGCATCCGGTTTTCCTTCTCAATAAAATTATATCATATTTCCTAATTTCTTTGCATAACAATAATTACCTTGCTCTCTATACATCTTGTTTTTATTGGGGGCTTTCCAGTCTAGAAACAGCCAGCCTTTACCTTGTTTGGGCGATTCCAGCATACGCACCTGACCGGGCGGAGTCAAAGGGGTTTTTGCTTTTTTACCCGGCCAGCCGACCTGCCTGCGCCGCATGCGAGAACTCATTTCGCTACCGGATGGTGCGGCGCGTCGCGGCAGGCAGGTGAGTTTCAGTTTGTCATCATCGAAATTAACCGTATTTTCAGCGTAACGCAAATCGGCCTTCATAGCCTCGATGAGTTCTTCAAGTGCATCCTCCTTGGCAGTGTGGCTGACATAACACCTTTCCCGAAGCTCCGCATAATTTGCTACCTCCTTACACGCAAAGTTCGGTTCTGGTCTGGTGGTTAGCCTTTAACCGGTCCGCCTGCGGCGGATTGCTCACATCAGCTTCGCTTGGCGCACCCATAGTCTATGTCTCCTTTTCTCTTGGTCCACTTTTTAGTTTATGCCTGCGTGATGCTCCTGCAGCGATTTGAGCTGCGGCGTCTTCCCGCGGATTGCGTCGATTCCCTTTGCAGCCGCAATTGCAGCGGGAATTGTGGTGATATAAGGGACTCTATACCGGATCGCGGCCTTGCGAATATAAGAATCATCCGCCTTGCTCGCCTTGCCCCTGGGCGTATTGATCAAGAGCTGGATATCGCCGTTCACGATATCATCGGCAATATGTGGGCGCTGTTCGCGCATCTTGTAGGCTCGCTCGGCCTCGATCTTGTGCCTGGCAAGGAATTCCTGCGTCCCCTCGGTCGCCTTGATCTTGAAGCCCAGCCCGGCAAAACTGCGGGCGATATCGACAACCGCAGGCCCTTTGTCTTTATCCGCGATAGTCATCAGGACCGTCCCCTCCGAAGGCAGCCGCCCCTGGGCGGCATCCTGCGCCTTGTAGAATGCCAGGCCGAACGAATCGGCCATACCAAGCACCTCGCCGGTCGAACGCATCTCCGGGCCCAAAACAGGATCAACATTAGGATAGAAATAGAACGGGAACACGGATTCCTTTACGCCATAGTACGGAATATCGCGATGTTTCAAGTCCAGGTCGCTGAGCTTTTTGCCGAGCATCAACTGCGTCGCGATCCGCGCCATTGATATCCCGCAGACTTTCGAGACCAGCGGAACCGTCCTCGATGCACGTGGATTAGCCTCAAGGATATAGACCTTGTCGTTGCAAATCGCGTACTGGATGTTCATCAATCCGACCACGTGCAGTTCCGTAGCAATCTTACGCGTATATTCCTGGATCGTCTTAATATGCTTCTGCGGGATGGTCGTCGGAGGAATCACGCACGCCGAGTCGCCCGAATGCACGCCGGCCAACTCGATATGCTCCATAACCGCGGGCACAAAGGCATCCGTGCCGTCCGCAACGGCATCGGCCTCGGCCTCGATCGCATTCTCAAGAAACTTATCGATCAGGATTGGACGCTCCGGCGAGACATCAACCGCCGCCTGCATGTAGTGCTTCAGCATCCCCTCGTCGTGCACGACCTCCATCGCCCGCCCGCCGAGCACAAAGGAAGGACGCACCATCAGAGGATAACCGATTCGTTTCGCAATCTTTATGGCCTCCTTTAGCGTGCTGGCCATGCCGCTTTCGGGTTGAGGAATGCCGAGCTTCTCCATCTTCTGACGGAAGCGGTCGCGATCTTCGGCCAACTCAATGGCATCCGGCGTAGTCCCGATGATCTTCACGCCCGCGGCCTCAAGCTCGGCGGCAATATTCAACGGAGTCTGCCCCCCGAATTGACATATCACGCCATCGGGCTTCTCCTTCTCATAGATGCTCAGCACATCTTCAACCGTCAGAGGCTCGAAGTATAATTTGTTCGACGTATCGTAGTCCGTCGATACAGTCTCCGGATTGCAGTTGACCATTATCGACTCGATCCCCTCGTCGCGCAGGGCGAACGCGGCGTGCACGCAGCAATAGTCGAATTCAATACCCTGCCCGATACGATTCGGCCCACCACCCAAAATCATAATCTTGCGGTTGGGCGAGACGTCTGTTACATCGGGTGCGTTGTATGTCGAATAGTAGTAGGCCGCATCATCCACGCCGCTGACCGGGACCGGATGCCAGCCCTCGACAACGTCGAGCTTCTTGCGATGCGCTCGAATTTCCCCCTCACCAACGCCCAGAATCTGCGCCAAATACCGGTCGGAAAATCCATCCTTCTTCGCCTGAGTAAGCAGCTTGTCGGGAAGGGCTTTGCCCTTGTACGTCAGAATTTTCTCTTCCAGCTCCACCAGTTCCTTCATCTGCTCGATAAACCACGCCTTAATGTGCGTCGTCTCGAACAAAGACTGCACCTCCGCGCCTTTCCGCAGCGCCTCGTACATTATAAACTGCCTCTCACTCGACGGCTCAGCCAGCAAACGCATTAAATCCTCAAGCGGCTTTTCATTATAGTCCTTGGCAAACCCAAGCCCGTACCGCCCGTCTTCCCTCGACCTGATTGACTTCTGGAATGATTCCTTGTATGTCTTGCCGATGCTCATCACTTCACCGACGGCCAGCATCTGAGTGCCGAGCTTGTCCTCGAGTCCCTCGAATTTCTCAAACGCCCACCGTGGGAACTTGACGACCACGTAGTCGCCCGACGGCGTGTACTTCTCCAACGTCCCATCCCGCCAATAAGGTATTTCATCCATGGTCAACCCGCCGGCCAGAAGCGAAGAGACCAACGCAATCGGAAAACCCGTCGCCTTCGACGCCAAGGCCGAAGAGCGGGATGTCCTCGGATTGATTTCGATTACCACAACACGATCAGTCACAGGATCATGTGCGAACTGTACGTTTGTGCCGCCTATAACCTCGATAGCCTCTACGATATCGTAAGAGTATTTCTGCAAACGCTTCTGCAGCTCCGGGGCAATCGTGAGCATGGGCGCGGTGCAATAGCTGTCGCCCGTGTGCACGCCCATCGCATCGACATTCTCAATGAAGCAAACGGTAATCATCTGGTTCTTGCTGTCGCGCACGACCTCCAGCTCCAGCTCCTCCCAGCCAAGCACCGATTCCTCCACAAGAATCTGCCCGACAAAGCTCGCCCGCAGCCCCCTCTCTGCCAACGCGCTGAACTCCTGCATATTGTACGCAAAGCCTCCCCCCATTCCCCCCATAGTATATGCAGGCCGGACAACGCAGGGCAAGCCAATCTCCTTGACGGCCTCTTCAGCTTCCTCTAAGCTGTTGGCGATAAGACTTCGCGGCATATCAATACCGAGCTTTTTCATCGTATCCTTGAACGCCTGACGGTCTTCGCCGCGTTTAATCGCATCGACCTGAACGCCGACCACCTGAACTCCATACTTCTCAAGCACGCCGGCCTTGGCCAATTGCGAGCTTAGATTGAGTCCCGTCTGCCCCCCGAGGTTCGGCAGCAAGGCGTCCGGGCGCTCCTTCTCGATGATTTTCGTCATTGTCTCCAGATTCAGCGGCTCGATATAAGTTACATCAGCCGTTCCGGGGTCGGTCATAATCGTCGCAGGGTTCGAGTTGACCAGCACAATCTCGTACCCCAGGCTGCGAAGCGCCTTGCAGGCTTGAGTGCCCGAATAGTCAAACTCGCACGCTTGGCCTATGATGATGGGACCCGAGCCAATAATCATTACCTTGTTGATGTCTTTCCGCTTCGGCATGTAATCCTCCTGAGATTTTCTGTGTTCAGACGTCCTTATCTGCAGGGAAAGCTCAGATTAGGCTATTAGCGTCTCTGAGCGACAAAAACCCTTCTTGAGAGTTCCAAACTCTCACTTCTCCCCTAACGACAAGGAAAAGCCGACGGCGACAATAAGGAATTGCTTACAGTAGGGCAAGAACTTTTTTCGTAGATTTCCTTCTGACGGCCCTTGCCCATACCATCAAGCCTTACGCCTGATTGCACCGCTTCAAACATAAATCACACACAAAAACTCCCCGCCGCTTTTTGTTCGGGTCCGGCTAGATTTTCTGGCAAGGCAGTTCCATCGTGTTATGCTGAGTGAAACGAAGTCCCGGAGCGCCGAGACCGACTTTCTTGTCATTCTGAGCCAAAGGCGAAGAATCTGGGCGAGCAGCAAGCGAACCATTCGACTATGAAACAGTCTCCCGCCTTGCAACCCAGATTCTTCGCTACCGCTCAGAATGACAAATGAGCGTAACGTCTTGTCACCAAGAAGATTCCGTCGTGCAAGAAAAATTAGCCACACCCGTCCTCAGTGTACAATGCCGGAGAGCCAGTTTTCGGCGAGAATGCGCAGGTCGTTGTAGTCAACGCCGCCTGACTGGTCGATGTCGGCTTTGCGGCAGGTATTCGAGCCGTCGCAGTCGCCGGCTTTCCAGGCCGCAGCGAAGGCGGCGAAATCGGCCAAATCGACGGTATTATCCAGGTTCGTATCGCCGGGTATGGCGGTGCGCCAGAGCGATTCGGCCGCGCGGTATCCCAGGTTGATAA
>JAUVXL010000209.1 GCA_030603595.1 Sedimentisphaerales bacterium | reverse complement strand
GGTTTCGTTTTTGGCTGAGCGAGGACAAGGCTGGCAAGGAAGCAAAACGCAGGCCTACTGGTTGGTAGTCCGAGTTTTGCTGACACCGCTAGCCGAAGCCACAGCCAGCCAAAAATGGAAGATAATTTTTTTACAGGTCCTTAGTCTTTTGTGATACGGTCCGGCGTGTACTGATTTGAGCCGATATTCATATTCCCGGAGGCGTTAGTCTGAGCGATGGCTTTGCCGCTACTCGAATGAAGGAACCGGTTGTGATGTATCTCGACGCTTTCTCTGGGCTTTCCCCGGATGACAATCGCCCGCACCGATGTTGCCTTGAACGTATTATGATGAATCGAGATCAGGTCCCCGGCTATATCCGTTCCGTCCTTGCGGTCGGCGCCGCCGTGCATATCGAAACTGTGGCCGTTGGCGTTTTCGAGCACCAGATTGTAGCGGGCCTCGTAGCTCGTCCCCGGCCGACCCGTCCCGGCGATATGATGACGGCAAAAGTCGAAAAGATTCGCCTCGATAAGGGCGTCGGCTCGGTCGAGGCAAACGCCGTAGCCCAATCCGCTCCGCTGGTTATGGTGCATATTGTTGTGATGAATGTGTGCCTTCGTGGCACCCGCTTTTAGAAACACCCCCGCGTGACTCCAGCCCCAAACCTCGCAATTGTCCACCTCCAGGCCGGGATGCGAGCAGATGATACCGTCCGAATTCGGAATGCTGTAGTATTTCCCTTCCTTATACAGTTTTCGCATCTGTTCGGTCCTGCGCTGCTGATCGGGCCCGCGCAGTCGCAACCCGGTAATGCGTACTCCCGCGCCGCCGACGGAAAAAAGAGGCGATGTCGCCAGATTACCGCTGTGCAGAAGAGCCCCCGGCAAATTGGCTTTGCCGCGACCACTTGCCACCGTCACGCCGGCGGGTATAACGATTTTCTCGCTGTCGCTCACGTCTATCTCAGCGGTGTCGTCTATGTACACGACCTCCCCGGTCTTGGCTTGTCCTAACGCGGTCCGCAGTTCCTCTAACGTCCGGACAGTATAATCACCCTGGCCCACCAATTGTCGATACCCCTTGCCGCCCCCGATGAGGTCTCCCGTGGGATTCGCCTCGGCACCGAAGGTTTCTTTCGGATGGACCTTGACCTTAGCCAGATAGATACTCGTCTTGCCCTCATGGCTCGAATAGTAGCTGACGTAAAGCATCCCGTCATGCCAGACCAGGCCGGGATAACTCGTATCGCCGCCGCTCGGCAGTTTCGCAAGCTTGGTCATTGTGCCGCCGGCAACGTCGATATACGTCAACGCCGTATGTGCCCCGCCCTGGTGCATCCGACCCGCAGCGATCCAGTGACCGCCGGCTATCTTAATAAAATTGGGCCCGCCAAAGCCGTTGAATTCCGTGCCGAGATCGCGCCACTGCCATTTCTTGTAGTCCGGCCGGCTCACACCCAACATCGCGCTGCTCGCCGCACTCCCGCTACGGTCCCGCCGCATCAATGTGTAACAGGTCCCATCCTCGTCGAAACGCAGCGTAACTTCGGTCGGGTAACCTTCTCCGAACAACTCGGCAACGTGCGATTGGTACTCAACGCCATCGGAACTCACATGCAATTCGAGCCAAGGCCTGCGCTGCCCGGCTGCATAAGATATGCCGTATGCCTTTCCTTCGCGCCAGCTAACCTGCCACATCCACCGCCCCGGCTCGATGGCGATTTCAGGCTCGCACCAAGACTTGCCGTCCTCCGAGAAACTAACGAACGTACCCGTAGGCGCCCCCTGATTGTCCTTCTCACGCGGCGCAGCCCCACCGACCAGCATCAGCCTGCCGTCCGGCGTCTCCGACAGATGAGCATCCCGCAAGTCGTAACCTCCAAACGAAACGAGAGCCGCCGAATCCCAAACCTCGGCATCGCCAGATTCAAGCACTCGAATCTTCCCATCGCTCGAAACATGCCCTCTACCCTCGCGAAAAACGCAGTAGAACTTCCCGCCCCACCGAGCAAGGTCGGTAAACGCATTGTGAGGCGCCTTATCCCATATCTTCTTAACGCCGACAATCTCCACTTCCAGGGGCGCCGACGCCACAGCGAGCGCAGTAAAAATGCACACCGCAGCCACTGCGAATAGAACTTTCGTCTTCACTGTCGTCTCCTTTCGTAGCGAATCTTACTTGTGCAAACCGACCGGTTTTGAAGAAAACAGCACGATAAGTCCTTATGCGACAGCAGTATAGCACAGTGTGTCATTCCCGCGAAGCTTGTCCTCGACTCCAATCGGGGAGCGGGAATCCACTCACCCGCCACACTACTGGATACCTGCTTTCGCAGGTATGACAAGGCGAACCGGTCAGTTTGAGTTATAGTGCTCACGATTGAAATTTCCCGTTCGTTCGCGGGTAAGTACCTTTAGAATAACAACTTAAAATCTCACTCGCGGGAATTTATTACCCTGAAGGGTATACTTACTCATTGCAGCAGGTATCTATCGCACGCCCTTGACGCGCATCTTAATTGCATACAGAGAATCCGATGCGGTTATAAAGAGCGTTCGCATGTCTTTGCCGCCGAAGCATACGTTTGCCGTCCAGCCCTCGTCGATGGCGATATGCTCGATCTTTTCGCCGGCCTTGTTGAATACGGTAACGCCTCGCCCGGTCAGATAGATATTGCCCTCGTTATCGATCGTCATACCATCCGAACCCATCGAGCAAAAGAGCTTCTTCTCGCCAAGCATGCCGTCAGCCTTGATCTCAAACATGTATGTCTTTTTATCCCCGATATCGGCCACATACAGCCGCTTGCCGTCACGCGTACCGATGATACCGTTAGGCTGGACCAGGTCGTCGGCAACGCGTATCAGTTTCCCCTTCGCCGTAAAATAATACACATGCTGCCCATCCTGCTCCATCGGGCCCCGATTCCAGTAGGGTCTCTTATAGAATGGGTCGGTGAAGTAAATGCCGCCCTTCGAATCGATCCACGCATCGTTAGGCCCGTTGAGCTTCTTGCCCTTGTATCCCGTAACCAGCACCGTCACATTACGATTTATATCGATCAGCCATAACTCGTTATCCAGGTCCGAGCACGCTAAGAGGCTGCCCCTCTTATCGAAATAAAGCCCGTTGGCCCTGCCCGGCGAATCGTGGAATATCGAGAGCTTGCCGTCCACCGACCACTCATGAATCCGATTGTTCGGCTGATCCGTGAAATACACATTCCCCTTCCCATCGACGGCAGGGCCCTCAGTAAACTTAAACCCGTCCGCAAGCAGGACCACCTTCGCCCCCGGTGCGATGATTCCCTGTTTCTTCCCGGCGGCCTTGCCCTTTACCGCCACAAGCTCGATACCCTTGCCCGTCCCAAGATTGCGTGAATACTTCTTATCTTTAGCGTTATTCCAATGCTCGTGCACGCCCAGACTGGCCAACCTCTTGACGTTGCCCTGATGGTCCGGGTCGTAAAACGTCCTGGAAGGAGGATTGCCCGCCTGGGCCGCCTCGTGCAGATAGTCGTCAACGCCGACTCTACCGGCAGGATCGGCATACTCCGCCCGGACAAGGTCGAAACCCACCGAATCGACCGCCACCGGATCCTGCGAGGCCAGAAGGCTCGAAGTCCAGTCGCCGTCGAAAGGATATGAGTTCCACTTCTGCGGAGACCTGTTTTTGGGGTGTATCCCGCAGTACAATCCATCGACCAGATACAGTAGCGTCTTGCCCCCGAAGTGCGCATGCCCCATCAAATCGACCAACGGACGATATATCCCCGCCTTTTGAGCGAACGCGTTCTTGTGCATATCGTAGTAACCCCTCGCCACAGGCGTCCGGACCAGCGAGCCGTAATGGTTCTTCGCACAAAGCGTCACGCCAGCCCCCGTATGGGCCTTGAGGTTGGCAAGATTAATCAAGTACTCGGCCTCGGCGAAGGATGCAGGTATGTAATCCTGGCTCACGCCTTGCGGGTTGCAGCTCCAGTAAAGCGGAACCTTGGATTCGACGGACTTGATTCGTCCGAATTTGCCGCCTTGCTCGACAAAACGCACGCCGGGGAACCTCTCGTGCAGTATATCGTAATACTCATGGGCCGTATAAGCAAGGGTATCGCAGATGGAAATGTCGGACTCCCTCACGCCCACTATGCGGGTCAGTTGCCGCAACAGGGCGGTAATCATTTGCGGGGATGTGTTCATATAATCCCTGCCGTCGTCCAGGTTGTAATTCTCGGTGTTGACGCCTCTGAATGCCCGGATGAATCCCACGAAGTTCACCTTGATAATAACCTTCTCGCCCGGCTTATAGCCGACGTCGCCTTTGCCTCGGGTTTTGTTCAGATGCTTGAAAAGTCTATCCCACGCCGTTGCCTCGTTCGCCGCACCGGTCAGTTTTCTTACCGCATCCGACATCATCCGGCTGACAGCCGCTTGATTCGTATGATCGCTATGCCACCAATGACCGTCCCCCGGCCCTTCCCAGTCGGTCGCATCGGGGTCGTGAACCCAAACAACGCGCCCGGGATTGATTCCTTTGGCGACTCCCATCGGCTCGTTGGTGTTCTGAGCCTCGGCCAACACGAATCTTTCGCCCGTAAAGCTTATCGCAACCCAAAGGGCCCCGACGCTCGCCGCAACGAACAGCAGGGTGAGTACATCTCGCCTTTTCGCAGCGCTCAGTTTGGCCTTTCTAAACGCTGCCCACGACCCGGCCAACCCAACCAGCCAGATCACAAACCCCGAAGCCAAAGGAAAAGCCATCCGCTGACAGGGATACGTCGCCCGCGAAGGCTTAGGTATCACGCGCAAGAGAAACCATATCAAAGCCCCCAATCCGACAATCGGCAATATCAAAATAGCCCACCGACGCCTCCCCCCATCCCCGCCGCATTTCTCTGATTTGCAATAACCCTTCTCTGAGTGCTTACTTTCCAATGATTGCATAACTTATCTCCATAACTGCACAATTATTCCGGCCGGACAGCCCTTTAGGCCGTACTCTCAGCTTATGTATTTGCGTGCGATCCTAATCGAAAACAACTCCCAAGTCAAAACAATCACAGCAAATCGCGGGGTCTTTCAACAGCCCCGCCGTCCCTGTTTATCAGTATAAATCTCCGTTTTCTTTTCAATTCATTTCATTGACCGGTTTCATCGGTGCTGTCCTGGCTACGATCTGATTCCCATCCCTTGCTCGGTCTGTCGCCTGATACATAAACCATTTCTTCTCATCCCGGTCGAGGTAAACCGCCGTGTGACGATAACGCGGCGGGAACATGCGGTATGTCTCAACCGGGTCGCTAAGCCTTTCCGGCAAATTCACGTCGGCTGTACGAACCTCGATGTAGTTTTTGTCAAAGTCATACACGATAAACAGTGCGATTTTGTCACTGCTTATGAAAATAGGGTCGCATCCGCCTATAATCTGTCCTTTGGTTAGCACGGCTCGTGTGTTTCGCATTTTCTCCGGCGAGGAGCCCGTAGCGACCCCCAGCTTCCAAGCGCCTGCACTGCCCTTTGCCACGTAATATACGTGATACTTATCATTTGCGTAGTAGGCCCCCAATGGGAAGATTTCATCTCCGTATCCCCACACGGAACGATCGTTCCACGATAGAACATACCCATAGTCTTTGAACTTCTTTGCGTCACGGCATTGAGCAAGCGCAACATGGCAACGCACTTCCTCTGTCGAAGCGTTCTCTGCCCATATAGCACCATAATACAGAAGTAAGTCACCGTTCTTGTCAATCATCCCACCTGCGGAAAAGACGCCCTCTTCGACATTCTTGGCCGGCTGGTGAGCAACAATGGGGTTGCCGCTGAACTTCGTAAAGTGAATGCCGTCTCTGCTGGCGGCCACGCCAAGCGCGCGGTTCCCAGGTCCGCCGTCGGTCGGACGATTGCCGTTGGCCCCTACATAGTACAGATAGAAAACCCCATTCTTCTTTACGACCGTACAGGGGCTGACCTGACCGTAAAATCGTGTATCCCACGAGCCGGATTTACCGCTTTTAATAACTACTCCATGCTCAATCCAATCTGACTGTTTGGGAATCCTCACCTCTGATAAACTGGCCCCGAAAACCACGCCCGCAAAGGCAAGAATTCCTACCGTAGCCAAGGTCATAGAACTCTTCATTATTATCAGGGTGGCCTTCATAAAAAGTGACCTGAGAAATCCGTAACTGTTTGAACAATGCATACTATCTGCAATTTCCTACTTCAGGAAAAACAGGGACTGCCCTCCAGAAGCTAGCCACAGCGGAGCGGTTGTAAAACCCCTTGATTCCTGATAAGGCATTATACATCAAATAGCCGCTGGATACCACGTTACTATTACAAAAGCATGAAGGCTTCATTATGATTGGAAGACAGGACCGTTGGCAGGAGGATTTGTTTGTTGCCGGACCGTTATCCTCTCTGGTCACAGGCGGTGCAACCGTCTTCGCTCCTTCTACCGTGAACAGAACCCCGCCAACCTCCATCTCACCGCATCATGCCCTATCCGATGTGTCCTGTCTATCTTCTTCTCGGCAAAGTAGGCCAGTGGGCATGAAAAGTCGCGAAATACGCGCGAAAAGAAAGGGACGGCGGAAAACCTGCCAATCCCTGGCAAAGCCGCCGTCCCTTTGGAGCCAAACTCATTTCTCAGTCCTTATGTCGGTCTCAAGGAAAGGTAATCGAATTCTCCGTTACGCCTTGATTGGAATCGTAAGTGTATCCGCTGAGCCCCACGTCTGTAATGACAAACCTGAAGACGTCGCCGCTCTTTGCCTTCACCGGCACCGAAACAATCTCGGTATATCCGCCGGCGTCGGTTGTGCCGCTGGCGCCGGTTTGAATAACTTCTCCATTAAAGTACCAGTCCCCAAGAACCGTAGCCCCCGCTTCAGGGGCATTCAACGTAATCCCGACGACGGCCTTTGAATTCCTTCCTGCAGACACGAAGTCCAACATATCGATGCTTGCGACGTAAACGATACTGCCGGCGGGGTTGACCGTGATGGTCACCGTGGCCGTATCCGTTCCGCCCTTGCCGTCGCTGATCGTATAGGTAAACGAGTCGTCGCCATTGTAAGCTGCATCCGGCGTATAAGTCACCGTGTTATCGCCGTTGACTACAACGATGCCGTTCGACCCGTTTGTGGCCGACTCCACGCTGAGCGTATCGCCGTCGATATCGCTGTCGTTGGCAAGAACATCGATCACGACCGCGGTATCCTCATCGGTGGCCGCGCTGTCGTCGCCGGCCGAAGGCGGATCGTTCACTGCGAGAACCGTAACCGTTACGCTGCCCGTATCCGTTCCGCCCTTGCCGTCGCTGATCGTATAGGTAAACGAGTCGTCGCCATTGTAAGCTGCATCCGGCGTATA